>NZ_CALIMY010000148.1 GCF_938045205.1 uncultured Campylobacter sp.
AGTATGGAGGAAGCAAAAATTATAATTCCGAACATAAAAAGGTGGCGGAAGTATATTTCAAAATCAATAATATTAGGATTAATATCGCTCATAAGCTTGCCGATGGGGATCGGAGATCGAATTCTGACCCAAAAAATAGTGTGGACAATATACAAGGATATATAGAAAAAGTTAAAATGATGAGAAAAATTCATTTTGTACTACAAAGAAAGTCGAAACAATGAAAACCCTCTTTATGCTAATGAATCACGCCTTGACGCAGGAACAAGAAGAAGACGCGAGAAAAAATTTAGATGTCGGCAAATTCGTAAATATAGCCGATGCAATGTGGAGCGATATCGATCCGTCCGAAAAAAGTGTAATAAAAATCGTTGAAATTTATAAAGATAGGCTTAGATCGCAGGCAAAAGCGGGCGACGTATTGCTGGTGCAGGGTGATTTCGGAGCGACTTATAATATGATAAGATTTGCTAAAAGTATGGGTCTGATCGTCGTATATGCGACTACTAACCGCATCGTAAGCGAGCAGGTAGAAAACGGCAAAGCCGTAATTAAACGAGAATTTAAACACGCAAGATTTAGAGAATACGAGGAGTTATAATGTCATCAGATGCAGACAATAAAACGATAGTTATCTTTGAAATTTTAAAAAAGTTAGTTGCAAAGCAAGAAATTTATCTTACCGATACAGAGCTTTTAGATGAGTTAAGGATTAAGGAAAGAACGCTTAGAAGGTATATGGGCGAAATCGACAAGCTATTTCCAGACGCTTTTAGGATAGAAAGCAAGCTCATAGGGCATGGCAAGAGACCGGTAAAAGTATTAAGGGTATACGACAAAAACAAAGATATAATCGGCGTTTTAAAATGTCTTTTAGAATATGGCAATGATCTAGGCTGGTTAATTAGTTTATTAAACGAAAATGATCCTAGGTTGTTTAACGATTTAGATAAATATGAAAAAGAGAAGGTATCTGAACAATTAAAAGAGGATTCGGACGTATTTTTATTTAGAACCAATCCTTTGAAGGTTTTGCAAGACGAGCTAAGTAGAAGATATTTAAGCGAGCTTCGAAATGCCGTTAAAAATAAAGAATGCCGAAATATCAAGTATAAATATATAGGTAAAATGGAGAATTTAACCGATGCGAAATGTCTAAAGATAGTTTTTACCGATAGTAATTGGTATCTGGCTATTGAGGATGCTGATGGAAATTTTAGACTTTTAAGAGTGGCTTTTATTGTATCGCTTAGCAAAAGACGAAGGAAAGATCTTAAAGGAATATGAAACGTATTTTAATAAAATACAAAATGCTATGAGCTTACCGTCAGAGACAACGCGAATAGCGCTATTAAAAGCTTCTCCGAAAGTGGCTATATATTTTAAGGAGGGTATGAAGCTGTTTTTCCCAACTCAAAAATTTAAAAAGAAGCTAGATGATGGCAGCATTATTTTTAGCATAGATTTTACTCAGGATATGGAGATATTGCCATTTATAAAAAAGTG
>NZ_CALIMY010000149.1 GCF_938045205.1 uncultured Campylobacter sp.
CAAATTTAAGGTCAAATTCGAGCGGCGAAAATTCCGCGCAAAGCTCGGGCGCCGCGAACTCTGCGCAAGGCTCCGCCGGCGACGCAACAAATTCTAGCACCGGAGGCAAAGACAAAAATTCTAGCGTCGAAAACGAAAGCGAAAATTCCATGCCGAGCGCGGGCAGCGCAGAAAATTCCACACAAAATACGAATGCAAGCGGTGAAGCGAAAAACGGCGCGGAAAATTTAAATGCAAATTTAAACGGCGATGCGCAAAATTCTATGCAAAATTCCGCGCAAAATAGCGATACGCAAAAATCATAATGAGAGAGAAATTTAATGTTTGAAGAGCTAAAACCGCATCTAGCCGAGCTTCGCAAGCGCCTAGTTATCTGCGTTTTGTCCGTCATCGTCCTTTTCATCGCGTGCTTCGGCTTTTGGGAAGATATTTTAGGCTTTATGACCCGTCCGCTGGTGCGCGTGCTTCCTAAAGGCAGTGAGATCATCTTTACCCAGCTTGGCGAGACCTTTTTTACTGCGATGAAGGTATCGTTTTTCACCTCGTTACTTCTAGCGATGCCGATAATTTTCTGGCAGGTGTGGCTTTTCGTAGCGCCCGGACTTTACGACAACGAGAAAAAATATGTCATCCCTTTCGTTAGTGGCGCGAGCATTATGTTCTTTTTAGGCGCGGCGTTTTGCTATTTTTTCGTAATCCCCGTCGCGTTTAATTTCTTGGTAAATTTTGGCGCCAAGCAATTTACTGCGATGCCTACAATCGGCGAATATGTAGGCTTTTTCGCTAAGCTCGTCGTCGCATTCGGCATCAGCTTCGAGCTTCCTATAGTAACCTTTTTCCTCGCTAAGATCGGGCTTGTAACAAATAAAAGCCTGAGCGATTTTTTCCGCTACGCAATCGTCATTATTTTCATCTTTGCGGCGGTGATGACGCCGCCGGACGTGCTTAGCCAGTTTATGCTCGCAACTCCGCTAATTGCACTTTATCTGCTCTCAATCTTCATCGCCAAAATGATAAATCCGTATAAGCCCGAGGATGACGAAGGCGAAAATTCCACGGACGTAGCGCAGGCGTGAGATGGCGGATCTAAATTTAGTTGGCAGCTACGATTACGAGCTTCCTAGCGAGCTCATCGCAAGCGCTCCCGTCATGCCCAAACAAAGCGCGCGCCTACTGATCTACGACCGCGCCAAGCAGCAGATCACGCACGCGCACTTCGGCGATCTGGCGGACGCCCTGCCGCCCTGCGATATTATTTTCAACGACACGCGAGTGATTAAGGCGCGCCTCTTCGGTCACAAAAACAGCGGTGGCAAGATCGAGCTTCTGTTAAACTCGCCGCTTGAGGGCAATAAATTTGGCGCCTATATTCGCGGCAGCGTCAAAGTAGGCAGCGAATTAAAATTTCAAAGCGGTTTTGAAGCGCGCGTTTGCGAGCTGATGGAAGGCGGGCTTCGCATCGTGCAGTTTGAGCAGGGCGGCGAAGCTTTAAACACCCATGATGTTTTTGAAATTTGCGAACGTATCGGCCATGTGCCGCTGCCACCGTATATCAAGCGCACCGATACCAAGCAGGACGAAAGCTGGTATCAAAGCATCTTCGCGCGCGAGCAAGGCGCCGTCGCCGCACCCACCGCGAGCTTGCATTTTGATAGCGAGATGATTGCGGATTTGCGTCAAAATCACGATATCCACTTCATCACGCTGCATGTGGGCGCGGGCACCTTCAAGCCCGTGGAAGTAGCGGATCTGCGCGAGCACAAGATGCACGGCGAGCTCTATTCCATCCCGCCGCAGACCGCGCAAATTCTAAAAAGCGAACGAAAAATTTTAGGCGTGGGTACGACCGTTACGAGAACGATCGAAAATTTTGCGCGCAACGGGCAAAGCAGCGGAATCTGCGAGCTGTTTTTGCACCCGGGCAACCCGCCGATAAGACAGAATTTTTTGCTTACAAATTTTCACCTACCCAAATCCACGCTGATAATGCTCGTAGCGAGCTTCATCGGGCTTGAGCGCACGCTTGAGCTCTACCGCATCGCAGTGGAGCAAAGATACCGCTTCTACTCCTATGGCGATGGGATGCTTGTGCTATGAAAGCCGTGGTTTTAGGCGCGCTAGCAATATTGGCTGCGACGGCAGGCTTTGCGGCAAGAAAATTTTTTGCTAAAAAGCCCGCCGTAAGCGGCAAAATTTTCTCCGCTGCGCCTAAAGCCAAAGAAAGTGATTCCGTCGTGCCTAGACGCGAGGATATCGCGCAGATCGATATTTTAAAAATTTTAAAATTCCAAAGCGAAATTTTATTTGAGGAGTGCACGAAATACGACAGCACGCTATATCTTAGCTTCCCGCCGCAGCTGCCACGTATCTACGGCGGCGAGGTGCTAAATCTCACTAGCGCGGTTTTTGACGCGTGCGAGTTTTTCCTACAAAATATTGCTGAACCGATCCGCGTAAGCGTGGAATTTAGCAGTAAGGAACTTAGAGCGAATATGAGCTCTATCAAGCTCGATGTTCGAGTAGGTATCGATCGCGAGCTAAAGGATCCGCGCACCTATGCGCTTAAAGGTGCGCTAGAAAGCGCTGCTAGCACGGATGATGAGTATCTTACTTCGGCGCAGACCCATTTGCGTGCACTCGGTTCGCATCCAAGTATTGGAGCCGACGGGCGCGGAACCTTTATCAAAATGGATGCCGTGCTTAGCTGCTTCGCGCAGCAGAGCTTTAGCGCCAAAAAATACGACTACAACGTCATAATCACGCACAAAAACCGCGCGATCTTCGAGGAGCTGCGAGATTTTTTGAGCGGGCTTGGTTGCGAAGTGATGCCAAACTCCAACTGGGAGAGCGCGAAGAGGCACCTAAACGACTTCATCTACGTAGCCGACGTCGTCATCCTTGACGCCGAGATCCTGCGCGCCAATATAAGCGAAATAAACTACCTCAACGCGCTGGAAAAAGACGGGGTATTTTTCATATTTTTGCTCAAAAACAAACACTCGCTCAAGGTTCTGGAGGGGCTAAATTTTAAATTTTTCAAGCTCGAGATGCCATATTTCTACGATGAGTTTTACGCCACGCTCGATATCATCGAAAAGATCAAAAACGATGAGAACTTCTTGGGGCTGTAGCGAACGGGTAACGACAAATTTAAAACCAAAGAGATTGAAGTGATATATTTTGACTTAGATTGGATCAAGGGCAATATAAAAGATAGCGAATATGCCTTAAGGCAGCGGCGATACGAGGCGTATTTAGCAGGGCTGCATAAAAATATGCATACGCTAGAAAGAATTTTTGCGGGCATAAATTTCAACGATGCGCTATTGCTACCTAAAAAGCAAATTAATGAAAAGTTGCATTTGAAATTTTACATCGGAGATTTGCAAAATGGATATTATGAACTAAAATGCGTTATGAGCTCTGATCAAAGATGCGGCGCGGCAGCAGGCGAAATAATAACGAGCGAGATATTTTACGAAAATGGCAATTACCGCTTCTCTTTCATCCTCGCTTGCTTAAAGGAATACGCCGTTAACTTTTCCAGGATAGATAGCCTTAAATTTAACGCGATTTCGCAGAAAAAATACCACTTTGAGCATAAGAAATTTAAACTTTTATAGAAAACCGCGCGCCTCATCGGTCGCGCATAAAATTTTACCCGTAAAAATCGCGCCCTTAAATTTATCCCACTTGCAAGCCGCAAATAGCGTAAATTCCGTCGCGCCTTACAGCTAAATTTATTAAATTTAACATAGTCCACGCACAAGCAAGTTTATTTCGTCCGCTTACCTCAAAAACGCTCAAGCTCCATTTTTAAAATTTACGCCTCAAGCGGACTTAAGAAATTTTACAAGCGGCATAATCTGTTTTGAAGCGCCCGATAAGACGTATATAAAGCGAGTAAATTTAAGAATTTAGTGCGAGGCTCGGCTCGCGATTTAAATTTTATCTTCTGCCCTCTTTTTTAGCCCTGACCGCCTCATAAAGCTCGTCGATCGAGGTCGCGGACGAGCCAGAGTATTTCTGCGCCGCTCGCATAGTCTTTTTGCCCCACTTGCCGTCGATCGTCACGCCGTAGCCGCTAAACATCAAACTTTGCTGGATATAATAGACTTTATATTACTGCGTCATACTTTGTTGCTTCTGCACTTCGTGCTCGGCATCTTTTACCTGCTCACTTTTATAAACAGCATCAGCCGTAAAGTATGCTAGCACTAAAGCTCCAGCGATCGGAACGACAAGGGTAACAAATCTATTATTTACGTTAGAAGTCAAGCCTTCTAAAATGCCTTTGCAACGCAAAACACTATAAAAGCAGGAATGGAAGCTATAACGGCATTAAAACCACCCAAAATGGCTATGACGCCAAAAACGATAACCGCAGCTGCAAGTCCATCAAAAGCACCACTACCAGCAAGAAAACCTAGAGAAAATTCATAATCTATCTTTTAAAATTTAAGTAGCGTAATGCTCCCAAATTTAAATTTAATCAGAGAATTACAAAAATTTATCTGTCAGCGGACGGCGACATAGACTAATTAACGTGCTTCATAATCCTATTAAATTGTGGACTGTGATCTCGCGCCATAAAAATAGAAGCAATTATACCTATAACTCCTATAGCTAAGATGATGTAAAATATTGTACCACTATCTTTAGTAAAAGTTCCTATAAACCAAAGCCAAACTATAGAACCAAGAAGTGTCTTTATCCATGGTCTGCGATAAGATATCTCCGCCTGGCACCCACCGCATACGATTGCTCCGTATTTGATGTCGTCTTTGCCACAAAATGGGCACATTAAATGATCCGGATGTTCATTCTCTGCCATAATTTCTCCTTTGAAAAAATATAGGTGGAATTATATATATAAGAGCGGGCTTAAATTTTAAAATTTAGAGTTTAAAATAGGGGGAATTTTAGCGGCTTTGTACCGCTAAAATTTAAAGATTTTCGAATGGATTTACGACCACGTCTTTACGATCGACGATGTAAGGTATGAGGGCTGCTTGGCGCGCGCGCTTGATAGCCTTTTCTACCATCTCTTGGTATTTTTTGCTGGTGCCGGTTAAGCGGCGCGGCATAATCTTAAAGCGCTCGCTTAGGCAGTGCTTTAGCAGCGCTGTGTCCTTATAATCGATAAATTCGATCTTTGCTTCCGTAAATTTGCAATACTTCCTAGTATATTTTCTCTTATCTGCCATGATTTTTCCTTAATTAAAATGGGATCGTGTCGTTGCCGTCATCGTACTTATCGGCATCGACATCGACTTCCGGAATCGTGCTTTCGTAACTCTGCTCTTTTTGTTTAGGCGCGTTGTAATCGTTTTTTGCGCCTCTAGAATTTGAGTTTTGTCTATTAGTATAGCTATTTCCGCCGCCGTAATTACCGCCGCCGCCGCCATAGCTAGAATTTCCTCCGCCGTAGCCGCCGGAGCTTCCACCATAATTGCCGCCCTCGTAATTACCGCCTTGATTATAGCCGCCGCTTCCACCTTGATTGCTTCCTAGCATCTCCATCGTATCTACGCTGATAGAGTGTTTGCTTCGGTTCTGTCCGTTTTGATCCTGCCACTGATCTAGCTTCAAACGGCCTTCGATCAAAATTTTACTGCCTTTTCGCAAGTATTGGTTTGCGATCTCGGCCGTGCGACCGAAAAAATCTATGTCTATAAAGCACGTTTCTTCGCGTTTCTCGCCGTTTGAGCTATTGTATCTGCGAGTGACGGCGATACCGGTTTTGCCTACGGCAGTGCCCGTTTGCAGATATCTAAGCTCGATATCTCGGGTCAAATTACCTACCAAAACTACTTTATTAAACATATTTTATCCTTTATTCGCCCTCTTTGGCTGCTTCTTCAGGCTCTTTTGGCTCTACCGGCGCTTTTGGCTCGCGCTCTTTTTTCGCAGGGCTTAGTTTGATGCCTTTGCTTAGCTTGTCCCAAGCGGAAATTTCGCGCTTAGTCTCATATTTGACGGTCAAAAATCTAATGATATCTTCGGTGATGCGCAGATTTCTAACAAGTTCGGAGATCAAGCTCGGCTCGGCCTTAAAATAGATTACGAAATAAACTCCGCGCTCATATTTATCGATCTTATAGGCTAGCTTTCTAGCGCCCATTTCGATTACGGAAGCGATCTCTCCGCCGTTTTTGGTTATGATTTCTTTGACGAAATCGACTTTTGTTTTAACTTCATCGTCGGTAAGCGTGGGCTTAACGATGAATAAAACCTCGTAGTTTCTCATAAATTCTCCTTATGGATTTTAGCTCGCAAACAGCGTCTGCGGGCAAGGATTTTGCAAAAAATGCAAAAGGATATTACTAAAATTTCACTTAATGTTTGCTTTTTGCCCGAGCGAACTCAGTAACATGCGCTGCAACCTCAAAAACGACGCGAGCAAAAGCTCATCCTTCGCCGCATTCTTTTCGCTTTTGAGTTCAAATTCCAAATCGTTTAAGTGAGCGAAAATTTTATAAAAAGTCCGTGTAGAAAAGTTGGTGGCGTAGCGCTGCATCTGTGCGGCCACGGAAGGGGGCGGCTGGTAGCCTAAAACCGCCTTAAAATCAAATCTGCCGTTTATTTTCACGTAAGCGTGAAGTCTAAAAATTCTATAAATAAGGCGGTAGAAATAATTTATCAGCTCCATCTCGTTGTATCCGCCGCCCAGAGCCATTTTGTAAAAATCTACGCGAAAATCGCAAAGGCTGAAAATTTTATCAAAAAGCTCGTCGTAGCTCACCTCGCTAAGGCCATAAACCATCAAATTTACGTTTTGCAGGCTAAGCTCGAGCCCCAGACTTGCAAATTTCTCTATCTCGCTCGCGCTCAGGCTCAGGCTTTCGTTGTGTATGGCGTAGATCCTACTAAGTGCGGCGGTGTTTGCAAAAAGCCCGCACATCTCGCATTTTTGCGCAAGCAGCGCTATGGCTTCGTTTACGCCAGAGGGTTTGAAAAACCTGACCTCGTTTCGTTCAAATTCCTTGATAAAATCCGCACTAACCGAAATTTCGCTATCGTTTAGCTCGTAAATTAGATGGTTATTCGCGTCCGCCTTGCACAGCGCGATGAGCCTTCGCAACTCCTCTTTTTTGATGAGCGAGGCGGTTTTGATATGAAGCGTGTTGCTGCCGCCAAAAAGCGAGGGCTCCAAAAAGCTTCGCGCCGCATCAAAATCATACTCTAAAAAATACAAACTCAAAAAATTTTCCGAGGCGTAAATTTGCTTCAATCGCTGCGCGTAAAGCTCGTTTGAAAAATCGTCTCCGCCGCGCAAAAGCACGAAATTCGGCACCCTGCCGCTTGCGATAAGCCCGTCAAATTCTTTCCTATACATCAGATTTTCTTTACCACCCTGCCTAAGATCACTCCGCTAGCGATGTTTGCTTCCGTAAGCTCGACTAGCACGGGCGTTAAAATGTCGCCGGCGAAATTTGAAATCAAAATTTTAGCTCCCTTTAGCTTGTCGTCGAGCTTTGCGGTGACGGAATTTCCGTTTTCGTCGATGTAGCAGCGAAATTTTTTGCCCAAATTTTCCGCGGCCCAGCGCGCAAATTTTCGGTCCATAAAATCAAACGCGACCTTATCCGCCTCGCGCTCAAGCTCATTTAGCCGCGCACACGTCGCGTCTATGTTTAAAAGCAGGTAATTATAAAATTTCTCATCCCCCCTCATCTGCGCCTTTAGCAATCGGTGCAAAATGAGATCGGAATAGCGCCTAATCGGGCTTGTGAAGTGCGTGTAGTTATCAAATCCGAGCCCGAAGTGCCCGCGCGATTCGGATGCGTATTCGGCGCGCTTTTGAGCCTTGATGATGAGCTTATCGACCTCCTCGCGGATCCCCATGGCATCGGCTTGAGCCTGGATTTCGCCGATCATTTTAGCAAGGTTGTTCTGATACGGCGCGTCGATGCCGAACAGCGCCAGATCGTCAAGCAGCGCGTAAATTTTTTTAAGCTCCGCCGAGCCGTGATTTCTAAAAATACCCCGCTCGATGCGCGCCGCAGCGGCTTTGTTGGCTAGCAGCATACAATCCTCGATGAGCTTGTGCGACGGAGTGTCGGTCTCAAAGCGAGTGGAGCTTATAAAACCGCGCTCATCAAGCGTGATGCGAAGCTCCTTGGTGCGGAAATCAAATCCGCGCTTCAGCCTCGCGCGGCGCAGTCGCTCGCAAATTTCATTAAGCGGCAAGAGCCAGTTTAAAATTTCAGGCTCGCGCGCCTTGCGGGTACGTAAAATTTCATCGACCTCGTCGTAATTGTAGCGGCGCTTTGATCTTATGATCGCTTCGAAAAACTCCTCTTTTTGCGGGTTTAAATTTTCATCCAAAGAGATTTTAAAAACAAAGGCTAGCCTCGGCAGATTTGGCATCAGCGAGCAGATATTTTCGCTAAGCTCGCGCGGTAGCATCGGCACGGAGCGGTGCGGGAAGTAAATCGAAAAACCGCGAAATTTCGCCTCCTTATCGATCGGCGAGTATTCGCTTACATATTCGCTCACATCGGCAATCGCGACGTAAAGCGTGCGCTCTTTTACGTCAAAATAGATCGCGTCGTCGAAGTCCTTGGCGTCGATAGGATCGATGGTGCAAAAGGGCAGATGCTGCAAATCCACGCGCTGCGGATACAGCGCCCCGTCCACTTCGCTGCCGAAGCTTGCGGCCTGCTGCTTGCACGCTTCGTTAAATTCGTCGTTTTTATCATAGATCGCTAAAGAAATTTTCTCATCGACGAAGGGATCGGCTAAGTTTCCGATCACCTCGGTAATTTCGTTCGTTAGATTATCGATCTTTAAAAGGGTATTCGGCGGCAGTTGCTTTAGCGATTTTTGCGTGGCTTTGAGCGGATTTGCGAGGCCGGTTTTAACGTTCACGCCTAAAATTTCGCGCCCGAAGCTTTTGGTATAAACCACGCTCGTTAAAAATGCGGGCTTGACGCACATCAGCACTTTTGCGTGCAGGCGGGACTTTCTTGAGCTTAAAATTTTTGCTAGGATCAGATCGCCCAGATGCACGCCGCTTAAATATCTGTTTTCGATGATGAGATCTGCCTTGAAGCGATCATCGAAGCTTTGTAGATAGCCCGTACCGTCGCGCGCGATGTCGAGCCTGCCGAAAACATAGCCGTCGTTTAGATAGAGCTTGCCTTTGTGCGCGCTGATGGCGCCGATATTTAGGAGGTTACGCACGAGCTCCTTTTGCTCGCCGCTAAGATCCCTTTCAAATACGCCCGAGTTAAAGGCGCGCAGGAACTCTTTCATATCGAAATTTCGCCTTTAGCCTCTAAAAACGCCTCCTGCTCGAAGCCAAACTCGACTAGTAAATTTAAAGCGTTGTCGATGCTAAGCTCGTCAAAGTGATGATAGATATTGACCGCGGTTTTGGCGATCTTTAGCATCGCGTAGCGGGATTTGTTCTCAAAAGGCGCGTCGTCCGGGGCGTTTGAATACAGCGCGTCCTGCGCGATCTGCTCTAGCCCGAAATGCGCAAATAGCGCGTGCGAGACGCTTTCGCGGTTCGTGCCGCTAAATTCCATCTCCACGTCGGTAAAATCCTGCGGGAAGATCGAGCCTTTGATGGCGTGGTAAAATTCCTCCGCCTTGCCCGCCGCGCACACTTGCTCGTCGATAAAAACCCGCCCGAACTCCACTAAAATCACGCTTGAGAGGATACTTTGCTCAATCTGCGGGTAGGATTTGATCCACGAAAACATAAGCAGATTTCGCAGCAGCGAGACCTGCGTGAGCTTTTCGCGATCGATGCGATACGCCTGCAGGCTCGGCTTTAGCATCTCGTCAAATACCGCGAATAGAAAAAACGCCCGCATCTGCTCGCGCCCGTAAAGCTCAAACGCTCGCTGTAAATTTAGCGTTTTTAGTGCCGCGGCGCCCTGCTCCTGCGCCTTCTCCCATTCTTGCCCCTGTTTTTGCTGCTGCGCTTGTATCGGCTCTCGTCTATGCGCTCGTTCGGCTTGCGCGGAAATGCTCGAACCTAGCGCGCAATCAGCTCTCGCAGCGGCGTGCTGATTTTGCCGCTGCGTATCGCTTGCTGCTTGCGAGAGGTTAAATTTAAAATTCTCGTCGCTGCAATTTACGCCGTTTGCGCCGTTTGGATGATTAAATTTAAGAATGTCGCCCTGCCCTGCTAAGTCTGTGCCTTTTTTCTCGCTCGAGGTGCACTCGTTTTGCCGCCACTCGTCTGCGGCGTCTTGCAGGCCGCATCCTATGGGCTTCGTACTTTGGGGATCGCACTGCTCATCCGCGGCACCGAAATTTTGCCTCGCGAGCTCCTCGACGCTAAATTTAGACAAACCGCAAAAGGCTAAATCTAAAATTTTATCCGCAAAGGGGGTGTTTTTTGAAATTTGCAAAGCGAGCCTGACATCCGAAACATCCGCGTCAAACGATGCTAAAATTTTTAAAATTTCATTGCTAAAGCCCGCGAGCGCGCCTATTTTTTGGGTTATAAATTTATTCATTTTAAAAAGCCGTTCAATATAAATTTCGCACAATCATATCAAATTTTAACTCAAATTGCAAAGCAAAACACCGCCGTTGCGTCTAAATTCCGCTTCAGCTCGCAGGCTTTTGAAGTGCTTTTTTTACGCCTGAAAATCGCAAATCAACCTGCATCTTGTCGCAGCGGCAAAACCGAAATTTCACTTGCTGTTTTATAAAATTTTAATCCCCTTTCGTATAGAATGCATCGAAATTCCGTTTATAAAGAGCTAAATTTGGATAAATTTAAAGCCGGTGCTGCGCTAAGGAAAGAAGAGACTAGGGACTACGACAAAGAGCCACTAGTTTTGCGGGATTATTCTGGCTTTGCTTTGATTTTACATTATTTGTTTATTTTGATATTTTGGATTACTGCTTCCGGGTTTTGCATTAGTTGCTTAGACGATTTTGAAAGCGGTATTTTAGATTTTGACGACACAAAACAAACGATAATAAAATTTGGCTTTGCGATAGTTGCATTTTTGATATTTGATTGTTTTAATATTATAAATTTAAAGAAAAAATATACCTATTTTTATAATTCAAAAGTTGCATATTATGATCAAAATTTTAAAGAAATTAGCAGTGAAGATATAATATTTAACAACGACACAACCTTTAAGGCAATCTGGTTTTTAGATATGATATTTTCAAGTATTTTTGGTAAGGTATTTTTGGTTAGTTTTTTCATAATTAGCTTTATTAAAGGAACCTTTGGCATATCTTTAATAGGTGTATTACTTTTAATATTTATATTATTGTTTGCGGAATTTTTAGAAATTATAGTTTTTTTGGTAATTTATAGATATGAAAATAAAAGTTTTAAAAATTTTTGGAAAATATTTCCAAAATTTCAAATAAATCTTGAATACGCAGAAGACATACATTGGTCTGATTATAGGCGAAATAACGAAAGACTTTATTCTATACATATATTTTCTTTCAATGAAGAAAATTACGATAAGGTAAGAGATTATATTTTTACAGTCTTTAATATAGATATAAATAAAAATTTAAGCAAATAACATTTTTTTGATAAAGGATAAAAAATGAGAAAGTTTGAGGCGCTAAAAACATATGCAGAGCTAGCATGGGCGGGGTATAGGGGATTGAACAATTAACAAGCTGTGGTACAAAAAAGACTGCCATGGATTTTGGGTTAACTGAGGGTTAATTCAGATCAAATAGATCCAAATATCAAATTTGCAAATTTAAATTTACTTGTTGCTTGAATTTAAAAG
>NZ_CALIMY010000150.1 GCF_938045205.1 uncultured Campylobacter sp.
CGGTGCATGGGCGGATCGGCAGCGAGAAGCAGCGCGCGTTCGTGCACGAGCTGCGTAGCGTGTGCGACTACGTAGGCGTGGGCGGGCAGACCGTGCGCACCGACAGACCGACGCTGGACGTGCGTGCGGCTAAATTTGACGAAATTAGCGCTTTGGTGGGCAGTGCTGATATGTCGGCGCTAGACGCGCGCGTTGCGCCGCAAAACCTAAAGCTGCGCGCGCCCGACGTTTGGATATACTCGCGCAGCGCACTTTCGGATTTTGATGCGAGCATTCCGCTTTTCGGCGTCGCGGATCGTAAGGTGGAGGTCTCGCAGTCGCTGCCTGCGGATGCAAAAATCATGATGATAGAGGCGGGGGCGAGTTCGTTTAACGAGTTTGCGCAGTTTGCGAGCCATGCGCTTATTTTTTACAGCGCGCAGATGAGGGACGCGGGGAATTTTAGAGCAAATTCCGCGCTATGGCCGCTTTTCATTTCTCGCGCGGGCGATCCGCACCTGGAAGCGAACGAATTCTACGGCTGGTTTAAAATTTTAAAATGAAAGGTTATAATACTATTGCCGATATAAAAATTAGCGCAACTACTATTATTATGATGAACACTAGCACTTTATCTATATTATATTTCCTTTTAGGGCTGCAATTTTGCAAGAAAGCCCCGAGCCTGTATCCGCTGATATGAAATAGCCAAGCGGTCCAAATCGATCCGAGGGATAGGCACATCGCCGCAAATGCCGTATCAGATTTCTGCCATACGATCATGCCGAAAATCAAAAACAAAGACAGAAAAGAAACGATAATCACGCCTATCGTGGCAAAGGCGATAAAAAATATAAAATTTAGCTTGCAATCGATGCCTAAAATGCGAAAATCAATAATTTTATTTGCGATATAAAATGCAGAGATTATCGTTAGGATAGCTTTTGCGAGCTCGGCTTTAAAAGGAGCGTAAGGCAATAGCGATGCGCCAAAAACCGCATTTAATATGATGCCCACGTGCGATAAAGTAAAACCGAGCGAGAATGAAAATACGCCCGTTAGTACGATACCTAAAAGTAATTTGTAGAAATATATTTTCATACGCAATCCTTAAAATTCTGCGAAATTATACGCAATAGCGGCTTAAAATTTTGATTGCAAATTTAGCGTAAACTTTGAAATTTTTCACGTATGCTGCAGGCAACGACGCAGAGCGAATATAAAAAATAGATATATGCCGCAAGCGGGACAAAAGCGACAAATCCCGAAGCATAAACTAAAGCGACTAGCACATATGTCGCATTTGCCAGCGCAGGTATGCTATAAGTCCAAAGCTCTGGCTTTTCAAAAGGGGTGTAGATATTATTCAAATACAAAGCTAAATTTACGACAAGCAGTAGAAAAAATATATAGTTCTTTTTCATAAAAGGAAAAATGGCGCAAACCAAGACTACTATCAAATTTAATGCGATAAGAAAACCAATGTAATTAATATCTATAAAGGCGCAAAGTAAGCCTAAGATCGCGATTAATATATCTCTTTTCATAACCGATTGCCGTCCTTTTTAATTCCTGCAATTATAATGCGTAGGTTTAAATTTTGATAAAAAAGTATTTCGTGCTTAAAATTTCATCGCGCCGTGCGGGCGATCTACGCCTATTAAATTTAGCGCAGACGGACAAAATTAAACGGGCGCTTAGCTTTATCTAGATGCAAAAAAGATAAGACCCAACCAAGTTGCAGATATAATAAGCAGCAAGATAGGGAATAGCTTTTTATTGATCTCACCGCTTCTTTTTCGGCTGATGATCTGTAAAAATTTACCGAGCTCGTAATCGCTTTTGCGAAATAAATATACCGTTGAGCAGATGCCCATGAATAATGCCGCAGCGGATAAAATTGCCATTAGTTTTTTATCTAAATCCATACCATATATCATAAAACCGAATGTCGCGATAAGAATAATGGCGGTAAGGGCTAAAATTCCTATCGTCGCAAAGGCGATGAAAAATATAACATTAAGCTTGCGATCGATGCCTTTGACATAAAAATCGCTCAAACTGCTACTGATATAGAAGGAAAATAACTCAAGAATTACCGTCGTAAAAGGCAGACGAATATCGCCCGGGAATAAAAAATATCCCTTCAAAAGGTCTATTATATTAACATTTAAAAGTTTTGAGAGGTGCAATGAAGCAACGTAAAATGAAATCAAAAAAACTGCCAAAAAGACATTGCCTAAAAGAAACTTGTAAATTAGGTATTTTATGTTTTTGCGCACCTTGGCTCCCTGAAATTTCGCGAGATTATACGTCAAATTTGCTTTTAACAGGCTCAAATCGGCAGGAAAATAATGAGTGAAATTTAGGTAAATTTTGAGAGTAGTTTAAATTTGCAGCTCGATTTACAGCTCAATTTACGGCGCGGAATTTTAAAATTTAGCGGTGCGATATACTTGACTAAATTAAAAATGTAGCATTTGCGTGGGCGTTATTTTGGCGCTATTAAAAACGGATAGCTTGGCTAAATTAAACCATCCTAGATGTCCGCTAAGTTTCGCCGTAATCACTAGCCTACCGTTCTAGTCAAATTTGAAAATTCCGCAAATGCGTATAGGCGCCGTTTTGAATGATGCACCGACCCGCTGCGTAAAATTTACGATTTTTGCACGCACGGTGCCTGATTTTGAAACGGCGTCTGCATAGCGGAATTTTAAAATTTCACCATACGAAAGGATTTAAAATTTCACAACGAGCGTAAAATTTTTAAAATTCCTAAATTCCACGGCGCGGGCAAAATTTAAAATTTAAAAATCGAACCAAATTTTAAATTTCAGATCAAGCAAAATTCCAAATCCAAAATTTAGTGATGATGCCCCAAATGTCCGCCTGCGTTGCTTGATCTTACTTCGCAGATTAGCTCGTCAGCGCATTCGT
>NZ_CALIMY010000151.1 GCF_938045205.1 uncultured Campylobacter sp.
CCCGAGATAACTACACGAGTCCGCATCCCCGCTCTCGCAAGTATTTTTAAGCAAATTTAGCCCGCTTTGATATAGGCTTTCTGCTTTTTGGTAATTACCTGCTTTGTAAAAGTCTCCCAGAGTCAAGCACGCCGCCGCCCTGCCGCCATCACAAGCCTTTTGGTATAAATCCGCAGCCTTTTTGAAATCCTTCTCTACGCCCCTGCCGTCTATATATAGATCCGCTAGGCGCTGGCACTCATATAAGTCGCCTTCATCGCATTTCTTTTGATTTATTTGAGCCTTCTTTTGGTACAAAACAGCCGCTTTTTTATATAAGCTCTCCGACTTTTGCAAGTCCTGCTCGACCTTGTCGCCGTTTTTATATAAATATGCAAGGTTATTGCACATATCTGCATCACCGTTATCGCAAATCATTTGACGCAAAACCATAGCCTTGTGCTTGTCTCTTGGGACGCCGATACCGGATTCGTATGAAATTGCAAGCAAATTGCACGAAAACATATTGCCGCCGTCACAAGCCTTTTGATGCAGGCTCGCCGCCTTTTGATAATCTTGTCTAACGCCATAGCCTTCAAAGTATAGTCCTGCAAGCTCATAGCAACCGGTCATATCTCCGTCATCGCAGGCTTTTTGATAAAAATTCGCCGCTTTTTGATAGTTTTGAGTGACGTTCCTGCCGAATCGATATAAGTTTCCGAGCCTATAGCAACTTCGCGTATCTCCACCGTCGCAGCTGCGCTGCCACATTTTTACCGCTTTAGGATAATCGCCGTCCTCATAGAGCTTGTCCGCGTCTTCAAAGACTCCGCCCATGCAAAACGTAGCCATAACGATCGAATAAAGATATTTTTTCATTACAATCCCTTTGAAATTTCTGTAAATCTACTCGCGCATTCACGGCGTAAAATTCTGCATTTAATATTTTATGATCTCGGTTTGCGCGCGGGCTTAGCGCGCGACTAGCCCTAGCAGAACCGAGGCCACGTCTAGCTCTCCTTTAAAAGCTTAGTTAGTGCCGTGCCGCTTTCGTCGTGTTTGCGGATGTTTTTATAAATTTTACTAAAATAAGCTTCTAAAAATTCCTGATCATCGATCTTATCTTCGCCCTTTTTCGGCACGATCTTTCGGTACTCGCCGCTGCTTTGCAGCTCGAATGCGAGCTCGTTGTCGCTTAGCTGAAGCTTTAAAATTTCTTTGAGCTTGTTTTGCAAATTTTCGTTGTAAATCGGGCTCATCAGCTCCAGCCTGCGCTCTAAATTTCGCGGCATCCAATCCGCGCTCGCGATGTATAGGCTGGGCTGGGCGTGCGCGAAGTAAAAAATTCTAGCGTGTTCCAGGTATTTGCCGACGATCGAGATCACGCGGATGTTTTCGCTAACGCCCTTAAGCGCCGGGCGCAAGCAGCAGATGCCGCGCACGATGAGATCGATCTTTACGCCCGCCGCACTTGCTTTATACAGCGCCTTGATCATATCGCCGTCGACAAGAGCGTTCATCTTAGCGATGATCCTGCCGGCAGAGCCTTTTTTCTCCTCGTTTTTTATCATCGCAAGGAGTCGCTCTTTGATCTGCATCGGCGACATAGAGAGGTTGTCGAGCTTGCGGTTTTTGTTATAGCCCGAGAGGATGTGGAAGAAATTCGTCGTGTCCTTATCGAAGCGATCGCCGCAAGTAAAAAAGCTCACGTCGGTGTAAATTTTAGCGCTAGAGCCGTTGTAGTTGCCCGTGCCTAAGTGGATATAAAATTTTAACTTGCCTTCCTCTTTTTTGATGATCTGCGTTACCTTGGCGTGGACTTTAAAGCCCGTGATGCCGTAGATCACGTGCGCGCCGGCGTCTTCGAGCGCCTTCGCCCAGTGCAGGTTGTTTTCCTCATCAAACCTCGCCTTAAGCTCGACCATCACCGTTACCTGCTTACCGTCGCTTGCGGCCTCGATCAGGCTTTGGACGATCGGGGAGTTTTTCTCCACGCGATACAGCGTCATGCGGATCGAGATGACTTTCGGATCCTTCGCGGCCTCTTTGATGAGCTTTTGGACGGGATCAAAGCTCTCGTAAGGATGGATCAGCAGAATATCCTCCTTCTCCATCGCGCTCATAACGGAGGTGTTTTCGTTAAAGGGGGGCAGCGTCTTTGGCAGATACTGAGGATGGGCTAGAAAGGAAAAATCCTTATTAGAAGCGATCTCCCAAAGCCCGTCCAGCGTAAGCGGCACGGCGCATTCATATATATCTTTGTAAAAAATTTTAAGATGAGAATTTAGAAATTCCAGCAGTTCGGCATCGGCGTCCTTTTCGATCTGAAGTCGTACGAAAGCTCCTTTGCGGCGCAGCTTAAGCCCCGCTTCTAGGATCATCATAAAATCGTCCGCTTCCTCCTCCTCGATTACGATATCTGCGTTTCGCGTAACGCGGAAGGCTGCGGAGCTAAGAAGCTTGTAGCCCGGGAAAATCTCCTCCGCATGGCGCTTTACGATGGTGCCGATCGGCACGTAAGTGTTTTGCGCGACCTGCACGAAGCGCGGGATCACGCGCGGAATTCTAATCATTCCAAAATGCACCGACTCGGGCGCGCCCTCATCGCAGAGCTTGACTGCGAGGGAGAAGCTGAGATTGTTTAGATGCGGGAAAGGATGGGTCGCATCCACTGCGATCGGGACGATTACTGGCATTATCTGCGAGAAAAAAAACTCGTCCGCCACCGGCTTCAGCTCGGGCTGCAACTCGTCGTAGCTTTTGATAAAAAGCCCGTTTTTGCAAAGCTCTTTTTGGATTCCGAAATACTGCTGCTCAAGCTCGGTTTGCTCGTTTCTTAAATAGGAGCGGATCGCGCGTAGCTGCTCAAGAGGCGTCATCTCGTCATCGCCGCTGGTTATAACGCCGGCGGTAAAAAGCTGCTTCAAGCCCGCCACGCGGATCATATAAAATTCGTCTAAATTCGTGCTGTAAATCGCTAGAAATTTTAATTTTTCAATTAGCGGGATATCCTTTTTGCATTGTTCCAGCACGCGGGTATTGAAGCGTAGCCAGCTTAGCTCGCGGTTTATAAAATTATTTTGTGTTTGCATAAAAACTCCTTTTTGAATATTAATTCTAAGATTATAGCCCAATTAAGATTAAATTTTAAAGTCCGAATTTCATGAGCTTGCAAGTGGGGCAATTTAGTATTTAAAATTCTGCCCTAATTCCCTCTTTTTTCTAAATCCTTGCACATTTGCGCATTGCCGTCTTTGCAGCCCAGTTCCAAATACTGCCTTAAATATAAAATTTGCTCTTCCTCCTCCTCGCTCATATCAAGCACCCATTTGCACGCCTCCTTTACATTACCCCTGTCGCAAGCCTTCTTGCAAAAATTTTTGCCTTTATTTTTATCTACTTTAGCCCACAACAGCAGTCCGTAAGCGTAGCACGAAGGGTAATGCTCTCCGTTGCAGCCGATTTCATAAAATTTCATAACCTCATTTATATTCTCATTCTCTCTGTTTAAAGATGTGGCAAAGTGCCCGCATCCTGCAGGATTTTCCGCATCGCAGGATTTTTTAAAATACTCTTTTGCCGCAAGCTCGTCTTTTTTTACGCCTTCACCATAAAAATATAAAAGCCCGTAGTCATCACAAAATTTCGCGTCTAGCTCGCAAGCTCTTTCGTAATATGTCTTGATTTTCGCGTGTTTTTTATCCAAAGACGTAAGCGAATACGCTCGCCCCATAAAAATGCAACCCTTGGCATATCCCAAACTACATGATTTTTCAAAAAATTCTAATGCCAAATCGTCGTTTTTTTGTGCGCAAGATTTATTATTTAGAATTAAAGCCGCCAAATAGCATGCTTTGCCGTCGCCGCTACTGCATTTCTTAAAATTTAAATCGTAAGTATCGCACGCAGGCGCCCCTAGAGAATAAATTTCGCTTACGCTCGCGGCTTTCAAAAACAGAGCCGATACGAGTATAAAAAATAGCGCTTTCATGTTAGCTCCTACATACGATATAAATTTAAATCAGAAAGCGACGTAAATTTTATCTTTTGCTAGCGGCTGCGCTTTGATTACGCTCTGCCGCGACTTGCGTTATTAAAGACGCCAAAATTGCGGATAAAATTCTTTCATTATCGCTCTTTGCCCCTTTTTGGATTTGCCATCTTTTACTCCTTGGTTGAATTTGAGTCGTATTTATCGCTTATTTCCCAAAAGGCTCTTTTCGCACACTTTACGGGATCGTGTTCCTCCTGATCTCGTAAGCAGTTTTCTAAAGCCGTCTTTAGCGCGCAAGATTTTAGTTTAAATATTTTTTCTTTTTCTAGATGCTCTGAATATTTTTCGCAAGCTATGCTGTAATTATGTGCCGCTCTTTTGACATTGCCTCTTATCGCAATATCATGAATTCCGAGGTTAAAACAAGAGGCTGCAATACCTGCCTTGCAAGATTTTTCTAAGGGCACAAAAGCCGCTTCTCGCATACCGAGCTCTAAACCCATAACATAGCCCAAATCATCGCATTTTTCCATATTACCGCTATCGCATTTTTTAGATAAAATTTCTATTAGCTTAGTGCATGAGCTATATTTGCCGTTTCCTTTATTGCATTCGTTATAAAGATTTTGTTCCTCTGCCGTAGATTTGGCAGATAATGGATACGACAATATCATAATCAATAAGAATAAAACGCTAATACTTCTCATTTCAGCTCCTCTACAGTTCTTTTTAAAAGAGCCTTGCCCTTTATTATCGGATTGCATTCTTTATCTTTTAAGCAGCTCTTTAATTCCTCATTCATTCTACAAAAAGGCTCGCTATCCTTTAGCTTGCTATCGCATACTTTTTCAAAACTCCTAATTGCTCTTTGTATATTGCCGTTAAATTCTATATCTTCCCAACCTAGCCCCATGCAATATTCGATAAGGTCAGCATCGCACAGCTTAATCAGATATTTCATAGCTTCCTCTTCTCTAAACAAAGATTGTAAAAAATCACTCTGTATAGTACATGAGCGCATATCACCATCCTCGCACTCTTTAGATAAAATTTCAACGAGTTTATTGCACGATCCATATTTTCCGTCACCGTAATCGCAGGATTTAAAAAGCATCCTTTGCTCTTCGTTATTAAAATCCTCTAACTTTATCAAGCTTGTCAAATGCGATTTTGCCGCAGCAGGAATCGATACAAATGCCGCTATAAACGCAAATAACGAAATTTTAAGATAGAATTTTTTCATTAGCACTCCTTATTTTAAGCGGCGATTATATTTAAAAATTTTTAGTTGGCTCTTAAATTTAAGGAGTGCGGCGGCGCGATAAATGCGCCGTAATCCCGTCCGCCGCCTGTGCGCATGGATAAAATTTTAAAATTTTGCCGTACGCTGCGCACGTAAATTCCGCAATCTGCCGCCAAATTTTACTCGCAACCGATTTAAATCGCGCAGGTGCGGCAAAGCAAGCAAAGCAGAATAAAATTTTATAAAATTCCTCGCTCGCAGCGCTGTTTATTGCACACCCGCTACGCTGCTCGTTTTGCACCGCCTATTTTGTTGCCGCCAGTTTCGCTATTGTTTCGTACCTACCGAACCGCCCATTTTGATACACGACACCCGCCGCCCACACTTAAATGAAATTTTAAAATTTTACCGTCCGCCACGCACGAAAGCTCCGTAATCCGCCGTAAAATTTCGCTCGCAACGGGTCTAAGTCGCGCGGGCATAATCCGTCGCCTACCTCCCGTCTAAATTTAAAATTTCACTCGAAATTTCATCTATCGTCGCGTTGAAATCCTCCGCCAGCGCGCGCTTTAACTCCTCTTTCGCCGCCATCATATCGCGCACGATCGCAGCTTCAAACTCCTCTCGGTTCAGCGCCTCGTCGCCCTTGGCAAACGCAAAATCCAGCCCAAACCACGTAGCCACGGCAAACGCAGGCACGCACACCACCGCGCCTGGACCGCACACGAGCCCCGCACTACCGCTGGTCGCGCTGGCGCCTGCCTTGGTAAGGGTCTTCGCGCCCGTTTTAGCCGCAGTTTTAGCGAGGCTCTTGCTTATCAGCTTTGCGCCCAGCACGCCGCCCAACGCCCCTAGTCCCGTCCCGCTCGCGCGATACGCCTTGCTTTTTAGGCTGAAGCTCTGCGTGACGTTAAGATCAATTTTCGCGCCGTATTTTTTGAGCGTAAAATTTAGCGAACTCTCATAATTCTTGACGTTTGCCGCAGCGATTTTAGCGATATTCTCGCCAAAATCTTTCGGGAAGCTTTCGCTCACGAAGCCCGCAAATTTCTCATTCAGATACGCCCCCGCGTCATCGTCCCACACGCCGTGCCACAGCACCAGATAATCGCTCAGAAACGAGTAATTGAAATCCGCCATTTTCTGCGCGCTAAGCCTCGCGCCCTCGTCGTAAACGGCGTCGATGTAGCTATTTAGCGCGGACGCGGCGTTTGCTTCCGCGGCAAAGCGCATGGCGTTTAGCTCGCCTCTTAGAACGTCCGCCTCGCGCGCGCTTAAGATCAGCCGCTCGCCGCTTTGTAGCACGATCTGTACGCTCGTCTCGACCGCGCTTTTAGGACGTGCACCATCCGCTTCGCCCGCAACAGTGCGCGTCTGCGCGGCACAGATCAAACACAGCGTGACGTAGGCAAGCGCGAAGATCGTGCCGCTAAAGCGCCCTATTTTGGGCGCGGACGTGGCTCGCGGCATAAAAAGCACGAAGGCACAAAGATGCAAGATCGCGCAGTAAAAGAGGAAATCTCCCGCGCAGATCAGAAACAAAAGAGCGATTTTTAGCGCGCTAGGGCTCTGCGACAGCGCCAGCTCAAACAGCGCGTTTTTGTAAAATTTCAAAGCGTAAATTTCATTTAGCAGAGCGGATCTGAAGTGCGCTTGCGGCGCGGTAGATTTTAAAATTTCAAAAATTTCGGCTACCGATGCAGAGCTTGGCGCGGAATTTTCAGCAGAACTGTCGGCGACCATACTCGTTGCGGCGGGAGTTGGAGCTAAATTTAAATTTTGCGCTGCGGCTGAGCTAGTCGTAGAATTTTTGGCGAAGGTCTGCGGCATGGCGGCGGTATTTGCCTTATAATTTGCAGCCGAGACCTGCGCCGCTCTGACGGAGCCCGCTTTAAAATTTGCGGGCGAAGCGGTAGGATTTTTGACGATGGCCGGCGCAGGCTTGATGGCATTATCCGTCTCGGAATTTCTAATAACTATGGCAGCGTTATTCGCCGCGAAATTTTTAGCGGATTTAGAGGTATTATCTGCTGCTAAATTTCCGACGGGTGCCGAAGCGTTATTCCTCACGAATTCTTCGGCGGATGAAGCGGTGCGGGCGGGCGGAGTAAAACTTATCGCGGAATTTAAAGAGTGCGTGGTAGCGTCTGCAAGCCGCAAATAGGCTAAATTTATGGCAAAATTTACCGCTACGGCGAGTACGGCGAGCAGCAAAATGCTAAGTTTGAGCGATAAAATTCTAGGATTTTTAATCTCTTTTAGGCTGAGCTTTAGCACCGCCAGGCGCATCAGGGCAAGAGCTGCAGGCAGCACCGCTAGCGTCACAAATAGCGCCGCGCCGCGCAGATCCGCTAGGCCTAGCGCCAAAGTGACGCTTAAAAGGACCGCGCCCGCGAAGGCTAAAACCCCGCTTATCAACCTACCCCTAAAAATTTTAATCAAAATCCCGCTGCTGCGAAATAGCGCCGCATTGGCACGCTGCTTCGCCTCGTAAAAAAAGCTAAATAGCACCCGAAATAGCGCATAAGCCCAAAACGTCGCCAGCGCGCAAAAGCCCGCGTCACTGAAATCCTGCGCATAAAGCGCGAAACAAAAAACGCTAACGATCAGCGCTAGCCTAAGCGCTATTTCACAGATCCAGCGGCGCGTCGTCGTCATCGAGCCTGTTTGCCTCATTGATCTTTGGAATGCCCATCTCTTCGATATTTAAAGGCGGCGCGGGTTTAAATTTCGCCTCGTCCTGCTGCGGCTCAAAAGGTGGCTCATCATCTCTTTCAAAATACGCAGCATCTTCTTGCTGTGTATTCTTTGCGCCTTGCGATGTGCCTTTTGCATCTTGCTGCGCGCCTTTTGTGCCCCGCGATGTGTCTTTTGCGCTCCGCAGAGTGCCCGCTAAATTTTTATGCGCGTCTATTTCTGGTACGACGCCGCCCGCTCTCGTATCATCTAAATTTTGCTCCTCAAATTCTTGCTTTTGCGGTGCGTCTTGTGCCGCGCGCTGCATCTCTGCCAAGCCCTGCTCCACGCTAAGCTTAGACTCGCCGTCTATCTCCTCGCCGTCCTGCGCATCGCTTTGACCGAAGCTAGGCATCTCGTCAAAATCGATATTTACCCCGGAATTTCGAGCACCAGCAGAGCTTTCGTTTAAACTTACGCCACTATTTTCCGCTTCGTTAAAACTCTCCGCGCCGTTAAAGCTTTGCGCTAAATTCTGTTGCAAATTCTGCGCTATATCGAGATGCTGTCCAACTGGCTCCTCAAAGCCCTGATCTTGCAGCTGCGAGACGTAGTCGAGATTGTCGTTTTCGTTAAAGATCGTGCTCTCGCTGGGCTCGCCGCCGAAGCTCGTATCGACGAAGCGGGTAAATCTGCCCTGAAAGCCCACCTCGATCGTCCTACCCGCCTCTCCAGAGCGGTTTTTGCCGACGATGATTTCGGCTTTTTCCTGATAGTCGTTGCGCCTAAACACGGGCTCGCCCGCGTCCTTGCCCTCGGCCTCCAGCCGCGAAATGCGCTCGCGCTCCATCTGCTCTTTATAAACCTCGTCGCGATAGACGAAAAGTATAATGTCCGCATCCTGCTCGATCGCGCCGCTTTCGCGCAGATCGCTTAGCATCGGGCGTTTGTTAGAGCGTGCCTCAAGCGAGCGGTTTAGCTGCGATAGCGCGATGATCGGGATGTTTAGCTCGCGCGCCAAGAGCTTGAGTCCGCGCGAAATTTCGGCGATTTGTAGGTGGCGCTCGGAGTAGTTGCTCGTGCTCGTCATAAGTCCGATGTAATCGATCACGCAAAGCTCAATGTTGGCATCCGCGGATTTAAGTTTGCGCAGCTGGGTGCGGACTTGGTGGATGTTCACGTAGCCGCTGTCATAGACGAAAAGCGGCATATTCAGCACCGCGTCGCAGGCGTCGTTGAAGCGCGTCCAGTCGTCGTCGCTGAGCTTGGCGCTCATTATGTCGCTTAGCGGGATCGAGCTAAGCGCGCTTAGTATGCGGTACATCAGCTGCACAGAGGGCATCTCGAGCGAGAAAAATACGACGCCTTTGCCGCTTTGCAGAGTTTTCATCATCAAATTTAACGCAAAAGCAGTTTTGCCCATGCCGGGGCGGGCGGCGATAATAATGAGCTCGCCCGGCTTTAGCCCCTTCGTGCAGTCGTTTAGGAAGCGAAAGCCGGTATCCAGCCCCACGAGCTCCGAGCCTGCGAGCGCCTTTTGACGCTTGAGCTCCTCTACTACGTCGGCGATGATCTCGTGCGATTTTTTGATGCCGCCGTGGCGCTCCTCGTCGATGAGCTCGTAAATTTTGGAGCTGATTTTATCGGCGGTGTCCTTGCTGCGCACGGCTTCGTTTACCATCGAAGGGATCTCGTGCGCGACCTTGATTAGCGAGCGCTTGATAGATTTTTCGCGCAGCTCGAGTGCGTATTTTGGGGCATCAACCACGCCGCTGGTGGCTACGACCTCGGTAAATGCGCCATCGTCGTAGCGATCGGCTAGCCATTTTTTAACGAAGCTCGGCGCGATCGGCTCGTTGTGCGAAGAGCACTTGACGATCGCCTCGTAGATGTCGGCGTGCGGCTTGTAGAAAAAATCGCCGACCGAGATTATCTCGCTCAGCTCGCCGTATGCGTCCTCGTTTTGCAAAAGCGAGCTTAAAATCGCGCGCTCCATATCCAGATCGTATAAATTTGCAGGCACATTCTGCTTCGTTGTCATCGCTTCCCCTCGTTTCGCGCGCTTTTGCGCGTCTAAATTTTAAGCTCTATAAAATCGTAAATTTAATCCTCAGCCCAGGTCCGCTCTTTTTTAAAACCGATGCGGCTTTGAACGCTCGCCGCGGCCTTCAAACTATCGCAGCTTTAAAAGTTTCGCGCTTCTGCAAAGCCCGCGAAGCTCGAAGCTTTGCGGCTCAAAATCTCGCTAGATCAAACAGCTTGCGATCTTAAAAGCTCGAACTATTTTGAAACTACCTTACTTTTGAAACTTAACGCTTCCGAAAGCCGCGTAATTTTAAGCCGCTCCACTCTTATGCCACATATACCGCGGCGACTTTAAGGCTACACCCAAAGACTGCGGCAGCGGATTTAAAATTTTGAAATTTCATAGAGCTTGAAATTTCGCTAGGGCTTATAATTTTTTAAAATTTTAAGCCCGCCCATTAAAATTTAGCGCCTCGAGTTAGTGCGCCAAATTTTATGCTCACTCCGTAGCGAGCGAATGTTGCTAAATTTAAACCGAATGTCGCGACTTGAAATTTCCCAAGCGCCTTAAATAGTGGGCCGAAGCCGCGGCATTTAAATTTAACATTCGCCCGCTGTTTCGCAAAACAGCATGTCCGGCGCTTACGCGGCTCATCTAAGCGCAGGGCCCGCACGGCTGTCGTGAGCGTGAGCGCATTAAATTAACGCGACTGGTCTTGAACGCCAAATTTTAACTCTACGCAGCTGAGCCCTACGGTTTAAAATTTTGTGCCTTAAAATTTCACACTGCAAATTCTGCTCTATAAAATTCCGCTCCAAATCGCGAGTTTAAAATTTTAAAACGAAATTTCAAGGCAAAATTTTG
>NZ_CALIMY010000152.1 GCF_938045205.1 uncultured Campylobacter sp.
GCAAAATATGCAGAGACGCGACATACTGAAAATGGGTATGGTAGGAGCCGGTGCACTCGCACTTAGCGCGGTGAATGCACAAGCAAGCGCTGTAGACGCAAAGGACGTCAAATTTGACGAGGAGTGGGATGTAATCATCATCGGCAGCGGTTTTGCAGGGCTTGCGGCGGGCTTAAAAGCCGCGCAAAAAGGCAATAAAGTGCTAATCCTCGAAAAGATGGGCCGTATCGGCGGAAACTCCGTAATCAACGGCGGCGGTATGAGCGTGCCAATGAACCCAGTGCAGGAAAAAACGGGCATCAAAGACAGTAAAGAGCTATTTATGAACGACTGTCTAAAAGCAGGACTTGGCATCAATCACCCCGAGCTTTTAAGCACGCTAGCAGACCGCGGCCTAGACGCGTTTAAATTCCTCGTAGATAACGGCGTGCAATTTAAGATGGATCACTGCGCGCACTTCGGCGGTCACAGCGTCGCGCGCTCGATGCTAACTACAAATGATAGCGGCTCGGGCTACATCCAGCCGATGCTTGAAAAATTTGAAGCACTAAAAGACAAAGGCTGCGAGCTTCGCCGCCGCGCCAAATTTGACGATTTCGTAATGGACGAAGGTCGCGTAGCGGGCGTCGTGATCCGTGAGGAGTATAAATTTGATCCGAATCTTTACAGCGACGATCTTGAAAACACGAGCGGCACAAAAAAGACGCTCAAAGCCAAAAAAGGCGTAGTACTCGCAGCGGGCGGATTTTGCCGCGATAAAATTTTCCGCAAGCTTCAAGACCCGCGCATTCCTGATGATGTCGATAGCACCAACCATCCGGGAGCTACCGCGGGCGTGCTACTAAAAGCCTTTGAGATCGGCGCGTATCCGGTGCAGGTCGATTGGATCCAGTTCGGTCCGTGGGCGAGCCCCGATGAGAAAGGCTTCGGTACCGCTCCGATCCTAACTCAGCAAGGCACCTTTAAATACGGCATCGCCGTGGACGTTCGCACGGGCAAGCGCTTTATGAACGAGCTTGCAGACCGTAAGACCCGCGCGGATGCGGAGTTTAAAATTTTACGCGAGGATCCGAAAGCCTATCCGATAACCTTTGCAGACACAAAAATGGCGTTTAAAGACCTAAGCGAAGAGGTTATTTCTAAAGGCATGGCAAGCGGCAAGCTAGTGGGCGAATGCGCGAGCCTAGATGAGATCGCCAGTAAATACGGCGTGCCTGCAGATGCCTTAAAAGAGAGCGTTAAAAAATACAACGAAGGCGTTAAAGCCAAAAAAGATGAGTTCGGCAAGCAAGAAAGCGCGCTAAGCGAGATCAACGAAGCGGGACCTTTCTACGTCATCCGCCTCTCGCCGAAGCCTCACCACACTATGGGCGGCCTAAAAATCAATACCAAAGCCGAGGTCTTATCATCTAAAACCAATAAGCCGATCCCTGGGCTTTGGGCTGCGGGCGAGATCACCGGCGGTACGCACGGCGCGAGCAGACTCGGTACGGTTGCGATAACCGACTGCATAGTTTTCGGAATGATCGCTGGCGAGCAGATCGCCTAATTTGGTCTGAGCGCAAGCTCTTTAAAGCCTTGCCGGTAGCGAAAGCGGGCCCGGCAAGGCAGTTTTCTAAAAGGTTGCAAATGAAAAATTTCAGTTTTACGGCGCTGTTTCTGTGCTGTATCATCGCGACTTTGTTCGGCGCGCCGAGCGCTAATGACGCCAACGCCACGAACATAGTCGTTTCAGATGAGCTTCGGGCAAAATACAAAATCAAACCTCATCACGAGCATTTGTCGTTTGACTGCGTCGATTGCCACATAAATCAAGGAAGCGATCCGTCTAAATTTAAAAGCATCGGCGATAAAGGCTGTATCAGCTGCCACGGCGACAAAAAGCAGCTCGCTTTGAGGCTTAAATTTATGGATACGCTCAAGGCCAATCCGCACAACTCCGTCCACGACGGTCCTACGCTATACTGCGACGAATGCCACAACGAGCACAAGGCATCTACGAATATGTGTACCGAATGCCACGAGCACGAAGTGCCGCAATGGATGGGGGTGACACCATGAGAATTTCTAAAAAATTACTAGCGCTTATCATCTTAATAAGCGGCATTATAGGGTTTTTCGTCGTCGTGCCGGTGCATTACGCGCTCGAGAAAACGAGCACCGATAAATTCTGCGACGTCTGCCACGAGATGGATCCGATGGTGATCGCCTATCAAGAGGACGTTCACTCGGGCAAGGGCAAAACGGGCATCAAAGCCCAATGCGTCGACTGCCACCTACCGCACGACAATATTGTAAAATACGTCTATCAAAAGGCCAAAAACGGCGTGCTGGAGGGCTACTCGCACTTCTTCGACGAGCCTGAAAAATTTGATTGGAACAAAAGGCGCGAAAACCGCGAGCACTATGTGTTTGACAACGGCTGCACGAGCTGCCACGCCACCGTGATAGACAGCAAAATCACCTCCGAGCAGGCACAGCGCATGCACGCGCACTACAAAAAGCTCCTAGGCACCGAGCGCGAGCTAAAATGCGCGAGCTGCCACGTAAGCGCGGGACATGGCATCGGGCTTCGCAACTACCTAGAGTACTGGCGACCGACGTATAAAATTTACGAAAAGAAGATGATGGAGGAAAAGATCAAGGCGAAGAAGGGATTTTTCGGCGATGAGTATAAACCAAGCGCCGAAGAGCAGGCCTTTATGGACGCTTCTAGCGCGAAAAAATAACGCTTTGAGATTATAAGCGTTTCGATTCGCGTTTCAATTCATACTCCGCCGCGGGTTAAATTTAAAGCTCAAATTTAGGGCTTA
>NZ_CALIMY010000153.1 GCF_938045205.1 uncultured Campylobacter sp.
GATATGGACGATGAAATTTCGGCTTTGCAAGATGAGATAGAAAAACTAAAGATGATAAAACAAGGCGCTATGGACGAGCTATTAAGCGGCAAAATAAGGCTAAAGGGGTGAGTTATGCAAGAAAATACGGTAGAAAAAGAGATAAAAACGCAAGAGCGAGTCATAGATCTCTTTAAAAACGAGCTTGGCTACGAATATATAGGCGATCTGCAAGGACTCGATAATAAAAACATAAGAGAGGACGAGCTTAGGACGTGGCTGCAAGGTCGTGGCTACAGCGATAAGCTTATAGATAAAGCCTTAAAAAAACTACAATATGAAAATCACACAAGCGGCGGGCGAAAACTATACGATGCAAATGAAGCCATATATTCGCTTTTAAGATACGGCGTAAAAGTAATAGAAGAAGTAGGCGAAAATAATCAGAGCGTCTGGCTCATCGACTGGGATAATCCGCTGGCAAATAAATTTAGCATAGCCGAGGAAGTAAACGTAAAAACTATAAACGGCGAATTTGACAAACGCCCCGATATAGTGCTTTATATAAACGGTATAGCCGTTTGCGTGCTAGAACTAAAGCGTTCAAGCGTGTCGGTGAGCGAAGGCATAAGACAAAATTTATCAAGCCAAGACAAGAGGTTTATAGAGAGCTTTTTTACTACCGTGCAGCTTGTAATGGCCGGAAACGAGAGCGAAGGACTAAGATACGGCGTGATAGAGACGCCTGAAAAATACTTCTTAGAATTTAAAGAAAACGGCGAAAAACTAAGTTTGTATGGCGGACTTAAAGCGATTTGCGGGCGAGAGAGACTGGTTGAAATTTTACACGACTTTATCATATACGACTGTGGGATAAAAAAGACTTGCAGGCACAATCAATATTTCGGTGTAAAATGCGCGCAGGAGTTTTTACGCGCTAAAAAAGGTGGTATCATCTGGCATACACAAGGTAGCGGCAAAAGCTTAAGTATGGTCTGGCTTGCAAAATGGATAAAAGAAAATTTAAACTCTAGGGTGCTTATAATCACAGATAGAACCGAGCTTGACGAGCAGATAGAAAATGTCTTTAACGGCGTAAAAGAAAGCATTTACAGAACAAAAAGCGGAGCTGATTTGCTAGAAAAATTAAGCAACGCCGAGCATTCACTCATATGCTCGTTGGTGCATAAATTTGGCAGAAACGGCGCGGAAGACGAAATAT
>NZ_CALIMY010000154.1 GCF_938045205.1 uncultured Campylobacter sp.
GCAAAGCTTTAGTGCCGATCCTTTCGGGGAGGTGGAGATTAAATTTAGCGATTACGGAGCTTATAAGCTAGAGCTATATTTAGACGGAAAGTTAGAGAAAACAATGAATATCGGCTATTTCGCAAACGAATTTAGCTGCGATTTCAATGAAATTAAAGAGAAGGATTGAAGATGGCTGACGTAGTATTATACAAAGATGCCGCCTGCGAAAAGGCGCTAAAAATGGATTCAGGAGATACGAATTCAGACTTTAGCCTAAGCTCTAGTATTTTTAGTCGCAAACGCAGCAACGGTACTTCAAGCCCTAGGGGTCGCTTTACGGTATGGGCTAAGGCAACAAACCCCGTCGCTAGGGTTTATTGTGCCATAGTAGCAGATAGATTTTCGACCATACTGAGCTTCGACGAAGACGCATGGCAGGGCAAGCTTTATATACCCGAGGGCGGGAAGCTGGGCGGGCAAGATATCGAAGCGATATTGAAGCTAATAAAGTATTCAAGCGCCCCGGATACTACCGATCCCACAAAAACGCTTCATAGCTTCAAAACCCCGCTATTTTTTGGGAATGATAGAGGTAAGGCATATCGCCTTGAGGCGGTAGATAGTGCGGGCAATCCTAGCTGGTCCAGCGAGAAACCCGATGAAAAAAGTAGCATATATCATCTGAAAGATATAGGAGATTGCTCCAGACCTACGCCCATAAATATGGAGCTTACGGATGATAGCGGCGGGATTTACGCACAAATGGGAATTTTGCTAATGTGGGGCTAAGATGGAGTTTATAGCAGACGAAAGCAATGGCGGATATAGGGGACAAACCAAAGAGTGGATCAAGCTTGAACTTATTAATGGCGCGGTTAGCAGGAAATACTATAAGGCACTGCAAGGTGCATATCTCGTGCCTCTAGGCGGCAAAAAGCCCGGGCATAATAGAAAACCTGTGGGGCAGAGCTATGATACTTATGCCCTTGGCGATTATCGCATCTATCTCGACGATCAAAAATTTGTACCGTTTTATAATGATAATTCAATCATAGATTTTGTGTCGATTCAGGCGTATCCTGACCGAAAGCAACAATATCACGATACCTATGATGTAAGAGACGATGAGCTTTTGATATTCTGCGACGACGGCAAAAAGATTCGCGTAAAGGAGATGTTTCGCTTCGCTTTAAGCAGAGAGTTATATTTTGCAGTTCCTAATAGCGATGGAAGCAAAACAAAAACTACGCCCTTTTTGGATTTTGCAAACAAAAGAGGAAAAAGCGATTACTTCAAAACCGTAAAAAACATGCTGAACGAATATAGATTATTTTTCTGCCAAAACCCACAAGGCAAAAGCGAGAAACATATCAAAAACGCCTTCGGCTTTGAAAGAGCTAAGCGCGCGTTAAAAAAGAAATTTTTAGCCGCAGTTTCTCTGCACTCGGTTTGGAAGGGGGAGGATGTATTCAAAGGTCCTGCACTGCC
>NZ_CALIMY010000155.1 GCF_938045205.1 uncultured Campylobacter sp.
AGACCTTGCGACCATGCCTATTATAGCCTCAAAGGCGGATAGGATAGCCTTTTGCAATCTGAAGGATTATTTTTATTTTATAAGAGATAACTCTATCATGACGAGCAAAGGCGATATTAAAGATTTAATTATATTTAATATCCTAGACGAGCTAAAAAAATATTTCCGCGATGATAAAGATATCGTAAAATCCATAGAGATCAGAAAGCTCAGAGACGCATTCATGACCTTTTATAAATTTAAGGATAATTTAGACGATTTAAGCAGGGATACTCTAATAAAAATGGATAAAATCATAAAAAATAATTCCATGATTGCGCTGAAAGATAAAAATTCTAAGACGCAGGATAGGATCGGGGTTATTATATATAATTTATTAGGATTAAAAGCCTATCTAAAATTTAGAGAGATAGCTCTTTGGGTTAGGAAAAATACCTCTAAATAGACAATGAGTTAAAATATGTACACTTTATACGCAATTTTTATATTTTATTTTTTCGCTGCTTTAGCATATGGTTTTTCTATAAGACACAGAGAAATCCGACCGTTGCTATATTACGCTTTTTTATCTATATTCTTTATTTTAGTAGCGTTTCAGGATAATTACGGGACCGATTATATAATGTATAAATTTTTATTTTTAGAAACAGAAAGATTATATTCCCTGTACAAAGGGATAATTATGTATCTTTTGATAAAATATTTAAACCCTTTAACTATTAATTATGGATTACTTTTTGTCATTTGGTCTTTAATACAAACTATTGCTTTGAATTATATGGTCAAAACTTATAAAAAATTTTATTATTTTGACGACAAGCTTCAAATTATTACATATATTCTATTTACATTGTCGTTTTTTGCCATGTCATTCAATGCCCTTAGATCGGTTATCGCTACGACCCTTATACCGATAGTTTTTATTTTATACTATGAGCGTAAAATTTTAAAATCTTTTATGCTTACCGCCATAGGGGCGCTTTTTCATCCGACTATTATCATTATAATACCTCTATTTTTGATATTTGATTTATTTAAAAAGCACTATAAAGCCGCCCTGATGATTTTTGCATTTATGCTATTTTTTGTATTTAATAGGATAGGTATTATTCAAATAACTGCGGATTTTATCTACAATCACGTCCCTGCCAATATCTACATGGACTATCTGGTCTCTTATCATATGAAACCGTATAGCGAAAGCATTTTTAGCTATTTGGGCATCTATTTTATCCTTTTTACGAATATGCTGTCTGTGCTGTTTTACAAAAAAGAGACGGATAAAAAGAGTATATTTTTATACAATCTCGCGTATTTTGCGGCGCTGCTGCGGATTTTATTTTACGGCATCCCTATTTTAGGCAGAGTTTATCTGCTATTTAGCGTTTTTGAATTTTTTATCCCCTACGTTTTATTTAAAAATTTAAACACAAAAAAAACCTTCTACTTGGGGTATTTTATCCTAATAGCTTTTTTTATCACCGTGATGAAATATCTATTATTTAATAACAGAGTCTCGTTTTGAAAAAAATTTTTATTATTGGTGGCGCTGCTTCTATGATGATAAATTTCAGAAAAGAATTTATCACAAAGCTTATCGGGCAAAATTTTAAAATTTATTGCCTAGCGGATGATTACGACGATGTCTCTCGCAGCAGGATCAAAGAGCTCGGCGCGACGGCTTTGGATTACAAGCTAAATTCTAAAGGATTAAATCCGCTTGGTGACGCTCTTGCGGTATATGATTTGATAAAGCTCATTAAAAAACATAAGCCAGATATAGTATTTAGCTTTTTTGTCAAGCCCGTGATTTTTGGCACCATAGCGGCAAGATTAGCGAGAGTACCGCGTATCGTCGGTATGCTTGAGGGGCTAGGCGGGGCCTTTACTTTGCATAAAAATGGATCTTCCGCGAAAGCTAAATTTATAAAATTTATTCAAATTTTACTTTATAAGTTTAGCCTTCCTCTGCTCGATAAACTCATTTTGCTAAATAGCGACGATAAAAAAGACCTTGTTGGTAGATATAAAATCGGCGTAAAAAGCGTTGAAATTTTAGGCGGCATCGGGGTCGATCTGGCTAAATTTAAATACTCCCAAGCGCCCGCAAAGCCCGTGAGTTTTATATTTGTAGCTAGACTTTTGGCGGAGAAGGGGGAGTTTGAGTATCTACGGGCTGCAAAGATCATAAAGAAAAAGCACAAAGAGGTGAAATTTTATATTTTGGGCTCCTTTGACGAGACAAATCCTTTCGGTCTGAAAAAACGACACCTAGATATGTATCTAAACGACGATATCGTGATATATCCGGGCTTCGTGGACAATGTGGATGAGTGGATCGCAGGCTCTAGCGTGTTCGTACTGCCGTCGTATTACAGAGAAGGCGTTCCTAGAAGCACGCAGGAGGCGATGGCGATAGGCAGGGCGGTGATCACGACCGATAGCGTGGGCTGCAAAGAGACGGTCACGGACGGACTGAACGGCTTTTTGGTGCCGCCCTGCGAATATGAAGCCCTGGTGCAGAAGATGGAGTATTTTATACATAATCCAGGAGCGATCGATAAAATGGGACTAGAGAGCAGAAGGATCGCGGAGGAAAAATTTGATGTTCATAAAGCAAACTACAGGCTTTTAAAGATGGTTTTGGGAGATTAAATTTTATAAACCCTTTTTTCTGATCATAACGTTGATCGTCGCAAAGATCGTCTTGATCTCTAGCCACAGCGACCAGTATTTGATGTAATAGAGATCATACATTAGCTTTTGCTTGGCATCATCGATGTTTTCTCCATAGGGGTAATTAACCTGCGCCCAGCCGGTGATACCAGGGCGGACCAGATGGCGTTCGTTGTAATAAGGGATCGCTTTTTCGTAGTTTCTAACCAAAATGTCCCATTCCGCCCGAGGCCCGATTAGGTGCATATCTCCACGCAGTACGTTGATGCATTGCGGCAGCTCGTCTATCCTAGTCTTTCTCATAAATTTGCCGAACTCGAACACCCTGCTATCGTTTTTTTTTGTGTATGGATTATGAACGCAATGCTCGTGCATGGTTCGAAATTTATAACATCTGAAATTTTTCAAATTTAATCCTACGCGATTTTGTATGAAGTATAATTTCCCCGGCGACTGCTCGTCTATTTTCTTTTTTACGTGAAATTTGATCGCAAAAAATATTACATACAAGATCGCTCCGCCTATGTAGTCTATGACGCGCTTCGTAGCGTACTCGAAGTCGTTATACGGCCTAATGTTGCTTAAAAATTCCAAATCCCTATCGTCGTCGGGAATATAACATTTATGAAAGAATTTTTCTAAAAATTTTTCGATAGTTAGAATTTTGAGCCGCTTGTGATTGAAGCGAAACTGCAAAAGCGTGAGGAATTTTATCATTTTAGGATCGATAAATTCTTTGGTATTTATGATCAGAAATTTATAATTGTGATTTTTAAGTAGACCTTCGATCTGTAGCCGAACCTCTACGAAGGGGCGAGCTGTGTATTTTACGATGTCGACTTTGTCGAATTTTTTATTAAGCTTTTTTAATTCTATATTGGTAAATTTATATTTTTCGCCAAGAATCAGCATGCTTTTACCGCTTTTGCCTTTCGTAAAATTTCATTATTTTAGCATTGTTGTGTTAAAAGATATTTAATTCGAGATTGCTTTTTATCTAAGATGCGGGTTTATTGAAGATAGATTAAGTGGTGGTTAGAGGCAGAATCGAACTGCCGACACGCAGATTTTCAGTCTGCTGCTCTACCGACTGAGCTATCCAACCACCGAAAAAGAAAAGTAATTTTATCCATGCAATACTTAAATCTCGGTTAAAATCCTTGATTTTCGCTAGATTTTTGTACGTTGCGCTCCAAAACAGCCAAATTTACTCAGTTGGAATTTTCTAAATTTTAGTGATAAAAATATTGCTTGCGCAGTAATTTACAATAATCAAAAAGGGCTATCAATCTAAAAGCAAAGTGATATAAATTTACTATTTAGCCGACTTTGCAAATTATACGCTTGGTTCTAGGCTATGCAAAGTAGACAAATTTGCGCGCATAATGGTCGATAGCCGCGATTGGTTAAATTTAGCGTCGAAAATTGGCTTTAATTTGGACTTGGCGAAGCATCTTTATAAACATTGCGTCAAAGCCAGTAGTGTGACATCGCGAGGCATGCTTCAGCTAGACTTACTTAGATATATCCGCGCAGAAGAAGCATTGAAATTTTAAAATACGATTGCAAATTGTATTAATAAAGGCTCGACCTGATCCATCTAAACTTGATATGCTTATCTATCCGAGTTGTGCGACTTGTTTTTTAAATAGCTCGCCGCGTTCAGCGTAGCTTTTAAATTGATCCAAACTGGCACATGCAGGGCTTAACAGCGCTATTTCGCTCGCAGAATGTATGGAATTTTTAAAATTTTCGAAATTTTTAGAATTCTGCGAATTCTGAGTTTCACCGTCATTTGCGCGGCGTTTCGGCGAAGAGGCGTCGTTGCTTGCGGCAGATGAGCCGCCGCCTTTTTGCAGCGTGTCCTCGCCGATCTTTGCGTTTTCTTTCGCCTTGCCGCCGTTGCATCCGTCATCCGCGCCTAAATTTTGTACTTTCAATTCGCTTGCGCCGCTTTGTTCAAAGCCTGCGCCTCGATACCGCTTCGAAATTTCGCTCACCGCCGTTTGTAAAATTTCGCAGCGCACGCAAGGAAGTCTGTACTCGTCGCATAAAAGCACGATTTTATCGGTATTTGAGCCGATCGCGTAAATTTGCAGATCGTATTTTTTAAACTCCGCAAAAAGCGGGTGCAGATCCACGCCTTTATCGTCGCCGCCGAGGATCAGATGTATTTTGCGCCCCGCGTAGCGCTTCAGCGCCTGCGCGCACGCATCGATGTTGGTGGCCTTCGTGTCATTGACCCAGACCCTGCCGCGCACGTCGGTAAACTCCTCTAGCTTATTGCCCTCGATCACGAAGTCATTCAGTCGCATGGCGTCGCATCTGTCGAATAAAATTTTCTCCACGCACAGCGCCAAAAGCGCGTCTATCAAAAAGGGGGTGCGGAATTTTATTTCGCCCAGATCGATGCCGAATTTTTGCGCCAGATCCGCTTCGTCTTCGTAACAGATCACGCGGGCTAGGCTGTTTTGCGCGGCGGCAGAGCTTTCGTAGGCGCGCGGGATTAGCGCCACGGAGCCTTCGCGCATCGCTAGCAGCGGCGAGAGTTTGGCGCGCTCATACTCCGCGAAATCGCCGTGCCAGCTGAGATGATCGGGCGTGATCGCAAGCAGCACGTAGATGTCGGGACGCGCGCGCTTGGTGTAGTGCAGCGTAAACGAGCTCGTCTCCAGCACCCAAATTTTGGCACTTTTATCAAGCTTTGCAAGCGGAACGCCCACGTTGCCGCCCATTTGCGAGCCGTATCGCTCAAGCAGGTGCTGCATCATCTTCGTCGTCGTAGTCTTGCCGTTCGTGCCGCTGATCCAAATTTTGAGGCCTTTGTAATCGTCAAAATAATCGTATTCGCTGATTAAATTTCGTGCCTTTCGCACCAGCTCGTGATGCGGCGGAAAGCCTGGACTTGGGATTTCAAGCTCGCTTGCGGCGGGATCGAACTCGCTCGGGTTTAAAAGCGCGTTACCGAACTCGTCCAGCTTCGGCGCGCCCGAAGAAATTTCAAATTTATCGTCGTAGATGTCCCAGGAGCCGTCTTTTTGGCAGTGCTCGGCGATCGCTCTGGTCGTAAGCCCGTAGCCAAATAGCGATTTTTTCATTTTTTTCCCTTTTTGCCCCATAAAATTTGAGCTATCTCATCGGCGCTAAGCTTGGTAATTTCGCCGCTTCTCTCGTATCTTTCAAAAAGCCACATTTGATCCGCGCTCGCATTTTATCTCAGTTTCAGCGATGTCAGCGCTATGATATTTGCGATCAGCGCGATGATCCAAAAGCGGATGATGATTTTATTTTCGACCCAGCCTTTAAGCTCGAAATGGTGATGTATCGGTGCCATCAGAAAAATTCTGCGTTTAAAAATTTTAAAGCTGCTCACCTGTAAGATCACGCTGAGTGTCTCGATGACGAAGACAAAGCCGATCATTATGAGCAAAATTTCATTCTTCGTGATGACCGCGCAGTATCCTAAAAATGCGCCCACGCTGAGGCTGCCGCTATCGCCCATAAAGACTTCGGCGGGGTAGCAGTTAAACCATAAAAACCCAAGCAGCGCGCCGATGAGCGCCGAGACGATGATGCAGACCTCGCCTGCGCCCGCGACGCGCGGTAGCAAGAGATATTGCGAGTAGATCGCGTGCCCGCACAGATAGGCAAATACGCCCAAGCTGCAGAGCGAAAACACCGACGGAATGGTCGCTAGCCCGTCTAGCCCATCGGTTAAATTTACTGCGTTTGAGCTCGCGCTTATCACGATCGTCCAAAACAGCGGCGCGAAGATCCATAAATTTAGTAGAGGGTATTTGAAAAACGGCACGAAAAATTCCCCGCCCAGATCGCTAAAAGCATAAAGCGTCCCTCCGATCAAAAGCGCCAGGACGTTTTGTAGCGCGAATTTAGCTCGCGCGCTAAGACCTGCGTGGTTTTGGCGGCCTAAAATTTTAGAGATATCGTCCTTAAAGCCTATGTAGCCGAAGCCTACTAAACAAAGCAGCCCGCAGAGCACGAAGACGTTGTTTAGCTTGGCGCACAGCAGGCTAGCAAGCACCGCGGCGGTAACGAAAACGAGCCCGCCCATCGTGGGGGTTTTGCTCTTTTTCTGATGGTTTTGCGGCGCAAGCTCGTAGATGGGCTGCGCGGCGTGTCTAGCTTGCGCCCAGCGGATAAACCGCGGCATAGCCCAGACCGAAAAACAAAAAGCGATAAAAAACGCAAGCCCTGCGCGCGCGGTGATGTATTGGAAAAAATTTATATTCGTAAGATGATAGAGATAATAAAACAAAGTTTGCCTTTTAAATTTTATGAAATTTTATATGAAAACGCGCATTTTAGTATAAAAGAGGTAAAATTTAGCTTTTAGGGCGGATGAAATTTTGCCGCATTTGCCAAAAGAAAGTATAATGCCGCTCGTAAAAACAGCGCCGCAGACCTGCTTCAAAAGGCCTGTGCGGCGAAATTTAGACGAAATTTAGGAGCCAAAATGGGGCAAAAGACGATTTTACTTATCACCGACGGCATCGGCTTTAACGCGAGCGATAAATTTAACGCGTTCGCAAATGCTAAAAAGCCCGCCTATGATTATCTTTTTAAAAACGTTCCAAATACGCTGCTGCGCACCTCCGGGCTTGCCGTGGGCTTGCCGCAAGGGCAGATGGGAAATAGCGAAGTAGGGCATATGACGATCGGAAGCGGGAGAATTTTGTATCAAAACCTAGTCAAAATCGATCGCGCGATCGATGAGGGCTCGCTTGAGAAAAACGAAGCGCTGCAAAGCCTGCTTTCAAAGTGCCGCAGGGTGCACGTCATAGGGCTTTACAGCGACGGCGGCGTGCATTCGCACCTGCGCCATTTCGACGCGATCTGCGAGATAGCGCAGAATGCGGGTTGCGAGACCTGGGCGCACGCCATCACCGACGGGCGCGACGTTTCGCCGAGCAGCGGGGCGGAATTTTTAAAGCACCTACAGGCTAAATTTAAAGTCGGCAGCGTTTGCGGGCGCTTTTACGCGATGGATCGCGACAAGCGCTTTGACCGCGTAAAACGCGCTTACGACGTGCTTATGGGCGAAGCGGCGCCGCTTGAAATTTCGCCTAGCGAGTACATGCTGCAAAGCTACGAGCGCGGCGTGAGCGACGAGTTTATCGAGCCTGCGAGCTTTAGCGGCTTTAGCGGTATCGGCGCGGATGACGGAGTGATTTTTATAAATTTTAGAAACGATCGCGCTAGAGAGCTTTGCGCGGCTTTGGGCGATGAGAGCTTTAGCGAATTCAAGCGAAAATTCATCGTGAAAAATTTAATCACGATGAGCGAGTACGACGCAAGCTTTAAATTTCCTCTGCTTTTCGAGAAGCCTGTGCTTAAAAACACGCTTTGCGAAGTGATCGCGGAAGCCGGTCTTACGCAGCTTCATACCGCCGAGACCGAAAAATACGCTCACGTGACGTTTTTCTTTAACGGCGGCGTCGAGGAGCCGCTGCCTAACGAAACTCGCGTGTTGATCCCAAGCCCCAAAGTAAAAACCTACGACGAGCAGCCGCAGATGAGCGCGCCTGCGGTGTGCGACGCGGTGATCCGCGGTATCGAAGCGGGGATTGATTTCATCGTCGTAAATTTCGCAAACGGCGATATGGTCGGCCACACGGGCAATTACGATGCCGCGGTAAAGGCGGTAGAGGCGGTGGATGAATGCATCGGTAGAATTTTAAGCGCGGCGAAGGCGCACGATTACGCCTATGTCCAGATCAGCGATCACGGCAACTGCGAGGCGATGCGAGACGCGGACGGCGAAATTTTGACCAATCACACGACCTTCGACGTATTTTGTTTCGTGCTGGGACGCGGCGCGTCTGAACTAAAAAGCGGGCTCGGGCTTAGCAACGTCGCAGCGACTGTACTAAAACTAATGGGGCTGCCAAAGCCCACGGAGATGGACGAGGCGCTATTTTGAAATTTAAACGGCGCGGGTCGCGAGTAGATTTAAACTGCTAAAATTTAGGTAAATTTGGATAAATTTACGCTAGAGATTAAAATTTTAACAAAAAGGATAAGTATGAAATTTAGCGGGAAAAACGTTTTAATCACGGGCGCAAGCCGCGGTATCGGCGCACAGATCGCAAGGACTTTAGCCGGCTACGGACTTAAGGTGTGGATCAATTATCGCTCAAAGCCCGAGATAGCCGACGCGCTGCTAGAGGAGATCCGCGCAAACTGCGGAGAGGGTGCGGTGATAAAATTTGACGCGACGAATGAGGCGGAATTTAGCGAGGCGATTGCCCTGATCGCGCAAAGTGACGGCGAGCTAAGCTATCTCGTAAATAACGCGGGCATCACAAACGACAAGCTCGCGCTTAGGATGAAGTTGGAAGACTTCATGGGCGTGATCGAAGCAAATTTAAGCAGCGCCTTCATCGGCTGCCGTGAAGCTTTAAAGCTAATGAGTAAAAAGCGCTTCGGCGCGGTCGTAAACATCGCCTCGATCGTCGGCGAAATGGGAAACGCCGGGCAGGTCAATTACAGCGCGAGCAAGGGCGGAATGATCGCGATGAGTAAGAGTTTCGCAAAGGAGGGCGCCGCGCGCGGAATCCGCTTTAATTGCATAACTCCTGGCTTCATCGCCACCGATATGACGGACGCGTTAAGCGACGACGCAAAAGCAAGCTACGAAGCGAGCATCCCGCTTAAGCGCCTCGGAAGCACGAGCGACGTCGCCGAAGGAGTTGCGTTTTTACTCAGCGACGGCGCGGGCTACATTACTGGAGAGACGCTTAAAATCAACGGCGGGCTCTATATGTAGCGTTAAATAGCGGAATTTAAGGTTAAATATTATAGAATTACGCGGTATTTTTTTAAAGGAGTGCTAAAATGGCAGTATTTGAAGATGTAAGAGACGTAGTTGTAGAGCAACTAAGCGTAAGCCCGGATCAGGTTAAACTTGACTCTAAAATTATCGAGGATTTGGGCGCGGACTCTCTTGACGTAGTTGAGCTAGTAATGGCTTTAGAGGAGAAATTTGGTATCGAGATCCCAGATAGCGAGTCCGAAAAATTAGTAAGCATTAAAGACGTAGTAGATTATATAGAAAATTTGCCTAAAAAATAAAATTTTAAGGAAGCGGTTTTGAAACGAGTCGTAGTAACGGGCATCGGGATGATAACCTCTCTCGGGCTTGACAAACAGAGCAGTTTTGAAAATATCTGTAACGGAAAAACCGGGGTTGATAAAATTTCGCTCTTTGACGCTAGCGAATTTCCGGTTCAAATTGCAGCTGAAGTAAAAGGTTTCGATCCTTCGAGCATAATCGAGGATGGAAAAGAGATAAAAAAGATGGATAGATTTATCCAGCTGGGACTTAAAGCCGCGGGTGAAGCTATGGATGACGCTAAATTTAGCGGTTTCGATAGCGACGAATTCGGCGTTAGCTCGGCTAGCGGTATCGGCGGTTTACCGAATATTGAGATAAATGCCAATACCTGCTTGCAGCGCGGCCCTAGGCGAATTTCTCCGTTTTTTATCCCTTCTGCATTAGTAAATATGCTCGGCGGCTTTGTTTCTATATATTATAAATTAAAAGGTCCGAATTTATCCAGTGTTACGGCTTGTGCGGCTTCTGCGCATGCGATTATGGACGCTGCGAGAGTTATCATGATTGGCGAAGCGAAAAAGATGCTCGCAGTGGGTGCCGAGGCTGCGGTTTGTCCCGTAGGTATCGGCGGATTTGCCGCGATGAAGGCGCTTTGCGCTAGAAATGACGATCCTGCACACGCTTCACGTCCGTTTGATGCGGAGCGAAACGGCTTTGTTATGGGCGAAGGCGCGGCGGCTTTAGTTTTAGAAGAGCTAGGGGACGCAAAAGCGCGCGGCGCTAAAATTTACGGCGAGCTCGTAGGATTCGGCGCTAGCGGCGATGCTTATCATATCACTTCGCCTAGCCTAGACGGTCCTATCCGCGCTATGAAAAAGGCCTACGAGATGGCGGGATGCCCGAAGATTGATTATATCAACGCCCACGGAACGTCCACTGCGATAAACGATAAAAACGAAACCACGGCGTTAAAAGAGCTTTTCGGCGAGGGCAAGGTGCCTGCGGTCAGCTCCACCAAGGGTCAGCTAGGACACTGCCTGGGCGCTGCAGGAGCGGTAGAGGCTGCGATCAGTCTTTTAGCGATGCAAAACGGCATCATACCGCCTACGATAAATCAAATTTCAAAAGATCCCGATTGCGATTTGGATTACGTGCCAAACGTCGCTAGAAAAGCCAAACTCGATTGCGTTATGAGCAATAACTTTGGATTTGGCGGCACGAACGCATCGCTTATTTTCAAAAGAGTAGATTAATGGCTAGCTATCTGGACTTCGAAAAGTCTATAAAGCAGATCGACGAGGACATCACCGCGGCTAAAATTCGCGGCGATGAGGACGCGGTCGAAATTTTAAATAAGAACCTCGAAAAAGAAATTTCCAAAGTTTATAAAAATTTAAACGAATACCAAAGACTTCAGCTTGCGCGCCATCCGGATCGCCCTTACGCGATCGATTATATTCGCGCGCTTTTGCAGGATGCCAGGGAGCTTCACGGCGACCGCGCCTTTAGAGATGATCCGTCGATTGTGTGTTATCTGGGCATTAAGAGCTATAATCGCCAAATCACGTTCCTTATTTTTGTTGAATGA
>NZ_CALIMY010000156.1 GCF_938045205.1 uncultured Campylobacter sp.
GGGCTGTCTTGTAGAATTTGGGTAAAATTCCACAGCCTTGTGCTACTTAAATTTTATGAAATTTTGCAGCTTGTGCGCGACGCGATAAAATGCATGGAGCTAAAACGGCAATCGTGCGGTAAATTTCATAAAATTTAAGTAGAGAGGCGCAGCAAAATCCGATATAATTCCGCGAAATTTTATAGGATTTCACGAAATTCTAGCAGGCGCTTGTATGCACTTTGCGGCGTATGAGCGGTTTGCGATCGTAATTGCGAGAATTCTGACAGGCGTTCATAGCACGTGCCTGCGTGATTTGAAAAAAAAGGACAAAGATGGAGCTTGAGCTTTGGCAGTTTGCGGTGCTTTTTGCAGCGGCGTTTTTCGGCGGATTTATCGACTCGATCGCGGGCGGCGGCGGGTTGATTTCGCTGCCTGCTCTGCTTGCCGTGGGCGTTCCGCCGCATGTAGCGATCGCCACAAATAGATTTCAAGGCAGCTTCGGAAGCTTCACCGCCGCTTTAAATTTCATCCGCAAGGGCTACGTCGATGCGGCGGAGATCCTGCGCGGCGTGATTTTTACGTTCGTAGGCGGGCTCGTCGGCGCTTATGTCCTGCTCCTAATCGATGCGAAATTCCTAAACTATCTCATTCCGATCCTCCTGCTGGCGCTTTTCTTTTATATGATTTTTTCGCCGAACCTAGGCGAAGCGCCCGCCAAACCCAAGATGTCAAAAAAGAGCTTTTACGCGATTTTTGGGCTTGTTTTGGGCTTTTACGACGGATTTTTCGGCCCGGGTACGGGCTCGTTTTGGACGTTTGCACTCGTGGGAATTTTGGGGCTTTATATGAAAAAGGCGGTCGCACACACGAAGGTTTTAAATTTCACCTCAAACATCGTCTCTTTGGGCGTTTTTATCATCGGTGGGCAAATTTTATGGCTCGTCGGAGCGGTGATGGCGGTCGGACAGATCGCGGGCAGCTTCGCAGGTTCAAGCCTCGTGATGAGATGCGACGTGAAATTTGTGCGCAAGATGCTTCTGCTCGTCGTTGCCGCCACGATTTTAAAGCTACTTTACGGACTGATTGCAAATTAATTACAGACCGGTTGAGGGCCGATCGCGGGTTAATTTCAAGCCAAAATCATAGAATTTTATACAGGATTTCGTATAAAATTTCGCGTAAAATTTTATGAGCCCTCGCTGATTTGCCGCAATGACGCTGATCTTGCTGCCGTAGTAGCGCAGATCTTGCTGTAGGGTCGTGCCAGTCTCGCTTCGATGGCGTCGATTTTATCGTAGCTTCGCGCTGATCTTGTCGCGACTACGCTAATTTCCCGCTGCTGCGATGTTGATTCTATTGGCGTTACGTCGGAGGTCTCGCTTGTCGTGAGGTCTTGATTTTATTGTTTCGATATCGTCGATTTTGCTTCGCTACATCGACAACTTCGTTGCCGCGCTTGCTACTGCGAGGATTTTAATTGCATTGCGCGGTGTCGCACTGTTTTTTATGACGGCGCTGTTCTTTCTGCTGCGATGGTGGCGATTTTGGCGCTGCTTTTACCGTCCCGTCGCCCGTATCACTACCGTGGGGGGCTTGGTTTTACTGTCGCGATATCGCGATCTTGATGGTGCAAGGATTTGATTTACTGCACAACGATGCCGATGAAGTTTCGTCCATTCGCATCAGTCAAATTTAGCCACACTGCCCGTATCTATTTCGTCGTATCGCCATGCCATTCATTCGGTGCCGCCGATAGAGTCGTTGTATTGCCGAGCGCGCGGCGTTATCGTGCTCGTGCTATGAAATTTTATATGTTTATGCCCACAAAATTTTAAAATACCGCTCCATAGATCATTTCGCCGTGCCGCCCGTACGTACTACCAAATCCACTCGCAGCGATTAAATTTAGTCGCACTTTCATGCGCTGTTTTCTGCGCCCATCAGCTATTTTAAATTTTGCCGTTTCGCCGCCACGGCTTGCTATTCCGCGCTAGCTCCTCGCTATATTGCTCGCTGTATTTGTGCGATAAATTTAACCGTATCGCTGCGCATCTGTTTCGCCTCGCCCGCCGAAATTTAGCGACCTCTCGCGTCAATTAAATTTTATCGTACCCACAGCATCCACGCCCGCTCGCCCGCGAAATTCTGCCGCCTAAAACAAAGTTAAAATATTTTGCGATAAAATGGGCAAAATTTTTCACAAAGGATTTACTATGCAGATCATTTCAACTCCCTATGCGGCACAGGCCATCGGGCCGTACTCTCAGGCGATCAAGGCTGGCGGGCTTATCTTTACCTCGGGGCAGATCGCGCTTAAGCCTGACGGCGAGTTCGTCGCGGGCGGCGTGGAGGCGCAGAGCAGGCAGGTTTTGCAAAACCTTGCCGCGATCCTGAAAGAAGCGGGCGCGACGCTGCAAGATGCCGTCAAAACGACGATTTTCCTGGCCGATATGGGCGATTTTGCCGCGGTGAACGAGATATACGCAGCGGCGTTCGGCGAGCACAAGCCGGCTCGCAGCACGGTGCAGGTCGCCAAACTCCCCAAAGGCGCGCTTGTGGAGATCGAAGTAATAGCGCTGGCTAGGGCTTAGCGCTAAATTTAGATCGCTAGAACTCTGCCGGTTCGCGTTTGCGGTTAAAATTTAGACGCGGGCTGCTCGAAATTTTAAACGGCTCGCTTTGGTTTTGAAGCTACGCGTGCTTTTAAATTTAGATTTTCAAAGCCGCGCCAAACGCCCGTGGTTTTATGCAAACAGCGCGTCCGGTGCGCTAGGGCGTTAAAATTTCTCGCTCGAAACGGGATCAAAACGATAGAAAAACTTATTCAAAAATCTAAAAATATCACGGTCTCGGGGCGCAGCGACATAAAGCCCGCGTGGATCGCGTAGGCACAGCGGCGGCTCGGTTTCGCGCTGCCTGCGGGCTACAAGCAGATGCTACTAAGATACGCTAGCGTGAGCGCGGCGGGGACGGAACTAAAAACGATCGCGCCGCCAGAGTTTGCGGATAGTGCCGATGCCGACATCTGCTACACGTATGAGATAAATCTGAAAAATGGGCTATTCGCCGCGGATTAGCTTGTGTTTTTGCAGCTCGAGGACGAAGAGTATTATTTTAAAATTTCGCCCGCAAGCGACATAGCGGACGGCTCGCCGAATACGGCGCGCAGCAAGACGGCGAAGAGTACGAGCGGCGAAACTGCGGGCGCGGCAGCGCGCGATACGGTCGTCGCGACGGTAGCCGACGGTGCGGAAAATAGGGCATCGGACGATGAGGCGCGCGCGGAGAGATCGCCAGATGCGTCGCGCAATATGAATGCTGAAACGACGTGCAAAGCTGCGAGCGCGACAACAAGTGAGGCGGCAAGTGGAGCGACGAAAGATATAGCAAGCGAGGCGGCAGACGACGCGCCGTGCGAATACAAGGTCTATGTACGCGACTACGCGCAGAGTGAGGATAGGCTTTTTGCGGACGATTTTTACGGGTTTTTGGAAAAATTTTAAGACGAAATTAAGGCAAAATCAGGAGAGGTGAAATGGGACTGTTTGACATTTTTAAAAAGCAAAAATTTGACGTCGACGTGCGCTCGGACGACATTTTTATCGGCGGCGTAAACTGCGAGTTTGATCTGGCTAAATTTAACGAAGCCTTGGGACAGCCGCGCGTGATCGATGACGGGGAGGGCAAAAGTCGCTATTTTTGGGATGAGGCGGGGATTTTCGCCTTTGTGCGCGTAGGAGAGTTTACAGAGCCGAAGCTTACCGAGATGATTTTGATGCTTGAGGTCGCAAAGGGCGTGCAACACGAGGTTCCGCGCAAGCTCTACGGCGGCGCATTCACGCTTGAGGGTAGACCGCCGCTTGAGACCGTGCCAGAGCAGGAGCTGCGCGGCGCATATATATTTTTGGAGCTTAGCCTGGGCAAATTTGAAGTTTCGCTAGCTCTCGCGGAGACCGTGCAGGAGCGCATAGGCGCGATGGACTTTGCCGAGCGCTTCGCTAAGCGCGACACCGACGAGATCGCAGACATCGTGCGAGCTGCGAAAATGCCGATAGGGCGCGTTTGCATCAATCAAAAAGAGAAAAAGCTAAAGCGCAGGCCGAGCGATAAATTTAAGCTTCCGCGCGCGGCTGGCGAGACGCTAGCGTTTAAAAATTTCAATTTCAAAATCGCCGTGATGAACGAGCTGATGTATGAAAAAGCCCTGCTACAGCCTAAATTTGACGTGTTTGAGTACTGCGAGGAGCGCGGCATCGATCCGTATGCGGATTTTGGTGCGCTGCCGCAAGCCAAAAAGTGGTTTAAGGACTATCCGGTTCCTGCGGATTTGGCGGAGCAGGTGAGCGAGCTCTATCTTGACGGCGGGAACGAAATTTACCTGCAAATCGCGCCTGATTGGGACGGCGAGGACGAGCTTTTTGACATCAAAAACATCGATACCGCCGAGCTTGCGCCCTTCAAAAATCTTAAAAAAATCGAGACGACCGGCATCGGCATATCTAAAAAGGCGCGAAAAACCTGCGCGGATGCGGGGATTACGATAGTTGATTGAGCAGGGGAATGGACGGACTTTGAGCCATACAGTGCGCGGTTTAAAAAGCTGAAGTAGGCTTTTAAACTGCGGTACGCTCTTAAAAAGGTCGCATTTGCCGTGTCACGGAAAATTCCGGGCAAAATTCTACTTATATAGTGTTATGAATGAGCCTTGAAAGCGGCTTTAACAAGGCGCTTGGTTTCTTTATTTGGCGTGGTTACAAGCTTTAAGGAAGCTCGTTTGCAGCATAAGAGCTGCGTCGCTAAATGTGCGAGATGAGTGTGTTACGCGAGTAAAAATAGTTCGCTTTTTGATTTTGGAAAAAATCGCTGCGTAGCAAGGGGATTAAATTTACCGCTTTTAAATTTTAAAATTTACAAAGAGCGGCGCTTGCGGCTTTGAATGTGCGGCTAAATTTAGATTTCATAAAAGATTAAATTCTAAGCGCGGTTAAATTTGCGTCTTTAATTTTTGCTTGTAGCCTGTGTCGCACTGCAAAACAGAGTGCGAAAATAGATCGCATTTGCGCGCGATCAGCGCGGATCAAATTAAAATTTCGTCTTTGGAATTTAGTCTGAATTTGCGGCTCACATCAAAAGAGATGTTTTCTTGCAAGCCGATTGAGGAGTTAGAAAGTGTCTTGAAAGCCAGCATCGACGGCTTAGAAAGTATTTTGAAATCCGCGCCAAGAGTTGTGTTTTAAAACAACAAGGCGCGGCGCTACTTTGCTGTTTTAAAACGCCGCTTCGAGGCTAAATTTCATAGCCGCATAAAGCCGTCGTCGTAGCTGCCTTCTAGCTTGCGGCGCATATCCTCGCGCCATTTTGGCGTAAGCGTCGTAAGCAGGTTAAATTTTGCTAACAGCCCTTCATCGATACGCTCGCCGTAAAATAGACGGTTAAGCTCCATCACGCTCATCATAGCGGGGTCGCGCCCCACGACGTAGATCTCGTCGCCTGCGCGGCACGAGCCAGCCTCCAGCACGCGGTAGTACCAGCCGGTAAGTCCGCTGCGCGCGATCTCCGCCGTCATCTCCGCGTTACCCCAGCGCATCGAGAGCTTGTAGCAGGGCTTGCGCGGCTGGCTTACTTGCAACACCAGCGAGCCTATGCGGTGCACATCGCCGATGCAGACGTTTTGTTCGTGTAGTCCGCTGATCGTGAGGTTTTCGCCCATTGCACCGTAGGCTAGATTTTTAAGCCCCAAAAATCTCTCCCACGCAGCGTAATTTTGCAACGAGTTGGCAAAAATTGCCTTTTCCGTGCCGCCGTGATGCAGCGTGTCGGCTACCGCGTCGCCATCGAACCCAAGCTCGTTCGCGCGCACTTCGCCAGCTCTAGCTTGCTTAAAAATCGCCGTCTCCCAGCGCCTTTTTAGAGGCTGCGTGGCGCGCTCGTCGCCGTAAGCGCGCGGTTGCCCGGTTAGCAATGCCTTTAAAACGGGCATTCTTTACTCCTTAAAATTTGCATCCGTTCTCCTTAGATCATAAAATTTAGGCAAGAATTTTAGCTCGAAAAGAATTTTAAAATTCTAAATTTTGCGGCGATTGTGCGCTAAATTTCAAGTGCGGGCTTGAAATTTAGCGTGCGGCGTTATTTGTAGTCGTTCGCGTCGTAGCTTTTGCCGTCGTTAAAGTCGCTCAAAAGCCGCACGACGACGGGGCTAAGTAGGATGATCGCTATTAGGTTTGGGATCACCATCAGTCCGTTAAACATATCGGCTAGCCCCCAGACGAGGTCGATCTTTTGCACGCTTCCTATGAATACGAATGCGACGACTAGAATTTGCAAGAGCTTGACGAATTTTGCGCCCAGGAGGTATCGCACGTTGATCTCGGCGAAGTAATACCAGCCCAAAATCGTGGTAAATGCGAAGAAAAACAGACAGATCGCCACGAAGCCGTAGCCGCCGCTGCGACCTAAAATTTGCGACCCGAAGGCTTCCTGCACCAGCGAGATGCCCGAAAATACCGCCTTGCCGTTTTCGAAGGTGACTACGTCGGTGCTGAGCACCACAAAAACGGTGATGTTAAGCACGATGAATGTATCGATGAAAACGCCCATTATGCCGAGCACGGCTTGATCTACGGGGTGTTTGACGTTCGCTGCGGCGTGTGCGTGCGGCGTCGAGCCCATGCCCGCTTCATTTGAAAAGAGCCCGCGCGCGATGCCGTATCTCATTGCAGTAGCGATCGTAGCGCCCGTAGCGCCGCCCCAAGCAGCCGATGGATCAAATGCGGCTTTGAATATCAGCGCAATGACGGATGGAATTTTATCGAAATTTGAGCCGATGATGACGAGACCGACTAGCACGTAGCAGATCGCCATTAGTGGCACGACCTTTTCGGCTACGCGCGCGATCGCTTTGACGCCGCCGAAAAAGATGACGCAGCAGATGAGTGCTAAGGCTGCGCCGCTCACCCACTTCGGAATCCCGAATGCGCCGCTAAAGCCGTCGGAGATAGAGTTTGCTTGCACCATATTGCCCATGAAACCCAAAGCAAAGATGATGGCTAGCGCAAAAAACGCCGCTAAAGGCTTGGCAAAGGGGCTTTTAAGTCCGCGGCTGATGTAAAACGCGGGCCCTCCGATCATATGTCCGCTATCGTCCTTGGTGCGGTAAATTTGAGCTAGGCAGATCTCTGCGAAATTCGTCGCCATGCCTAAAAACGCTGCGCACCACATCCAAAATATCGCGCCCGGTCCGCCCATGACTAACGCGGTGCTGGCGCCTACCAGGTTGCCCGTGCCGACTTGCGCCGCGATCGCCGTAGCGACGGCTTGGAACGAGCTCATGCCGCTTTTGCCTGCAGCCTCGCCGTGCAGGGAGAAGTTGCCGAAGAGCTTGCGCGCGCCCATTCTAAATTTAAAAATTTGCACTAAATGCAAGCGCGCCGTAAAATACGCGCCGGTGCCGCAAAGTAGGGCGATTAGAAAGTACGGACCCCACAAAAAGGAGTTGATCGCGTCAATTGTGGCGGTGAGTTTGTCGAGAAAATTTTGCATGATCTTTTCCGTGAATTTAAGATGCGAAAATATATTTTAAAAACTCTTAAATTCCTATAAATCGAGGTAAATTTAAGCAAAATTTTAAAGCGTTTTTATAATTTTACTCAAGCATTAAGCAAAGCGGTATGTGCTGTTTGCTCTGCATGCCAGCTTGCCAGATAATCAGCTTAGAATTCCCGCCTTAGCTGTCGAAATTTGCAAAGCAATCAACTGAAATTTTAAGCCTTATTATTCATCACTGCCGATGATTTTGAAAACGAACATCTTGCACGCGTTACAAAAGGCGGGAATCAGGCTAAATAGGCGCCCTTTAAGGCTCCAGCGGCTTTTATACATTTTCAGCATTGCAGCCTCTTTGGCGAAGCAGATATGCGCACTATCCCAGCCCTGCACCTCTGCGCCGCCGCCGATGCCCATTTTAAAGGGTGCGTTTTGCATGTGTTTCATCGCGTCATGGCGCCTAGAGTCGAATTTCCTAACCGAAAACTCGCTCATAAAGTCGCTCAGCACGTAGCCGCGGAATTTTTGCGCAAGCGCGATAAAAAATTTTTTAAATTCCTCCTTTTCAAAATACATACTCACCCCCTCTAAAATGAAGATGTAGCCCGCGCTGCCGTGCTTTGCGACCAGCTCGTCCATCCATGAGTGATCTAACATCGAGTAGGGCAAGCTAAAGTTGTTCTGAGCTTTGGGTAGCAGAGCGTCGCGTATGGCGATGACGTCGGGCAGATCGAGGTCGTAAAATAGGGCGCTCGGTAGGGCTTTTTGCAATCTAAGTGGGCGGGTGTCGAGCCCGGCGCCAAGTTGTACGATGATAGGGCGGTCGAACTCCGCCGCGAGTCGCAGCGTCTCGTCGTCGAAAAATTTCGCGCGGATCACCGTGCCCGTCTTGCTAAGGCGCGCGTCGTTAAATTTCGCAAAATCATAATCGATCTGCTCTACGACGGCGCTTGAAAACGGATCGTTTAGGATCGGATCCGCGTCTTTGAAATCCAAATGGCGCATATAGACATTGATTAGCAGCGTCTCGGAGACGTTATCTTTAAAATTTAACTTTTGCATGAAGCTCCCTCTATTGCGGTATTGCTGCGAGCAAAATACCGCTTATTTTTAATATGCATTATTATATCCTTGCTAAATAAAATTTCAATAAAATGATATGAATTTTTATTTAAAGGCAGAATTTTAAATTCGCGCCACGGGTTTTGGCTATAATTTCGCCACATAAGGCTCAATAAATTTTTGAAATTTTACGCGATGCAAAGCGCGGGTAAAATTTAGAATTTTAAAAGCTATAAAATTTATTAGCTTAGGCGACCTAGATGCGCAGCCATAGTGCGGATGGTAAATTTAATCCGCGCAGCTTTATCTTTGTCTAAATATTTCATTGTATAATTCTTAGCTTTTGGAGGTTATATGGAAAAATCGCGGCTGGGACTACTGCAAACCGAGGCTATCGCCACGCTTAGCGACGAGGAGCTTGCAATGTTCGAGCACCAAGTCATCAAAAAAGGCTATGTTTTTTATAGCGAGGCGCCTAAAGTTTTTATTTTTAAAAGTGGACAGGCTAAGCTTTCGTTTTTTGAAGACGGCGAAGAATTTATCATCAACTACCTAAACAAGGACAATATTACCATTCTCAATGAAATTTGCGCGCTTGAGTTTTTAGAGGACAGCGAGATTTACACGATCGATGCGAGCGGACTAGGGGAGATCTTGGCAAATCGCAGCTTTTGCGAGGCATATATAAAAATTTTAACAGAGATAATTCTGCTGCAGCGCAAAATCACGCGTTCCATACTTTTTGAAAATGCAAAAGGGCGCATCGCGAGCTTTTTGATCGAGCTTGCAAACGAGCAGAATTTTCATCAAAATGGCTACAAATACGTCTTTTTGCCCTTTTCGCTAAAGGTGCTTTCATCCTTCGTAGGGCTCAAGCGTCAAAGCGCGAGTACCGCGTTTAACGAGCTTGTAAAAGATAACGTAATTCAAAAAATCAGTCAGCACGAGTTTTTGATCCTGGACTACGATAGATTGCTTAGTTACTGTGTTTAGGCGCGGGCTAGAATTTTTAAAGCATTTATGCGGCTTACGTTACGGCTTAGGCGCGAAATTTTGTCTAAAGTTACGGCGTAGAATTTTGCCTAGATTTACAGCGCAAAATTTTTATCAAGAGCTTGGTTTTGTAATTTCATCCCGAATTTCATTAGGATTTCGTCTAAAATTTTGGATCAAATGAAATTTTACGCATCGGAATTTTTAAAATTTAAGAAACTAAAAATGCGCGGCAAAGTGCCGCGCCATATTTTGTTTATATCGTGCTGAAGCGCGATAGATTAGTCTTTCTTTTTCATATCGTATTTATTTACCATAAATCCGACCAAGCCTACGAAAAATAGACCGCCGCAGATGTTACCTAGCGTAACCGGGATCATATTTTTAACGATAAAATTTCCCCAGTTTATTGAATCTATTTGAGCTGCCGTTACACCGTGAAGCGAGCTTGCAAGAGCATTTACATCGCCACCTGCAGCCGCAAGGTAGTGGCCTTTAGCGATGATACCTTCGGTTAGGATAAACATATTTGCCACGCAGTGTTCCATCGAGCAAGCTACGAATGCGCCGATCATCCACATAATTGCAAAGAATTTACCCGATAGATTACTCTCGCTGGTCGCAGTCCAGATAGACATACATACAAACACGTTACAAAAAATTCCGCGGATGAATAGCTCATGAAAAGGTGCGTTTATTTTGCCTGCTGCTGCAGGAATGAAGTGCTGCAAGATGTAGCCGTCATATTTAAGCGGAAGTCCTGAGTAATAATACATATACGCGATTAACGCACCGCCTACAAAGTTAAAGCACCAAACGATAGCCCAATAGCCGATTGTTTTACCTAGCGGTAATTTGCCATCGGCAGCAGGTACGCCCGTTAAAACCGAGCTGGTAAATAGATGCCCACCGTAAAAAACCACCATCATCAGACCGCAGCTAAAGGTAATACCACCGATGAAATTCGATAAGCCAATAGATTGCTTTTCAGCCATTCCGACGGTCGAGTGAGCCCAGAAAATATCGCCCATAGCGATTGCAGCGCCCGCCATTATAGCTAGAAAAATTATGCTAATTAGCGGGGTATGCGCCTTGTGTTGCATCGAACTAGACACCGCTTGCGCGGTTTCTGCAGGATTTAACATTTACTCCTCCTCATTTAAATTTGAATCAATTTCTAAGATACGCTCATAAGCTTTTTTCGCGCTTTTTTTTGCGCTCTCGCTTAGCCCTTCTTTAAAATCAAGGACATTATCGAGCAGCACGCTTATGCCCAAAAACAATGTCTTTGGGCAAATTTTGCGCAAATAGCTTAGAAGCACCGGCGTAGGTAGGTTATGCGTCGAGTAGATATAGTCGCGATCGTTGCTGAGGTCGAAAAATTCTATCTTATCCTCATCAAAGCCGCTCATCGCATCTACTACGATCAGAATTTCAGGGGCGAATTCCCTAAGTGCTGCAAATTCGTTTTCGGGCACATCCTGCCCATAAAAAACGCGCCAGTCTTTTAGATTCGCCTCGACTATTCGCCCTGTTTCATTGCCCACGTCGTCGTCGCCGCGAAGGGGATTGCCGATACAAAGCAACGCCTTTCGCATCAAAAATCCTTCCTTAGCACGAAATATCCTTCGCGCATATTTTTTAGCAGATCTTTAAGCTCACATTCGCAAAGCTGAGGGATTAGCTTAGCTGCGTGCTCGGCAAAAATTTCAATCTCGAAATACTTGCTTAGGTTACCGATCTTAAATTTAACGTAGTCGCCCGAGTTCTC
>NZ_CALIMY010000157.1 GCF_938045205.1 uncultured Campylobacter sp.
AAATCAAGCAGCGTTGAAACGCCCGCAAAATCGACTTTGTCTATAAACTCGCGCGCGTAGGCGCTTTGCATCACGCCCTCGTTGAAGCTAGGCGCCTTTTTGTCCCAATGCTCGGCCAGTTTTTTGCCGAATGAGCTTTTTGCTTTTTGCGTCTTATAAAGCGCGTCAAAGTCGATCTCATCGTAGTTTTAAGCTAAAATCATCATTATCCTTTCCTGAATTTATCGGGCAGATCGCACCGATTTTTCATTAAATTTTAGCGCAAAATTATGCGCCGCGCCTAAACCCGCCTGAAATTTCAAACCGCCCGGCGAAAAGTGCTAAGGCAAGCCCATCCCTGCGTATTTTATCTGCTCTAAATTCTTTAAATTTTCACCGAATGATCGTAGCTAAATTTTAAAAAGTCCGCTCATAAATCAAAATTTTTAGTTTGTCGTCCACGCTTGTTCGCTCCGCATTTAAATCGCCGCTGTGGATTTATTGCAAAGCTCCCAATCTAGCCGCTATCACCTTTTGCATCGCTTGATTTTTCTTGTTTTTGGCTAAAATTTGCAGCCTCTTTTTGCCGATGCGTTTGTCGGCGGCCTTTAGGATATTTGCAAGCCCCCATTCATCGGCACCAAAGTGCTTTGCAAACAGCTCATCTTTGGGCATATCGATATATTCGCGGATAAGCTCGCCGATGTCGCTTATGTCGTTACCATACGGATAAATTTTCGTTAGAGCGCCCTGTGCTAGGCTTTTTACGCCGCCGCTTTTTAGCGCGAAATCCTTCGGATAGTCAAAAATAATCTCGCCCGCAAGCGTGATAAAATATCGCGGCAAATCCGTGCTGCCGCGCCTGCTTTGCATCCTATAAACCGTGCAGTGGAGCTTAAAATCAATGCTTTCATCCACGAGCTCGTAAAGCTGTTTTGCAAGCTTGCTCCAGCGTTTCATTTTTCCCCCTTATTTATTATCGCCTCTTGCGGTTTCGCGCGTAGCTTTTGCCGCTCTTTGCGATGATCGCACTTGAAAGCTGCGCGCCTTTTCTATATTTTTTGTAAATTCGCTTTGTAAAATTTTGCCTCGCTAAACGGTCTCCCAAAATCTAGACTCCGTCTTGATCGCTTCTCGGTTTTTCTCGCGTAAAATTTGTAAAAATTCTTTAAAGCTCGGCTCAAAAATCGAAGCGGCGGGCACAAATTTATACTCGCTCACGCCGTCTTGTTCGGGCTTGTTCGCGCCGCCACGTTCAAGCTCGCTCGCGCCGCCTGCAAAGCTGATCCGCCAAATCCTAGCATGATTTATCCGTATTTTTGTAACTTCAAGCTCTAAAATTTGCTCAAATTTATACCTCGCCGCGAGCTTCTGTCCATCAAAAACGTAGATAAAATCCTGATCAAACCAAAGGCTCTCGCACGAGATAAAAAACCGCTCCAGCCAGAACAAAAACGGCCTCACGGAAAGCCTTTTTACCTCGCCTATCCCATCTATCGCGGCAAGCCGGTGCGGATTAAGCTTGCGAGGGTTGCGGCAAAAAAGCGTCCAAACAATCCCGCCAAGAAGCAAGACGATTAAAATTTGAATTAAAATTTCAGCCATTTAAAATTCTAAGTCCTTTTACAAATGCAAATTTCGCCTCCGTATCGCTCCAAAACGAACTTCTGCTAAAATCCGCCTCCGCGCCGTTTGCAAGCTCTTCATAAAGCTTATAAAATCGCCCTTTGTAGGTGCACTCGCTCAGGCAGACGTTGAAAAACTCCTCTGCTGCGTCCCTGCCGCCGAAATAATAGATAAAGTAGATTGGGCGCAGATCGAAAGCGCTTAGATTTTTGTTAAATTTAGCCCCGCGCTGCATCATAAACTCCACCGCCTTTTGTTTGTCCTCAAAAAGCTCAAAAATAGGCAGCGCGTAGTCCTTAATAGCCGCGCTAATCTCGTGAACGCTGGGTTCAAAGCTAGCGCCCGCTAGCTGCCAGTCGCGAAACTGTTTGCGCGGCGTGAGATAGCCCAGGTGCGATACGAAAACAAGATCGGTCGAGTAGGGCAGCTCCTCTTGCATCAGCTTTTTTAGGCGCTTGCAGTAGATCGCGACCTGCGGCAGGATGCTCACGCTGCCAGAGTAATTGCGCATGCTAGAGCTAAAATAAATCTCAAATAAAATCTCCTTGTTGCTTGCGAGCTTCGTTAGTTTTTGTCCCTTTTGCGCGGGCTTAAAGTCCGTGAAATTTGCCGCGATCTCATTGCAACCGTTTAAAAATATCTCTCGCGGAGTCATGATTTTCCTTTAAATTTGGACGTTTTGCTCGCTAGCAATTCGGTTTGCTGCTTGCATTGCCGAAGTCGCGACCCACACGGCATTTTATAATGCGCGCCGTTTTGTCGCCGAGAAGTTCTTCTATGCGCGCAATTTTACCCTAGTTCGGCTAAATTTAACGGCGCTACGTGCTCGTAAAATTTATAATCTATCCTCATATCTTTCGTAGTTTATGCCGTAGATTTTATCGATATTTTCGGCGTTTATGAGCTTTTCACTCTCGCCAAAGGCTAAAATTTCGCCGTCTTTTATAAACAGCGTCAAATTTGAAACGAATTTCGCGTGGCGTGGGTAGTGCGTCGTCTGCACGAAGGTATAGCCCTCGTCCCCCAGCGCTTTTATCATCTCCAGCAGCTTGATCTGATTGCCAAAATCCAGCCCGTTGGTCGGCTCGTCCATAAAGATCACTTTCGCGCCCTGAACCAGCGTGCGCGCGATATACGCCAGCTGCCGCTCACCGCCGCTGACCTTTGTGTAGGGCGCATTTTTTAGATGCGCGATACCCATCTTTTCCAGCGCCTGCTCGGCTAGCTTTTTATCCGCCGCACTAAAGCTAGAAAACAGCGGCGTCCTGCACAGCGCACCCATCAGAGCGACGTCAAAGACGCTGTAGTCATAGGACGGAGCGTGCGTCTGTGGCACGTAGGCGACGAGTGAAGCGAGCCCCTTTTTGCCGTAGTCGCGCACGCTTTTGCCGCCGATCAGCACCTCGCCTTCAAATTTTAAAAATCCGAGCATTATGCGAAGTAGAGTGCTTTTGCCGCTACCGTTGGCGCCTAGGATACTTAGCGTATCACCCGTCGCGACGTCAAAGCTGATGCCCTTTAGTACGGGTTTGCCCTGGTAAGCAAAGCGCAAATTTCGCACCTCTATCAAATTTTCTCGCATCAAAAGCTCCTCTTGGCGCGGCGAAGCACGATGATAAACATCGGAATACCAAACAGCGAGGTGACGATGCCGATGGGGATCTCAAAGGTAAAAATGAGCCGCGAGAAGCTGTCGCAAAAGAGCAGAAATATCGCGCCGATCATCGCCGAGCTAGCAAGCACGGCGCGGTTATCGGCGCCGAAGATAAAGCGCGCGATGTGCGGCACGATAAGCCCGATCCAGCCGATGATGCCCGCGATCGTCACGCTAAGCGCGCTAACGAAAGTCGCGACTAGGATGATGAAAATTTTAACACGCGCCGTGTTTACGCCCAGGCTCTTTGCCTCCTCTTCGCCAAGGCTTAGCGCGTTTAGGTATTTGCCGCTAAGCGCCAGCAGCAAAATGCCCGCGCACATCGGTAGGATCGAAATTTGAATAAAGCTTTTGGATGCAAAGCCGAGGCTTCCCATCAAAAAATAGGTGATCGCCGGGAGCGCGTCGTTTGGGTCTGCGGCGTACTTTAGCACAGAGAGTAGCGAGGTAAAGAGCGAGCCGCTGATGACGCCGCCCAGAACTAGCACGATGACGCTACCGCTACGCGAATACAGCGCTGAGACGCCCAGTGCCACCGCCACGGCCAGAAAGCCGAAACCGAAGGTGCTAAGCTGGATGAGATATTCGTTAAATTTGAAAAACATCCCAACAGCCGCGCCAAATCCCGCGCCGCTTAGAACGCCTAGTATCGAGGGGCTAACGAGCGGGTTTACAAACATCGCCTGATACGCCGCGCCGCTGATAGCGAGGCTCGCGCCGATGAGCACGCACGCAAGTATGCGCGGCAGGCGGATCTCGAGCAAGAGCGTGTGCATGACCTCGAAATCTTTCAAGCTTTCGCTCCGCAACAGCGCCGTGACGTAGCGCGCGTAGTCCTCTGCGCTAAAGCCGTATTTGCCCAGCAGCAGCGAGCCCGCGACGCAAAATGCCAGCAGCAGGGCTAAAAACGCAAACGCCCTTTTGCTCATCTTTCTTTACTCACTCCGCACCCCATCCTAAAATTTTATAAATTTGCGCATCCGTGAGCTCAAGATCCAAAAATAGCTTATAAAACTCGCGCGTTTCGGAAACGATGTCAAATTTAAACGCTTCGGGGTAGGTTAAGTTTATGAGCCACTTTAGTCCCAAAAACCTCATAAATGAAGGCGGGCGGTCAAACCACGAAAAGGGCTCGCGCGGGATGTAGTAGGCTTTTTTGTTTTTCACCGCGCCCAGCAGCTGCCACTTCGGGTCGCCGTAAATTTTATCAAACAGCTCTTTTTCGTAGATGAGGATGACGTCGGGATCGTATTTTACGAGCTGCTCGAAGCTGATTTTTACGCGCCCGAAGGATTTGGCATTTGGATCTTCGGAGCATTTATGCACGTTCTGCGCGCCTGCTCGCTCGATTAACGCCCCGTGCCATGAGCCCTCGCACTCGGTGGCTAGCCCGTCGCCGCCCTGTGCGTAGTAAATTTTTACCTTTTGCAGGTTGTTTTTTCTAATGTATTCCTCGATCTGCGCGGTTAAATTTAGCGACTCTTTCGCGTAGCCTATGAGTTGCGCCGCACGCTCCTGTTTATCCGTCACTTCGCCTAAAATTTCAAACCCGTCCAGATAATCCTCGAGCTGCAACGCGCTTAGATAGAGCATCGGCTTTTTGATCGAGCCGAAGACCTCGCTCATCTTTTTGGTGTTGCGCAAGCTTGCGTTTACGAGGATGAGATCTGGATTTAGGCGTAGCAGTATCTCGACGTTTGGAATTTTACCCTGACCGAAAAAGCCGCCCACGACGGGCTGCTCTTGCACCTCTTTTTTGACGTAGGGCCGCTCGTAGTCGTTCCACTCGAAATTCGTGCCGCTGATTTTAGCTGGATCAAGCGCGTAAAGCATATATAAAAGCGGCGGCGAGCTGGCGTAAATTTTAGATGGAGTGCCCTGCAGTTGCTCTATATTTTCGCTGTTTTGGGCGATGTAGTCCTTGATCTGCGCCTCGCTTAGAGCAAAAAGCATGCTCGTGGCGCAGAGAAATAGAAATATTTTTTTCACGGTCGTACCTTTTAAAATTTTTGATTTCGCAAGTATAGCAAAAGAAATTTTAAAATAGATTTATCTTCGCTAGATGCCTATTTAGCTGCTAAATTTTAAAATTTAGCGGCGGTGATTTTAGAATGTCTGGCTAAATTTAGGATTTTAAAATTTAGGGTTTCAATTTAAAAGGGGCGAGCGGCCTGAGATAAGCTCAAAACCGCTCGCCCGCGAAGTTCAATGAAAAGGCAAAATGCCGACGCCGTCTAAACCTGAATTAAAATTTATATCTGATGTTCGAGAAAAATACGCGACCCTCCTCAGGGAAGCCCTCTCTATACTCATAGTTTTTATCAAACAGATTCGATACTCCAGCCTCTACGCTTAAGCTCTCGACGGGCTCATACGTAAGCTTGAGATTAGTCGTGCCGAAACTGCCCAGCTTCGTAACTTCGTAGGAGTTTGAATACAAACTTGAGCTCATATATTGCGATACGTATATGCCTAGCTTAGGCAGAATTTTATAGTCTAAATATACGAAGCCTTTGTGCTTAGGGATGCCATAAACGCGCGTATCCTCGGCGTCTTGATACTTAGCGTTCATATACGTGTAGTTTCCGCCGATTTTCAGATCGTCGGTAAGTAGGTAGCTTACGGCAAACTCAAAGCCTTTATATCTGGCTTTATTTATATTAGTATTTTGAGCATATCTGGTTCCGTTTATTACGATATTATGCTCGCCGATAGCGTCTTTGACCCTTGAGTAAAACAGCGCGGTTTCGATCTTTAAGCCGCCGTCAAAATTTCTTTGATAACCGATTTCGTAGTGGTTAGCGATCTCGGGTTTTAAAAACGGATTTGGCTCGTTTTTTCCGAATTTTCTTGAGTAGCGATCTTTCATACTCGGAAAATAGGTCTTTTTCGCGTAGCTCAAGCTGAGCTCATCGTCTCCGTCGAAGCTATGTTTGAGTACAGCTTGATAATTAAAGGCGTGACGTTTAGCGACGTCGAAATCATAAAGAACATTACGGCGCGGCGAGAAGCTCGTCCTGCCGTATTCTTGGGCTTTTACGGCATTTCTAGTATCGTAGCTAGCGCCTAAAATTAGTTGTGTAAATTCCGTGAAAGAATAGGTATTTTCAAGCCCGAAGCTATACGTTTTGTCCTTGTATTTTTGGATAGGCTCGCCGTCGTCGTGCTCTTTGTGAATATCCACTTTGTAGCTAGAAGCGAATTTTAACGTATCGTTATCGCTGATATTGCCGCCTATTTCTATACCGCCTCCGTAGCTTTTATCGCGGTAGTGGCTGTGAAATTCGCTCGGTTTATAGCCGTCCAAATCGTTTTTAAACTCGTCGTGGAATGCCTTGGTATTTACGTAGAGACTACTTCCAAACTGCGTATGAGATAGCCAATAAACGCTTTGTTTATTCCATACGGGCCAATCCCAATATCGCCTTGCCAAATTATATCTAGTGTAGCGGCCCGTGTAATAAGGCTGCTGCTTTTTACCTTTTTGATTGATGTAGCTAATAGCGTATTCGTCGGTCTCGTTCGGCGTAAAGCCCACTCTTAGGTTAAATTTCTTATCTCTTTGGATGGAATTATCTCGCCTGCCGCCGTCCTCGTTACGTGTAGTTTTTTCATGGAAATTCGACGATAGCTGCTGTCCACGATCTTGAAAGAAGTTACCGCCCGCTTGAATATAAAATAGCTCTTGCTTGCTACCGATATTAAAATCAACTTTGTTGCCGAAAGTGCCTTTGTTTTTGCCGAATTCTAGTCCGTAGCCGATGTTGCCTTCAAGCTCTTTGCTAGGCTTTTTGGTGATTAAATTTATCGCGCCGCCCATAGTATTGGGTCCGTAAAGCACGGAGCTAGCGCCTTTGGATATTACAATACGCGACAGGTCAAACGTCGTAAAACGCCCGAAATCCGTGTTGCCGTCGTAAGGGATATAAACCGGAATTCCGTCGATAAATAGCGGCACGCGTCTAGCGTCGAAGCCGCGAACGAGCAAATTCTGCTCCGCGCGGGCGCCTACCTTATCTACGTAAATTCCCGGCGTGCTCTCGGCGACTTCCGAGAGACGCTTGATCTCGTTTTTTTCATCTTCTCTTCGTCGATCACCGCGACGCTCGTGTCGCTTTCTTGGACCTTATCGCCGATTTTTGACGTGACTTCGATCTCGCCTAGATTAAAAATTTCGCCATGAAGCGCGACGGCGGCTATGACGGCAAACAGACAGCTCTTTTTCATCAAAACTCCCTTGAGTAAAATTATTTTAATATATCGCAAGAAATCTGATTTTTATGCATTTCTTATACATCGATATATAAAAAGAATTTTATTCAATATATGTTAAAAGAAGCTTAAATTTGAAGGCCTATATAAACAAAATTTTAACGAAACTTGAAAGTGCGGCAAAAATAGTAGGCGGCGACGGATAAAATTTAAAGCTATTCGGTATTTTTTCGGTTTGC
>NZ_CALIMY010000158.1 GCF_938045205.1 uncultured Campylobacter sp.
ATAGCGCTCATAAAATCCAATCCAAACTATCTGAAATAAAATCAAAAGGCAAAAAATAAAAATTCCAAAGATCCACATAATACTAACGTAAAATTCAGAAAGTTGGGTGTAGGGACTAATACTACCGATAATTTCGATATTTGGAAAATAGCTTTTCATACAATTTACGAAATTTAAGCACGCAGGAGAAATATCTAAAATATTTTCGGGAATTATAAAGGCGCTAAGGGAATAGCAAAAATATATAAAACATAGTTTCGTAAAAAATTTACCGAATTTTATACGAGTATTTTCTATTCTTATCTTTTTACTTTCAAATTCTAAATCCTGCAATCTTGACCCTTACAATTGACCATATATTTTATCGCTTTTAATCTGCGGATAAAATTTGGATTTGCTCTAAATTTAAAATGATCCGTCGCTGCTACTTTCGCGAGGTTTAGGAAGTGGCGAAATTTTAGTGTAATACTCTTCCTTGCCGTTGTATGAGCTGCTAAAGACGCCGTCGGGAACCGTGAAATTTCGTTTAGTTTGCGGATACTCTTTTAAGTAGGTATCTAAAAATTTTGCAAACACCGGTGCTGCGGTACGACCGCCGCCCTCGACCTTTCGCATCGGTTTATAATCGTCGTTGCCATACCAGATTATGATCTGCAAATCCGGCGTAAAGCCGCAAAACCATGCATCTATACTATCGTTTGAGGTACCTGTTTTGCCCGCTATGTCGATGCCTTGCACGCGCGCGCGAGTACCGGTGCCGCGCTGCACGATATTTTTTAGCAGCGTAGTCATCAGATACGCCTGCTCAGGGCGCAGCACGCGGCGCCGCTCGGGCTCGATAAAGCGAGTTTTGCCGTCCTTATCGGTAATCGAAACGATAAATTTTGATTTTGCAGTAATCCCAAGCCCCGGGAACATCGAATACATCGTGGAGTATTCAAGCGGCGAAATTCCGTAGCTGCCGATAGCCACTGACAGGGCGGGCGGGACGTTTTTAAAGCCGAACTCGCCCAGCTTTTTTACCGCGCGATCAACGCCGATAGATTGCATCAGATTGATCGAGGCAAGGTTGCGCGAGCGTGTTAAAGCTTCTTTGATCGTGATATAGCCGCTGTAAGTCTTGTCATAATTTTTCGGCTTCCACGTTTTATCGCTGCCATCGTCGAATTCTCTAGCTATATCGGGAACTTCGGTCATCGTCGAGTAGCCCATATCAAGGGCGATTTGATAGACGAAAGGCTTAAAACTAGAGCCGGTTTGGCGCTGGGATTGGCTGGCACGATTGAAATTTGATTTCGCGTAATCCACGCCGCCTACTAAGGCTAAAATTTCGCCATTTTGCGGATGCGTGACGACCATAGCGCCGTTTACGTTGCTTGCATTGGCGTCTTTGTTGCGCTTTAAAATTTCATTGTAGCCGAAAACTAATGCCTCTTGCGCCATCGCTTGCGCCTTTAGATCAAGACTCGTATCTATGCGGTATCCGCCCGTGCGGACGTCCGGTAGAATTTTTTCGGCTTCTTTTATGATCTCATCTACGGCATACGGCGCTACGTTTTGCGTGAGTGTTTCGTTGTAGATCGTAGGCTGTTCGTTCATCGCAAGCTCATATTCGGTCTTATTTATCCAGCCGAGCTCATGCATCCTATAAATCACGTTATTGGCGCGCGAAAGCGACAAATCCAGGTGCTTAGTAGGATCGAAGCTGCTAGGAGCTTTCGGCAAGCCCACTAAAATCGCGATCTCTTTAAGGCTTAAATCTTGCAAATCCTTTTTGAAATATCCCAAAGCCGCCGTGCGAATGCCGTAATATCCGTGCCCAAAATACACTTCGTTAAAGTAACGCTCTAGAATTTGTTCCTTGCTTAGGGCGTTTTCTATCTTAAGCGATAGGATCGCTTCTTTGATCTTGCGATCAAGCTTCTTTTCGCTCGAAAGAACTAAATTTCGCGTGATCTGCTGCGTAATCGTAGAAGCCCCTTCGACGAATTTCATCGCTTTGACGTCCTTAATAATCGCCCTAAAAATCGCCTCGACATTCACGCCGCCGTGTTCGAAAAACGCCGTATCCTCGATAGCTACAAGCGCCTCGATCACGCGACCTGGGATCTCGTCAAATTTTACGTAAATTCTATTTTGTTCATTAAAAACGTTGGCTATCAAATTACCGTTGCGATCATAAATTTTAGTCGTAAGCTCGGGATGATAATCGATGATAGAGTCCGATTCCAAACGGATTTGCGAGTAAAAATACAAAAAAATTCCGCCTGCGGCAAACGCACAAACCGTAATAAAACTAAATAAAACTCTTACCATACAAACCTCTTTAAATTTTCCAGATCAAGCCCCATCGCCGTGAATTTTGACCCACGCGAGCTTTTGATATATTTTTCGTTAAAGCCTTCGATACTCATCGCACCCGCCTTGCCGCGCCAATCACCGCTAGCGATATAGCCTTTTAAATCCGCTTCATTAAATTCCGCAAATTCAAAGCTTGCGACGCTAAGTGCCGAAAGTTCTAGCGCCTTACTGCAAAAAATCATCGCAGTATAAACAGCGCAGCTAGCACCGCTTTGAGCCCGCAACATCCTTAACGCGTCCGCTTCATCCCGCGCCTTGCCTAAAATTTCGCCGCCGGCAAGTACGGAGCTATCGGCAAACAGCACTCTATCATAATTTTTATAAATTTTAAAAAACTGCGTTTTCTTGGCCAAGACAACGCGGTAAGCATAGGTGCGTGCATCGTCCTTACTAATGCCGCTTTCATCGAAATTAAAAGGAATTTGCGTAAATTCTACGCCGTTATCCTTTAGAATTTGCGCTCTAGTAGGCGAACTGGAAGCTAAATAGATCATCAAAACTCGCCCACCGTCACGCCTAGATAAACGCAAATCAGCGTGACTACGATATTTAGCGGGATGAAATATTTAACGACGATGATTAAATGCTCATTCGCCTCAAGCTCATCTCCCGCATCCAAAGCTCGCTTCAAAGATAAAATTTTATAATGCATGTAGATAAAATTTAGTAGTATAAAGCCGGCGCCAGCCCACAGCGTCGCAATCGCACCTTTTACCATAGGATCTGAAAATTTAAAACTTCCGCCGTCCGCAAGAAAAAATCCACTTACGCAAACGATCACCAAAAATAGTGCAAAGAACTGCTCATAGCGTTTCATATATCGTAAAATTTCTGCAAATTTTACATCCTTCGCATCCGCTTGGCTTTTACTGCTTAAATTCATAAAGATCCGCGCGATCAAAAATACGCAGATCTGCGCGCAGACCAAAAAAATCACGCTTAAAATGTGAATCAGCGGCAAAATTTGCGAGGCTTTGATGAAGCCGGTATCGATTTCGTTCAAATTTTACCTTTTGCGTAAGAGATCGCCTCTTTGATCGCTTCTTCGATTTTTAGCACGTCCCTGCCGCCTGCGGTCGCAAAATCATCGCGTCCGCCGCCGCCACCGCCTAAAATTTGCGCCGCGAGCTTAACCCACTCGCCAGCTTTGATCGGCGCGTTTTTAACACCTGCTGCGATTGAAATTTTGCCGTCGGTGCCTACTTGCATCAGCATTATCGCCGCCTTTTCGTGGCTATTTTTAAACTCATCTATCATAGTTTTTATATCACCGCTTTCGACCGAGGCTACGCAAAGTTTGGTATCGCCGACATTTAAAAATGCCAGTGCATGGGAACTGCTTGCATGCTTGATCTGATCTTTTAGCGATCTGATCTCATCTTTTAATTTCTCAATCGCGCGGAGAGGCTCAATCCCCTTTAACTCCGCAGAAATTTCAGCAAGCTTAGCGCGATTTTGAAGTGCTAAATTTAAAGCCGCGCGCGAACAAACTGCCTCGATACGCCTAACACCCGCACTTACGCCGCTTTCTTTGACTATAAAAAACGGTCCTATCTCGCTTAAATTACGCACGTGAATTCCGCCGCAAAGCTCCTTACTAATCTCTCCGAAGCTCACAACGCGCACCTTTGAGCCATATTTTTCGCCAAAAAGCGCAATCGCGCCGCTGTTTTTAGCGTCATCTATATCCATAATCTCAGTTTTTGCCGCACAGCCCTTGCAAACGGCGTTATTTACAAATTCCTCGATTTTAGCTAGCTCCTCGACGCTAAGCGCCTTAGGATGCGAGAAGTCAAATCTTAAGCGGTCCGCTTCGACTAAGCTTCCTGCTTGAGCGATATGAGCCCCTAGCACCGCACGAAGCGCCGCGTGCAAAAGATGCGTCGCGCTGTGATGGCGTGCAATCTGCTCACGCTCCTCAGAAACCTTAAGCCCGACGATATCGCCAATTTTCAGGTTACGATTAAGGCGCAAGTGGGATAAATTTAGCCCATAAAATTTCTGCGTATCAAACACATCGGCTATGGACTCCACTTCGCCGCTATCGCCCGTCTGACCGCCACTTTGTGCATAAAACGGAGTGATATCAAACATCGCCCAGCCGATATCGCCGGCTTTGAGCTCATCCACTTCCGCAAAATCCTCGTTAAGCAGTGCTAAAACCTTGCTCGTGCGGCTAAGCTCTTCGTAACCGCTAAATTTATTCTCACCAAATTTCTCTAGCAGCGCCTTAAAATCGCCACGGACGTTTTTATCGCCACTGCCCTTCCATGCGGCTTTAGCTATCTGCCTTTGCTCGCTCATAAGCGCGTCAAATTTAGCTTCATCCACGCGCAAATTTTTATCGCGCAGCATATCGGCGGTCAGATCGAGCGGAAAGCCGTAGGTGTCGTATAGCCTAAACGCGACCTCGCCGCTAAAAATTTCTTTAGTGCGCGCAAGCTCCTCGTTAAAAAGCTCGATGCCGTTTGCCAAAGTGGCGAAAAACCGCTCCTCTTCGAGTTTGATCTGCTCCTTTACGGCTTGCTTTTTCTCATTCAGATAAGCGTAGTGCCCGCCCATCAGCTCGCATACTTTATCCACGAGGCGATACATAAATGGCTCTTTTATACCGAGCAGATAGCCGTGGCGCACGGCGCGGCGTAGAATTCTACGCAAAACATATCCCCTGCCCTCGCGGTTAAAATTTGTTCCCTGCGCTAGCAAAAACGTAACCGAGCGGATATGATCGGCGATGACGCGATAGCTTGCGCCGCTTTCATAAGCGTAAGGCTTGCCGCAAAGCTTTGCAACCTCATCAATTAGCGGCATAAAAAGCGAGCTGTCGTAGTTGCTAAACTTGCCTTCTTTAATCGCCGTGACACGCTCAAGGCCCATGCCCGTGTCGATGCTAGGCTTT
>NZ_CALIMY010000159.1 GCF_938045205.1 uncultured Campylobacter sp.
AGCAAATTTTAATGGAAAACGCCGCAGGCAGGATCGAGCGCGAGATCAGAAAGCGGTTCAAAAAGGGTTCGCGCATTTTGGCGCTTTGCGGCGGCGGAAATAACGGCGCGGACGCGATGGCGGCGCTGCGAAAGCTAAGCGGCGATTTTAGCTGCACCGCGCTTTGCGTGCTTCAAAACAGAAGCGCGGCGGGTAAATTTCAAGCGGAAGCGGCGCGAGCTGCGGGCGTTAGACTTATCGATATCGCAAGCGCAAAAAATGCTTGCAAGCACGCAGACAGCGCGTCTAGCAAGGATATATGCGCGCATGAAAGCGCAGGCGGCTCATCTTTAAAGGATGCAGGCTCTTGTGATGACAAGCCGCGGGGCGAGCGGGAAAACCTGAACGGCGCGGACATTTCAGGCGGCGGCGATAAATTAAGCGCAAAATTTACGAGCGCCAAATTTGAAACCGCGGAGCACGGCGACGAGTGCGGCAATCTAGACAACGAATGTGGCAAGCCGAGCGGCTTGCGCGATGAGATTATAAACGCAGACTGCATAATCGACGGGATTTTCGGTAGCGGTTTAAACAAAGCCTTAAGCGCTGAAATTTGCGAAATTTTATCTCTCGCAAATAGCGCAAAATCCCTAAAAATCGCAGTCGATATCCCAAGCGGCATCGACAAGCTCGGGCGCATTTTAGGCGGTGCGTTTTGTGCGGATTTGACGATCGCAATGGGCGCGCTTAAACTCGCGCTGTTTTCGGACGGCGCGAAGGATTATGTAGGGCGTATCAAGGTCGCAAATCTTGGAATTTCGCGCCAAAATTTTGAGGAGCAGAGCGAATATTTTCTGCTTCAAAAAAGCGATCTGAAGCTGCCGCTACGCAGGAAGCAAAACACCAACAAGGGCGACTTCGGGCACACCTACGTCGTAAGCGGGCAGATGAGCGGAGCGGCGCAGATGGCGGCTCTGGCGGCTCACGCGATCGGCAGCGGGCTCGTTAGCGTCGTTAGCGATGAGCCATTAAACTTAAGCCCGATTTTGATGCAGAAAAGCTCATTCAATGCCGCGCGGGTCGTAGTCTGCGGTTGTGGTCTCGGGGAGCGGAAGATCGATCTTGCCGCTCTACGGGACAAAAGCTGCGTCATCGACGCCGACCTGTGCTACGAGAGCGAAATTTTAAGCCTGCTAAACGCCAATTCAAATTTAATCCTAACGCCCCATCCAAAGGAATTTTGCTCGCTTTTAAAGATCGCGGGTATCGCAGATCTTAGCGTGAGCGAGCTGCAAGAGCGCCGCTTCGAGCTTGCGCGGGCGTGGAGCGAAAAATTTAGCGGCGTGCTCGTGCTAAAGGGCGCGAACACGCTCATCGCCCAAGCTGGCGTCATCTATGTCTGCGATAAGGGCAACGCCGCGCTCGCAAAAGGCGGCAGCGGCGACGTGCTCGCAGGGCTCATCGGCGGGCTGCTCGCGCAAGGCTACTCGCCTCTGCAAGCCTCAATCTGCGGCGTCCTAGCCCACGCACTCGCCGCGCGAGCCTTCGCCAAAAACTCCTACGCGCTAAATCCGCTCGATCTCATCGAGGAGGTAAAATGGTTGTGAAAAAGCTCGCCGTGCTTTTTAGCGGCAGCGGCTCAAATTTAGAGGCGATCTTGCAGAAGCTGCACGGCAAAACTTTTGGCGAAACTAAAATCGAAGTCGTGCTAACGCTAAGCAACAAAGCGGACGCGGGAGGCATAGCAAAAGCCGCAAAATTCGGGCTTAAAAGCGTGATCCTAAATCATAAAGACTTCGCTAGCCGCGAGAGGTTCGACGCCGCACTCGTGCGCGAGATCGAAAAAAGTGGCGCGGAGCTTACCGTGCTTGCGGGCTTTATGCGAATTCTCACACCCGTTTTTACAAGCAGAGTTCGCGCGATAAACCTGCACCCGTCGCTGCTGCCGCTTTTTAAGGGCGCGCACGCAATAGAGCAGAGCTTTGAGAGCGACATGAAGGTTGGCGGCGTGAGCGTGCACTGGGTCAGCGAGGAGCTTGACGGCGGCGCGATCATCGCCCAGCGCGCGTTTGAAAAAAGCGCGGGAATGAGCCTTGAAGCTTACGAAGCCAAAATCCACGAGATTGAGCATGAGCTATTGCCGCAGGTGATCGTAGAAATTTTGTGCCGAAGCTAAATTTTACGCTAAATTTAAAGATCGAAATTCCGCGGAATTTTGTAAATTTTAAAGCTTAGTTTTTTAAATTTAGGGGCGGTTCGAGGCTAAGCTTTAAAATTTGCTAGCTAAATTTAGAAAGAGAAAGATGACCGCAAACGAACTGGAAAAACTAAGACTTAGCATCTTGGATGAGGCGGAGCAGCACAAAGGTACGGCGTTTTCGATAATAGTACTAGCGGTGCTGGCCTCGGCGTTGTGGCTATTTTTCAATTTTAGAGATCAAGAAGCAGCAGTAGGCCTCTGCTGGATCATAGTGGTATTTAGCTGCAGCAGCATCTCTTTTAGAGTAGTGAATAAAGATGCAAATATAGTGCGCGTATTTATCTTTTGCATTTTGCTGTGGATACTTGCCAAAAGCGTAGAAATATGCGAGAATGATACCTTACGCTTCGTCATCGCACTCGTAACCATCTGCCTTTCTTTGTTTAATATCGCGGATGCCGCGCTGGAGCGGATCAAATATAATAAATCCAAAAAATTCGTCCGCGCCTTTAAACACCAATATATTGCGCCCTATATCGCGAGCCTAGGCTACCGCTACGAAATTTCAGGCTCGTTTCGACCGGCGTATCTGCGCGCTAGCGGCCTGTTTCCAGACGGAGTAAAATATCTTGATTGCGAAGATAAAATTTCCGGCGTCTATGACGGAGTGTTTTTCAGCTTTGCGGATGTTTGCGTGAGCCACACCGACGAACGACGTAGCAGCAGGGGGATATTTTTCTACGCGGAATTTAAAAAGCGCATAAACTCGGTGGCCGTGATCTTGCCGCTGCTCAGCGCGAGACCAACACTCAGCGGACTTAAGAAGATCGCGATGGACGATAGCGAGTTTAGCTCCGCGTTTAGCGTATATAGCGCCGATGCCGTGTCTGCAATGTACGCCCTCACGCCCGCCTTTATGCGGCGCTTGCTTCGCTTTAGAAGCGGTGCCGGCGGATCGATCAGATTAAGCTTTTCGGATAGAAACGTCTATATTTTTATCCGCACGGGATACGATAGTTTCGAGCCTAGCGTAGATCGCAGCGTACTTAACTTCGATCCCGCCGCGTCTATCAAGCACGAGCTTCTATTCTTTCTCTCCATCGTAAAAAGTCTGAAATTAAACGAAAATATCTGGCAGGATTAAATTCTAAATTTGACCTTAAATCCGCAAATACGGAGGTCTTACTCTACCGCGAAATTTTAAAATTTAAAAGTACTCTTCCCGGCTCGGCGCCGCTATGATTTAGAATTTTCGCGACAAGGTCTATTATATTTGCGGCGGAGAGCGAAGTTTGAAACCTATCGCGATGAAATCCCATACGATTTATAAATTTTTGCGGTCCACATAGAGGAATTGAGCAAAGATGGATACTGATATGGTGATGATTGCACCGTACGCTTTCCATAAGGAGATTACCACGCTGCCTATAATCGTGCCGTAAACGCTACTTTTACCGTCGCGAGCCTGCGTCAAAAAAATTGAGCGCCCATCGCGGCAATGATAGAAGAGATAATTTACTCATATTTGCATCGTTCATTTCGCCATCCTAATGCTTTTAAAAATCGACGATTAAAAAGCTCACACAAAAGCCAACCACACATTTAATCTGCCTCCAAGTATTTTTAAGCGACAATACGAAAATCAAATTTTCGGAGTCCTCATGACGATTTACGAGTTAAAGCCCAAATTTCAAAATTTACTTCGTCCGTTAGTAAGACGTCTTTACGACGCGGGTGTCAGCGCAAATCAAGTCACGATCACAGCCTGCGTCATTTCCGTTCTGCTGGGCGGACTTTTGATAAAATTCGCCGAAATTTCGACGCTATTCTTTCTGCTGCCCGTTTGGATGTTTTTGCGTATGGCGCTAAATGCCATCGACGGCATGCTGGCTCGCGAGTTTAATCAAAAAAGCCCGCTGGGCGGCTACCTAAACGAAGCCACGGACGTCATCTCGGACGCCGCGCTGTATCTGCCGTTTGCCTTCGTGGCGCCGTTTGACTGGGGCATTATCGCGCTCGTTATCTTTCTATCTTTTATGAGTGAGTTTTTGGGCGTCCTAGGGCAGGTGCACGGTTGCGGCAGGCGATACGACGGGCCTATGGGCAAGAGCGACCGCGCGTTTATATTCGGGCTTATCGGTACGGTATATGCGCTATCTGGGCGACTACCGGAGTGGTTTAGCTTGGTACTTTACGCCGCGATATTTTTACTCGCGCTTACTTGCGCAAACCGCGTGAGGATGGGACTAAAAAGCGGGGAATAAGGCGCCTCGGATGAGGATAAATTTAATATCTATCTCCAAAATCTACACAAGGTAAATTTGTCTAAATTTGATATAATTGCAAAAGTTTTAAGCTCGCCTCGGCGCAGGCACACAATCGTTATAAATTTGGGCTTGTTTAAATTTACGAGATTTTTTGAGGCGAGGATAAAATATCACGACGAATTTGTCTACTTAATTTAGACGTTTTAAAAGACGCTAGGCACGCAAAACGCGCTTGGTTAATTTCGAGCGTTTTATCAAAGTCGGCGAAACAAAAGCAAGTAGTAAAAGCGGCAAATTGCAGGCATTACTTAAAACCGTATCGGCTTTAATCGCCTCAAATTTATGTCTAAACGCTCGTTTTCGGCAAGGAGGGCGAGAAGCTTATTTGCCGCACGCAACCGCAAAATTGAGGGCGCCGCAAAAAGTGAATTTGAAAAGTAAAAGAGTAAAAAGGATACAAGATGAAAAATTTTTTAGCGGCCGCACTTGATTTTATCCTTTGCCGCATCACGATATTTATTACGGGCGTGAGACCGCCGCAGGAGCTTTTAAATATCGGCGAGGGTACTAAAATTTACTACGCCAACCACGCTAGCCACGGCGATTTTTTGCTGATTTTCGTCTCGCTGCCTTACCGCGTGAGAAAGCGCGTGCGCCCCGTCGCGGCGGCGGAGTACTGGGAGAGCGGGCCGGTGCGCAGGTTTCTTGCTAAAAACGTATTTAACATGGTGCTAATAAGTCGCCGCAAAGATCCGCTAGAAGCGCTAGCGCAAATGAGCGACGCGCTGCGGACACACTCTCTCATCATCTTTCCGGAAGGCACGCGCAAGATGGATGACGATCTCGCGCTACAGCCGTTTAAAAGCGGGGTGTTTCGTTTGGCGCAGGAGTGCCCCTCCGTGCCTTTGGTGCCGATTTGGATCAAAAACGCGCGTAACGTCCTGCCCAAGGGCTTTATGATACCCATTCCGCTGCTTTGCGAGCTGATAGTGGGCGAGGAGATAACCTACGGCGGCGAGGGCAAGGGCGAGTTTTTACAAAAGGCGCAGGACGCGCTGCTAGCGATGAGCGATACGCAAAATGATAGAACAAAAGCCTAGCGCGGCGACTTTGACTGCGGGGGTAAATTTAAGCCCCGCAAACCCGTCAAGCACGCGAGAAAATTCGGTCGATATTTTTTGCGACGGCTTGGGGCTTGGAGATGAAATTTGCAGCACTCGTCGTAAAGAATTTGAGCGCGAGATAAAGCGGTCAAACGAGCGAGGTAAATTTGCGACCGATTTTTACGGCAAATTTGACGGCGAGCCTTCTAAAGCGGCGGCCAAAAGCGTCAAATTTAAACGCGAAACCCGGATCAAAACGCTCGCCTCTCCACAAATCAAATTTGACCCAAGCGCGAGCCCAAGGCGCGAGCTTTTTTCGCTAACAAATTTAATCAAGCAAGCCGCCCGCAGAGCAAACCAAACGCGCGTAAATTTGACTCGTTCGGGCGCTTCAAAACAGATGTCAAATTTAGCTTCAAATTTAACCCAAAGGCCCTAAAATGAACCCGCAAAATCATATATTAAATCTATTTTTAGGACTCATCGCGGTGCTAGTCGTCTCTAGCGCCGTTGCCTTTATCCTAAAGGCAAAATTTGGCGCCGAAAACAAAACCGTCTCAAATTTGACCTCGCGCATAAACGCTTGGTGGGCGATGATTTTGGTGATTTTTTCGTTTACGTATATGGGCAAAAACGCCGTGATATTTTTATTTTTGCTAGTTTCGTTTGCCGCTTTGCGCGAGTTTTTGTCGCTCATTTACATCCGCAGAGGCGATCACATCGCGCTCGTGGCGTGCTTTTACGTGATTTTGCCCATGCAGTATATATTTATCTATGCCGACTGGTACGCGATGGCGATGATATTTATCCCGGTTTACGGATTTTTGTTTTTGCCGATTTTGGCGGCTATTTGCGGCGATGCGGCCTATTTTTTAGAGCGCTCGACGAAGATCCAGTGGGCGCTGATGATCTGCGTCTTTTGTATCTCGCACATCCCCGCACTTCTTTTGCTAGACCTTGAGAAGGGCAGTAGCATGGAGCTTATGCTGTTTTTGATCATAGTCGTGCAGGCTAGCGACGTGTTGCAGTACATCTGGGGCAAGCTTTTTGGCAAGCGCAAGATCGCTCCTAGCATCAGTCCGTCTAAAACGGTGGTTGGCTTTGCGGGCGGGGTTCTTAGCGCTAGCGCGCTGGCTGCGTGCTTGCATCATCTCACGCCTTTTGGCGCGGTGGGGGCGTTTTTTATCGGGCTTGCCGTTTGTATGATGGGCTTTTTAGGAGGGCTTGTTATGTCGGCGATCAAGCGCGATCTGGGCGTCAAAGACTGGGGATATATGATCAGTGGGCACGGCGGGATGCTTGACCGTATGGACTCGCTGTGCTTTGCGGCGCCGATATTTTTTCACATAGTTAGATACTTTTACGCATGAGGTTTTGATGAAAATTTGGATCAAAATTTTACTTTTAGCGCTGACGGCAAATTTTGCCTTTGCGTTTTCGGCCGGAAAGCTCGTGCAAGACGCTAGGGCGCAGGTTGGACGGACGCTGTTTTACGATCCTTCGTACGAGAGGCTAGCCTATCCGATGGGCGACGTGGATATGATAAAAGGCGTTTGCACCGACGTCGTGGTTAGAGCTCTGCGCGGGCAGGATATCGATCTGCAGCGGCTCATCCACGAGGATATGAGCGCAAATTTTAGCTCCTATCCTAAAAACTGGGGCGCGAAAAAGACCGACAAAAACATCGATCATCGCCGCGTGCCAAACATCGCGACTTATCTAAAACGCAAGGGTTACGAGGCGAAGGGCGAGTTTAAAGCGGGCGATATCGTGACGTGGCGGCTGGATAACGGCAGGCCGCACATCGGTATAGTTTCGGATAAATTTGCCGCTAGCAAAACCCCGCTCGTGATCCACAACATCGGGCTTGGCGCGCAGGAAGAGGACGCGCTAAATGTTTACGAGATAACGGGGCATTTTAGGATAAAATAAGTAGAAAAATCGATAAATTTAAGCGAGAAAGGCGAAAAATGGAGTTTAAAGAGAGCTATTTTATAACGAGCGACGGGGCGAGGATATTTTACAGATACCGCCTGGCTGCGGACGTAGCGTGCGAGAACCCGGGCGCAGACGAAATAAATTTGAGCGACGCCGGTAAATTTGATGGGTCAAATTTGAGCGCCGAGGCTACAAACGAAACGTCAAATTTGGCTAGCGAGCAAGCAGGCGGCGCGGATAAAAATGCGGAGCCTGATTTTGGCGGTGCGGGTAAATTTGAGGAGCAAAATTTAGCAAGCGGCGGCAAAAACGCAGACTCAAATTTAAACGAGACTAGCAAATGCGCTGCGTCAAATTTGAGCGAGACGCCTAGCGAAAACGCCGAACAAAATCTCAAATTTAAAGCCGCGCCAAACGCCAAAGCCGTAGCGATATTTCACCGCGGGCACGAGCACTCGGGCAGGACGACGCACGTAGCGGAGGGGCTAGCGGACGAGAGTTTGAGCTATTTTGCGTGGGATCAGCGCGGACACGGCAGGAGCGAGGGCGAGCGGGGCGACGCGCCGAGTATCGGCCGCCTCATCGCCGACGTGGACGAGTTTGTAGCGCATATCGAGCAGAGATTTGGCTTTGAGACGCAAAATCTAGCCGTGATAGCCCAGAGCGTGGGCGCGGTGCTGGTCTCGGCGTGGCTGCACGACTACGCTCCGCGCGTTCGCTGCGCGGTGCTGGCTAGTCCCGCGTTTAGCGTGAAGCTTTACGTACCGTTTGCTAGAGCGGGGCTAAAGGCGATCTACCGCGCCCGCGGAAATTTTTTCGTAAACAGCTACGTCAAGGCGCACTATCTCACGCACGACAAGGAGCGCCAGGCAAGCTACGACGCCGATGCGCTCATCACTCGCGCGATCTCGGTGCGCATACTGCTGGGGCTTTACGAAGCGGCGCAGCGTGTGGTTTCGGACGCCGCCGCGATCACGACGCCTACGCTACTGCTGGTCTCGGGCGATGATTGGGTCGTGGAGCACGCCCCGCAGCACGAGTTTTACAACGCTCTTGGCGCGCGCGTAAAAAGGCGCGAGGTTTTAGAGGGATTTTACCACGATACGCTGGGCGAGAGCGAGCGGGAGAGGGCGTTTGAGATAGTGCGAGAGTTTGTCGGCGAGAGGTTTAGAGCGCCTTTTAGCGAGGTGGACTGCACGCATGCGGACGAATACGGCTTTAGCCGCGAGGAGGCCGATAGGCTGGCTACGCCGCTACCGAGATTTAGCCTGAAAAATTTGCGATTTAAATTCCAGCGGGTATTTATGCAAGCCGTTTCGCCGTGGGTCGGCGGGCTAAAGATCGGCGAAAATACGGGCTACGATAGCGGCAGTACGCTTGACTACGTCTACCGAAACGAGCCGCAAGGGGCGAATAAATTTTTCAAATTTATCGATAAATTTTACCTAAACGCCATCGGCTGGCGCGGCATCAGAGAGCGCAAGCGAAATATCAAGCTAGCTATAGATCAAGCCGTAGCAAAGCTGCAGGAGCGAGGCGAGCCGCTACGACTGCTAGACATCGCCTCGGGACACGGCAGATACATACTAGACGCCGCGCAGGGGCATAAATTTGAGCGCATAACGCTGCGCGACTACAGCGACATAAACGTAAAAGCCGGCAGCGAAATGATAAAAGAGCGCGGGCTGCAGGACGTCGCGAGCTTTACGCAGGCAAATGCATTCGAAGCCGCTAGCTACGAGGGTCTGCAGGACGCATATACGCTAGGCGTCGTGTCGGGGCTGTTTGAACTTTTCCCAGATAACTCGGTCGTGCGCACCGCGCTACAAGGCTTTGCAAGCAGCGTAAAAAGCGGCGGCTACCTCATCTACACCAACCAGCCGTGGCACCCGCAGCTCGAGATGATCGCGCGCGCTCTATCTAGCCACAGGCAGGGCGCTGCGTGGATCATGCGCCGCCGTAGCCAAGCCGAGATGGATCAGCTCGTGGAAAAGGCGGGGTTTAAAAAGGTGCGTGAATGGATAGATGGGGATGGGATATTTAGCGTGAGTTTGGCCGTTAAAATTTAGCCTTTAGCGGCTTGTCTTTTGAGCGCTTTTAAATTTGACGATTTCGTCGGTATTTTAAAATTTCAAAGCATAAAAAAATCCAGTGCAAAAAGACGGAATGGACGACCGAGTAAGTTTAGTCGGGGGCAAAATATATGAATTTTCTTTTATAGCACCACGACCTCGGTTTCCAGTTCGATACCGAATTCCTCAAAAACGCGGCTTTGCGCTAAATTTATGAGCGCAATCACATCCTCAAAGCTCGCGCCGCCGAAATTTATGATGAAATTGGCGTGCTGCTCGCTAAATTTCGCGCCGCCGATCGCGTGGCCTTTTAATCCCGCCGCTTCGATCAGCCTGCCCGCGGCGTCATTCGGCGGGTTTTTAAAGCAGCTTCCAAAGCTTGCTCCCTTTGGCTGGTTGGCGCGTTTGGCGGAGAAATCCGCGGCGAGTTCGGCATCAAAGCCGCGTGAAATTTTAAACTCGGCGCCCAAAATCGGCTCCTCGATCCCGCTTCTTCGGTAGCCGAAGCTTATTCGCTCGCGCTCTACCCAGCAGCGAGTCAGGCGCACGGCAAGCAGGCTATCGCTAATGCTCGCGCCGGCGAGCCCCGCGTTCATTTTGATTAGCCCGCCGAGCGTGCCCGGGATGTTGCGCAAAAACTCAAAGCCGCCGAGACCCTGCTTTTTGGCGAAGTTATAAATTTTGCCCGACTTCGTCGCAGCCCCGATGCTAAGGACATCGCCGCTTAAGCTTATGCGGTCGAACTCCTCGCTTAGCATCGCAAGGTGCGGCGGCGCGGGCGAGATAAGCAGATTGTTGCCGCCACCGATGATCGCGCCCCCCGATATGCTCTCAAACTCCGCAAAATCGGCCTCGTCCTTTAAAATTTGCACCGCAAAGCTCCCGCCGATGCGCACAGAGGTGTATTTGCTAAAATCTATCTGCTTTGTTTTCAAAATTTTGCCTTTTAAATTTCATTTTTTAGTTTCGTAAATTTAAAATTTCATGCTCGCCGCGTATTGTTTTAAAATTTAGCGATACCGCCGCACCGCACGGTGCGAAACGCGAACGCTATCTTAAAATTTAGTGCTGCTACGATTAAATTTAGCTCGCTTTCGATACGTTTTCAGCGGCGCGCTACGTCGCACGTACAGCTCGCACCCTGCGGCACAAAATACAGCCGCGCAATGTACCTCCGCGTACAAAGTTTCATCGCCGCGTAGCCGTAAATTTGAGGCGGAACATCGCACCGCGACAATGGCGCCACAGGACGCGGTCGATTGACGAACTTGGCGGCGATCCGCGGTAGACTCGGCGTTAAATTTGCGCGCAAATTTTAAATCCACATTGCACTCCGCGGCTAAATCCAAAAGCGGTGATACATTACCGCTACGGCAAAAGCGATATAAAATTCCACCGCGCGTCTGCTTTTACGCCGAAGTAAATTTTAGCCGAGGCGCAAACCCCTTAACGCCTAGAAATTTAGCCGAAACGAAGGGGCAGTGTTTCGAGCAAAATTCACCCGAAACAAGAGCCAAAAATTTAATCTAAAATTTTAATCTCGCTCGACCCTACATCGGATTTTGCCCGCCGCAGTCCGCAAAACGGATCTCATTATATTCGCGCGGGATAAAATTCTCCTGCGCGCTAATCGGCGCAGGGTAAAATCCGCGCTCGTAACCAAGCTCAAACAGCCTATCCACCGCTCTTATCTGTACCCCCGAGAGCTCGATCGAGGCCTCGTTGGCATAAAGACTCAGATATTTTTCGAGCTTTGCGTCGTCCACGCGGATGAGATTTCGCTCCATGAGCATATGCGACAAAAGGGGCTTATGCGCGGTGGCGATGCGCACGCCCTCCGTTAGCACGCGCTCGCACTCGATGGCGTCCGTTATCGGCAGGCTGCGGCGAACCGCCATACCGCCCAGCGGCAGCGGTAGATTTTCGCCCGCTAGCTCGCTCCAGATGTCCCAGATCTCGCGCTCCACACAAAGCTCGTTCGAAAAGTCCAAAATGCTCTCGTGTATCAGCACGCCTGCATCCACCTCGCCGCTTAAGACCGCGCCCTCGATGTCTAGGAAATTTTTATAGATCACGCGCGCCTGCGGGTATGCCATGCGAAAAAGCAGGGCATTGGTCGTGTGTTTGCCGCTGAGCGCGACTTTGAAATTTCGCTTTAAAACCGCGCCTTTTTTCTTGACTAGTTTTGGGCCGTAGCCCTCGCCGAAGCTCACCGCCGTGCGCAAAAGCGCGTACTCCTCGCAGATGAGCGGATATAACGCAAAGCTAATCGCCGTGGCCTCGTAAGTGCCCTTGAGCGCCTCGTCGTTTAGGCTCTGGATATCAAGCGCCGTGGCGCTAAATTTTAGATTTTTTGAACTAACCCAACCGAAATCAATTGCCTTATACATAAAAATATCATCCGCGTCGGGCGAGTGAGCGACGTTTATATGCTTAAAAATCTTCAAATTTTATCCTTTTTGCTCCGCTTTAAATTTCGCGCGCGGCGTGCAGCTTAATTCCAAAATGTTGCGAAATTATAGTGAAATTTTGCTGCAGCCCTCATAAAAATGCGGAATTTCTAAAGAAAAACGTGAAAACCGAGCGTGCTTAGAAGTGTAAATTTAATACTCTCCGCATGCCGCACAGAGCTTTTGCGCTCCTTAAAAATTTCAAATTCCAATGCTGCGCCGAATTTGAGCGAATAATCAAAAATTCATTTCAAATTTGGTAAAATCAAGCGAATTTATTTTTAAGGAAAAACATGGACGAGGGAAAGAAGAAGACGCTGGATGCGGCGCTAAAATCGATCGACAAGGCTTTCGGCAAGGGTACGCTCGTGCGACTAGGCGATAAGCAGGTCGAGCCGATAGACGCCATCTCTACGGGCTCGGTGGGGCTTGACATCGCGCTTGGCATCGGCGGCGTGCCGAAAGGGCGTATCATCGAGGTTTACGGGCCGGAGAGCTCGGGAAAGACGACGCTCACGCTTCACATCATCGCTGAGTGCCAAAAGGCGGGCGGAATTTGCGCATTCGTGGACGCCGAGCACGCGCTGGACGTCAAATACGCTTCAAATTTAGGCGTCGATACCGACAATCTCTACGTCAGCCAGCCCGACTTCGGCGAACAGGCGCTCGACATCGTAGAAACCTTAGCAAAGAGTGGCGCGATCGATCTTATCGTCGTAGATAGCGTCGCTGCACTCACGCCGAAAAACGAGATCGAGGGCGATATGGGCGATCAGCACGTGGGGCTTCAGGCGCGACTTATGAGCCAAGCGCTGCGCAAGCTCGCCGGCGTCGTGCACAAGATGAATACAACGGTGATCTTTATCAACCAAATCCGTATGAAGATTGGCGCGATGGGTTACGGCACGCCCGAGACGACGACCGGCGGCAATGCGCTTAAATTTTACGCTTCGGTGCGCATAGACATACGCAAGATCGCTACTTTGAAACAAAACGAAGAGAGCATCGGCAACCGCGCCAAAGTCAAGGTCGTGAAAAATAAGGTGGCGCCGCCGTTTAAGATCGCGGAATTTGACATAATGTTCGGCAAGGGTATCAGCAAAGTGGGCGAGTTGATCGATTACGGCGTCAAGCTAGACATCGTAGATAAAAGCGGCGCGTGGTTCAGCTACGGCGACACTAAGCTAGGTCAAGGGCGCGAAAACGCTAAAATTTATCTAGAGAATAACCCTGCTGTCGCCGAAGAGATCACGGCAAAGATCCGCGAGCAGATGGGTAGCGTAAATTTCAGCGCGGACGCGGACGATGAAGAAAATTTACAAAGCGGAGATGAATGATGATTTATATCGAAGATGTTTATGCGATAGAGGTGTTGGATAGCCGCGGCAACCCGACCGTGAAGGCGACCGTGGCTCTAAGCGACGGCACCGTAGCAAGCGCGGTAGTGCCAAGCGGCGCAAGCACGGGCAAACGCGAGGCGCTGGAGCTTCGCGACGGGGGCGATAGATACTGCGGCAAGGGCGTGCTAAAAGCGGTGGAAAACGTAAATTCGCAGATCGCCGAAGCCGTGATCGGGCTGGATGCTTTCGATCAAAAGGCGCTTGATGATGAAATGCGCGAGCTTGACGGCACCGATAACTACTCAAATTTGGGCGCGAACGCCGTGCTTGGCGTATCTATGGCGGTAGCGCGCGCGGCTGCCAAAAGCCTTGACGTGCCTTTGTATCGCTACCTAGGCGGCGCGAACGCTAGCGTACTGCCGGTGCCGATGTTTAATATAATTAACGGCGGCGCGCACGCGAACAACAGCGTGGATTTTCAAGAATTTATGATTATGCCGTTTGGCTTTGATAAATTTAGCGACGCGTTGCGAGCGGCGAGCGAGATTTACCACACGCTAAAAGGCCTTCTAAACGCGGCCGGCCATAGCACGGCAGTTGGCGACGAGGGCGGATTTGCGCCAAATTTAAACGATAACGAAGAGCCGATCAAGCTCATCATGCAAGCTATCGAAAAAGCAGGCTACAAAGCAGGCAAGCAGATCAAACTAGCTCTCGACGTCGCAGCTAGCGAGCTGTACGAAAACGGCAAATATAAGCTTGAAGGCAAGGAATTTAGCAGCGAAGAGCTGATAGAGCGATACGCGCAGCTTTGCGAGAGGTATCCGATATTTTCGATCGAAGACGGCTTAAGCGAGGACGACTGGACGGGCTGGGCGAAGCTAACTAGCAGGCTTGGCTCTAAAGTGCAGCTCGTGGGCGACGATCTATTTGTAACGAACGAGAAAATTTTGCGCGAAGGCATCGCCAAAGGTGTAGGCAACGCGATCCTAATCAAACCAAATCAAATCGGCACCGTCAGCCAAACTATGCAGACGATCCGCCTAGCGCAGCGCAAAGGCTACCGCTGCGTGATGAGCCACAGAAGCGGCGAGAGCGAGGATAGCTTTATCGCGGACTTCGCCGTCGCGATGAATACGGGCCAAATCAAAACGGGCGCGACCTCAAGAAGCGAACGCAACGCAAAATACAACCGCCTGCTTGAGATCGAGCGCGAGACGTACGAGTTTTTGGGAAATAAAATTTAAAATGTTTTTTAAAAAAAAGTCCAAGCGGGGCTTAAAAGGCGGCGCGCAGCGCACCTATGCGGACGGAGCGGATTACGCAAACACGCAAGGCAGATATTTAGACGCAGACTTTGACGAGGACGATTTTTTTGACGATGAAGAATTTTATAGCGATGAAAATTTTGGCGGAGGCTTTAGCGAGGTAGGGGCTGGCTTCCGCAAAAATCGCAACGGAACCTCACGCGGCGTAGACGAAACAGGCTCTGCCTCTGATACCACAAGCAGCAGCTCTAATTTAAGTGGCAAAAGCTTTGCTGCAAGCGGAAACTACGAAGGCAGCGTGCAAGCAGATGCGGGCTTTTACGGCGCAGAATTTATTGGGAGTGGTAATTTAAAGAATGCAGAATTATACGCGAAAGAAAACCACTTCCCAAACGACGCGGATTTTGTGGCTCAGAGCGTAGACTACAGCTCTCAAGGCACGGGCTTTGTGGCGCAAGACATAAATTCTGCCACGCAAGGATTTTCTTTTGCGCCGCAAAATGCAGCCCCCGCCGCTAAAAAAGCTTTAAAAAAGCGTAAAAATTTAAAAGAACGGCTGAATTTTATCAATCCGTTTTCACCGCTTAAGCAGATTTTTGCAGCTCTTGCGCTGATCGTCTGCGTTGTTTTTGCAGGCATCTTCGTGGGTGATGTGCTATTTGGCAAGCGATCGTTTGAAGTGCTGCGCCAGTTGCAAAAAGAAAAGGCGTTTTTATTCACCGACGTCGAGCGGCTAAAAGAGGAAAACGCTGAGCTTCAAAAGCTTTATTTAGAGCGTCGCTCGCTCGATCCGGACCTTAAAAAATGAGAAAAATTTCTTTGCTAATTTTAGGTCTTTGCACTTTTTTAAACGCAGAGAATTTAAATAGCGCAAATTCCAACGCTACGAAACCTAGCATCACCGCAGCAAAAGAACAAAATTCTACCGATTTGGCGATTAAAGAGCCAAAGACAGGTGCACAAAGCCCAAGCGCTAAAAAGCAAGCTGTAATGAAACCTGAAACATCTAAAAGCCCTACCGCAGCAATGCAAAAAAGCGCTGCAGAAGCTAATTCCAGTATTAAAGTAAGCGTCGCCAAAAAAGCCGTGAGCGCACGGCTCTCGCAGACCGAAAAAAAAGCTCCTGCGCTCAAAGCGGGCATCGGTGCTCCTTCGCAAGCCATGAAAACCGAACTGAACTCTTCTGCGCAGCCTTCAGTTGCGATGCTTCCGCCTCCTGATGAGTTACCGATCGTGCCAGAAGTAAGCGAGCCAAATTCTACGATAGCGCAAAATTTTAAGGCGGCACAGAATTCTACAGTGCAAAATTCTACGGTGCAAAACTCCACTATGCAACAAAACGCGCAATCTGCTTCGCAAAATTCCAATCCGGCGCAAAGCTCCGCCGCCGCGTCGCAAAATACGCCCGCGCCTAAAAATTTTACGCAGCAAACCTTTGCGCTTCCCTCCGACGCCCTTACGATCGAAAGCCTGATCGTGCGATATAGGGACGACGACGGGGCTCTGCACGAAAAGATCGTTGATATCAATCGCTCGATTGATTGGCACGATGACTTCGTGCTAAGTGCGAGCGCCAAACCCACGCTACATAGGGCACTGGACGTCTCGGTTACTTCGACTGATCCAAATTTACAAAAGCAGGCCTCGCAAAGTGGCATCACGCCTAGCTTCGCGCCGCGTTTGGAGCTGCCGTTAGAGACGCTTAAATTTGACGATGAGTTGAGATTCGTGATCCACCAAAATAATATCCAGATCATCACTGCAGATGATTTCAAAAGCTCCGACGCAAATGTTTCGGGCGCGCTTGAAGCGGAGTTTTGGCGCCAAGAGATCCCGCTTAGCGGCGCGAGCTTTGCTGTAAATATCGGCGGCTTTAGCGACATCAACGTCACCAAAGAGGACGGCTACTACCGTATCGGCGTGCGCTCACATGAGGGTAACCTCAGCATCAGACGCAAAGATGGCGGGTATTTGATTTACAAAAATTCTAATTAAGGAGAGACTATGACACATTTAGAGATTATGAAATTTCGCCACGCGTGCAAAATTTTTGACGAGAACAAAAAAATCGGTAAGGTCGATTTTGACGCCATTTTGCAGGCAGGAATCTTAGCACCTAGTTCTACGGGGCTAGAGCAATGGGACTTTTTGGTTGTGCAAAACAAGGCGCTGCGCGAGCAGATCCGCGAAAAATCGTGGAATCAGCCGCAGATCACCTCTTGCTCACATCTGGTCGTGATTTTAGCAAAGATCAAGGACATAAAGCTAGGAAGTGATTATATCGAGCGAATGATTACGCGTAAAAAAGATGAAGCGCCTAAATATATCGGCGACAGGCATAAATTTTATCAAGATTTTTTAAGCGGTTATTTTCACAACGACGATGAGGAGCTATTTAATTGGTCGCACGCGCAGTGCATGTTCGCAGCACTTGCGATGATGAACGAGGCCGCAAGCCGCGGCATCGACAGCTGTCCGATGGAGGGCTTTGATCGCGCAGCGCTAAATAAAATTTTAGGCATTGATTGGAACGATCGCCGCGTGGCGCTACTCGTACCTTTCGGCTACCGCGTAAACCCGCAGCCGCAAAAGATCCGCCGCGGCATGGATGACGTAGTAAAGTGGATTGAATAAGTCAAAAGTGGCTTTAGAGTATTAAATTTACAGCGCGTAAAAGTCTAAAGCTGGTGTGTGAAGCAACACACGCATTTTTTAGAAATTTATCGCGCTTTAGCCTTTTTCTCGCCCATAAATTTTGTGCGGCGAGATTTAAAATTTTTTAGGATCTCAAAATAAAATCTATCTCAATAAACATACAGCTGCAAAACGACTTAAATTTTAAGACGGAATTTTAAAATTTCATCGCGAAATTATAAGATATGCGCAAATTCTTAGCGGGCGCAAGAAAAGTTAAAATTTTTTGCTAAAATTTTGCGAAATTTACATAAGCAGGATCAAAAATGAAACTTCCCAAACAGCTTTTAGACCGCTACGGCGCCGAGCGTCAAAGCGCGGGCGAGGCGCAGCGGACGGCGAATGAGATCGCCTTTGCGCCTGTAGTTTTTCAGGTAAGCAGGCTGATGAAAAAATTTGGAATTTTAAGCGCGCTTAATGAGGCGCGGGACGGGCTAAGCATAAGTGAGATCGCGCAGAAACTCTCGCTTAGCGAATACGCCGTAAAGCTGCTTTTGGAAAGTTCACTTAGCATCGGCACGGTGCTGCTGTGCGGCGAGAAATTTAGGCTCAGCAAGGCGGGGTATTTTCTACTCACCGACGAGCTCGTCGGTGTGGATATGGACTTTATCCACGACGTGTGCTACGAGGGGCTCTTTAGGCTCGAAGAGACGCTAAAATCGGGCAAACCAGAGGGGCTAAAGGTTTTTGGGCAGTGGGCTACGATCTACGAGGCACTTTCGCATCTACCGCCGCATGTGCGCAAAAGCTGGCTCGCGTTTGATCATTTTTATTCGGATTTGGCGTTTGAGCCCGCGTTAAAGATCATTTTCTCGCGCAAGACGGATAAAATTTTAGACGTGGGCGGCAACACGGGGCGCTTTGCTAAGCGGTGCGTAGGCTACGACGAAAATGTGCGCGTCACGATAATGGATCTTGCGGGGCAAATTTCGATGATGAAAGACGCCGTCGCAGGCGCGAAGGATGCAGAGCGCATAGACGGGCTTGCGGCCGATCTGTTAGATCCCGCTACGCGCTTTCCGCGCGGCTTTGACGCGATCTGGCTTAGTCAGTTTTTGGACTGCTTTGCAGAGGAGCAGATCGTAAGCATCCTCGCGCGCGCGGCGGAGTCGATGAGCGAGCAGGCGCGGCTTTATATTTTGGAGCCGTTTTGGGACAGACAGCGCTACGAAACAGCCGCGTATAGCATGACGCAGATCAGCGTGTATTTCGCCGCGATGGCAAACGGCAATAGCAAAATTTATCACTCGGACGATATGATTAAATTTGCTCAGCGTGCCGGGCTTAAAATTTCGCAAATTCACGACGGGCTCGGCGTCGGACACACGCTGCTGTGTTGCGAAAGGGCGCGATGATGGACGCGCGAAGCTTAAGCGCGCGGCTAAATAAGCCGATTAAAATTTTACTAGTGCTTTTTGGAATCGGAATTTTGGCAAATGTGGCGATGGAATTTTATGCGGAGAAAAAACGTGGCGAACTGGAGCGAAACTTCTGCGAAAGCAAGCAGGTGCGAGATGCGCTAGCGCGGATAAACGAGGGCGCACCGCGTAGGATCGACGATGCTACGATTTTAAAAGGCGCCGCATGCGAAGAGGGTAGCTTCATATACGATTACGCGCTAAATAGCTCGCCAAATTTAGACCTCAGCGCGCTGGATGCGGGCGATGCGGAAATTTTAAAAGAGATGCTGTTTGCCAAGGCGAAGGTCAGCTTTTGTAGCACGGAATTTTCGCAGCGCCTGCGGGAGCTCGGCAAAACGATGGTGTTAAATTACGAAATAGAGGGCTTGCCGCCGATAAAAATCGCGCTGGATAAAAGCAGTTGTGCGCGGTGAATTTTAAAACCTAAGCGAGGCATTTGATTAGCCGCGTTTTGTGCGGCGGCGCGTTGGCAGCTGGTGCCTCTTGTAAGCTCGCAAGCAAGCTCATGGTTTACGCAGAATTTTATGCGAGTAGGTCGCGGATAAAATTTAGCAAGATTTCATCGCAGCAGGTGCAGCATCGCAATAAATCCTAAAATTTTAACTCAAAATCTATGATGCTGTTTCAAATAAAATTCCACGCAACTTATAGAATTTCGCATTAAAGCTTTACGTGGTGTTTGCGCTGCCGCACAGATATAATCCCGCGTGAAATAGTCAAATTTTAATGAAAAACGCCACTGGCAGAATCTGACGCAAAATTAGATCGCGGCTTAAAAAAGACTCGGCGCGTTTAGCGCTTTGTGACGGCAAAATGCACGCTGATCCGCGCCATGCTATACGCGGCGGCGCTGTAAAAGCTAAGCAGAGATTTTAGCATGTTGCTTTTGCACAGGCGAAATCAAAAGCGAAGCGGATAAATTTTAAACGAATTCGGCGCGAGCAAGCAGGCAAAGACTCACGCCGCGCTAAATTTTAAATCTCGCGCAAGCCCTACTTGCAGTCGCTAGGCTTAAATTCTACCCTTATAAATTCTTCGCCACTTTTTATCTTATAGCTCCATATCGCGCTGTTTATTAGCGGATGCATTACCTTCATCTGATTGCAAAAAATTTGCTTATTTTGGCTATCTATGACATTTTGTATCACGGTTTTTTGATCATTTCCGACACTGTCAAATTTCATCCCCATGCCGTCATTTAGCTCGTAGTTATAGATGAAGCTACCATCCTTGCACTCGGCGCCCGTTAAAGTGGTAATCTCATCGACTCGCATCGGCGCACTCTTATTGATACCTTCCACGGCCGCTTTGAGCTGAACATTATCACAGCTTGGTGCCGCAAAAAGCGCCGCGAAAGCAAACGGAAGTAATAAAAACTTTTTCATAATTCTCTCCTTAAAAAATTTAGTAATGATATAAAAATTAATATTAATCGGTGCTTTAAATTTAGATCGAATTTTTGGTACTGCAAATATGGAATTTTATGCAAGCGTAGCAGCGAACGCGAAAAATTTATTTGCAGGATTTGGCCCTAAAATACGGAATTAGGCGGTATGTCAAGGTGAGGAATTTGTCGGCTCGCCGCACTTAAATACGAACTGCTGAGTTAAATTTCATAGTGCATTTTACGGAATTTAACTCAGCTTGCGAAATAAATTCGATGCTTAGAGTAACCGACGAACTCGGTATCAAAAGGATTTATTAATGCTGCAGTTGAGTAAATCCTGCAAGAAAGCGCGTCTATGGGCGCCTTAAAGCCATGCTAATTATATCGCTCGATAAAGCTTAGGTGCGACGATCTGCAAGCGCGTGCCGTAAGATCGCCGCGACAAATTTTACCACAAGACGGCAGGCAAAAATAATCGACCAGATGCCGCTTACCACGCACAAAGGCGCAAGCGCGATTAATTATCGTTGATTACGTCCAAAATTTCTCTAGCATGTACGGCGTAGTCGTTCGCCATTGCCTTTTGGAAAATCCCGCCGATCTGCGCGTACGAGCCCTGGCCGCCGCCGAAAAACTCCTCCTCGCCGAAGTTGCGCTCATTTACGGCGATATTTTGGTTGTAGATCGGCTTTCCGTTTTTAAACATTTTTAAGCGTAGATTGTAGCGCACGTAGGGCTTTGCCGAAACGTCGATGCCGTCGGAGCTGTAAAAGCCAAAGCCGAATGAGCTAAGCTCAGGCGCGATGACGAGCCCTTTGCCTTGCAGCGCTTTTTCGTCGTCGGTGACGCTCACGCGCCTTAGGTAGGTGCCGAAGAAGCGCTTTGCCTCGCCTGCGACGAACTCGCCGACGTCGATTTTAAGCTCATCGTCTCTGCCTAGCTTCGAGCTTGCGGCGTAGCTTTTCGTCCCCATTAGCTCGCCAGGAATGTAAATGAGCGCGCTTTGCATGGCGTTAGTCGCGCTTATAGTGTCGTCAAACGGCGCTACATCGGCGTTTTGATTAAACTGTGCTTCATATGCGCAACCGCTAAAAAGCGCGCAAACTATTGCGGCTAGAAAGAAATTTTTCATTGTTTGCTCCATGTAAAAATTTTTGTAATTCTACCCCGCGGGTCTAAATTTTACGCTGAAACGGGCGGAATCGCTCTTTAATCCAAGCTAAAAAATCGCCTAAGCTTTCGCTTAAACGTGTCTTTTGGAATTTGCGTATCGCTAAAATCATCGCTCCAAATTTCGTTCTTGTCGGTAAATAGGCCTTTATTTTGCGCCTGCGGCATAAAGACCACTTTATCCATAATTTGGACGCCTTTTTGCTTAAAATACTCTAGTATCTCATCTAGATCTCGCCTAGAATATATATTTATAAGGAAGTAATTTCTATTTTTGAACCTTAACACGATATTTTTGCGGATTAAACCCAAAGGCTCGCCCGCTCTTATCAGCATATAAATTTTAAACGGCAAGATGAATAATATGAAATTTATCGTATGATATAAAAACAATACAGCCTTTCCTATGTGTACCCCTATGGACGATTTTTTATACAGCTCGTATGACGAAAAATAGTGAAATCTTCCGTAGCTATCGTATAGCTCTGATATAATGCAAAAACTCACCTTATCTATATCGCAGGCATTGCAAATTTTTATTATTTCCTCTTTCTTGACAAAATAAAAATCATTCAACGCCTGATTTAGTGATCCGGGCTTATCGTCGAAAGCATTTATATAGCTGATTTTATTATTTTCCAATAAAAAATACGCGGGGCTGCCCTTTCTTTTAATAGGCCAAAGTAGTGTAGCCGGCAACAATAAAAAGACCACTACTATAAACATAACTAAATCGGCACTAAAATGCGTGTAAAATTTCAAGTTTAACGGAGTAACTTCTAGATTGAATATTTTATATAGGCAACCGAGTGAAAGAAAAAGAACGATATTGTTTTGAAAGTAAACCGCCCTATCTATGATTTCGATCGGCTCTTTGTCGTAATCTCGCATAAAATTCCTTCTCGGTATGATCTTTGACGAACCGTATTTTATCGTCGTCTCGCTTTCGGCGCGTTTAAAGATGCGGGGTATTTGCGGAGGCGCTTGCGGCGAGGCGAGTTGCGACGAGCGGCGATCATCCTCGTTAAGCGGACGGACAATGTGGATCTTTGCGACTAGTTATGGGGCTTTTCAGACACAGAGCGAGCTTGTCTGCGACTACTTCGAGGATTACTTCGGGTGCCGAGTGATCTCATCTGCGACTGCCGCGGACAAAATTTTGCTCGAAACCTAACCCCAATCTCGCCGCGAAATACTCGCGCAGCATCCGCCTTTGCGCTTCGTTTACGTTTAGCCGTAGCCAGACATCCCGCGGGTCTAAATTTTACGCTGAAAACCGAAAAATTTCACGCCTTAATGTCGTAGCTGAAATTTTTCAAAAAATATATGCGTAAAGCTTCGCGCTCGGCGCGGCTAGGACGGATGCAAAAAAAATACCGCCGCGCCCGTATCGTCCCTCCCGCGCAGTAGCAAGCAATCGCGCAGTCGTAGCCCCGCTCGTCCGTCTAGCCTCCGCGCGACGACGAGTTTTGAGGCGATCAAAATCGCAAAAATGCCCGCCGCTGCATAGATCGCAGCCTCGGCAAAGCCGAATTTTATCGTCAAAAACACGCCTGCGACGTATGCGAAAAGAAGCAAGAATTTTAAAATTTCTTGCAGTTTCAAAAACCGCTCGTAGCTTATAAACGGCACGCGAAACGTCCGCACGAAGCCGAACGACGGCTCTATCAGATCAACGCATCCAAGCATAAGATCGTATTTGTCTAGCCCTCTGCGAAAGGATATTTTAAGCTCGTCAAATTCCACGCGCGCCGCCTCTTTGCTACCGCTTCGCAGATAAAGTAACGCTAAAAACACAAAAACGATCGTCAAACTAGGTTTGGCTCGCTGCGAGCGTAGCGGGCTGTCCGTGTAAAACAGCTCTCCCGATCCGCCGATGTCCAAAGAGATAAAAATGCAAAAAAACGCAAGGATAGAGGCGGAGAAAATTCTATAAAACGTATCGTCGCAGATGAGGCTGAATTCGGGCTTTTGCATTAGTTTTTGTATAGCGGCGCGTCGGTGATTTTAAATCTAAATTTATTGCCCGCACCGATAAATCTCACGAAGCTCGCTACGTCAAAGCCCTGTTGCGGCGCGCTTAGCGGCGGCTTGGCAAGGATCTCGAAGCTTAGCCCCGCGTAGTTGAAAAACTTGCCGCAGCGCCGAAAGCCGTGCCTGCCGTAGAATTCTATGCGGCGCAGGCGCTGCGCGAGATTGGGCGCGTCCTCGTGCGGCGGCTCGACGTCAAGGACGATCTGCGCGCTTGGATTTTGCGTGGCGATGAGCGCGAGCAGCCCTGAGCCGATCCCCAGCCCGCGAAATTTCGCATCGATGCCGAGATAGGCCACGTAAAAAATCTTGCTCCCCCCACCGCTTGGAATTTCACTCTCATCGTAGCGAGAAATTTCGCTTTCTGCGACATTTGATGAAATTTCGCTTTCTGCGGTACCTGACGAAATTTTGCTCTCCGCAGCACTTGATGAAATTTCATCCCCTCTAGCGCTTGATGAAATTTTGCCGCCCGCACCGCAAATCGAATGGTCCGCGTCGATCGGAATTTTACTATCTGTGCTCGCGTTTAAAATTTCATCGCCGCTAAGAGGCTGCGTCTCTTGGCTCGCGATTTTGCCGTTTGCAACGCTAAAAAATTTTGCTTCTGAAAATTTTACTTTGCCACTTGGGATTTCATCCTTTTCGCCTTCAAATTCTGCGCCGCTATGGGCTTTGGATCTTAAAATTTTATCCGCATTTAGGCGCGGTGGCGGCTGTTTGTGGTGCGAAACCGCGCGCTTGTATGTTTGCTCGGTCCTATAGACGAAAAAGCCAACCAGCTCCTCGCCCCTTAAATTTTGCGCCGCCGCGCTTGAATTTTCGCTTGCCTCTGCGCTGGGATTTTTACTTTCCAAGCTGGATTTTTCACACGTCGCATTAGATTTTTTACCTACCACGCTGCGATTTTTGGAATTCAAAGAGGCGAATTCTGCCGCGCTGCGGTTATTCGCACCATAATTTTTACCCGCAGCGTCACGATTTTGGCTCGCTTCGCCGCAATCCTGCGATCCCACGCATAAATTTTCACTCGCCGCCGCGCGATGTTTATTTGCCGCGCCACTAGCGCTTAGGGCGCTAAAATCCTCGAAAATCGCCGCGATTTCAAGCTGTCCTTTGCGCGACATTTTTAAAAAATTTTTTATGCTGATACGCTCGATTTCGGGGAACGCCGCGACGTTGATCGCCTCTATGCGCGCGATCAGCGCCGAGTCCTCGCCGATACGCTCAAGTCTCATTTTGCTCTCCTTGTCGCGATAGGCTTACCGCGTAAATTTAAAATTTGCCCGCTTGCTCGCTGGAATTTCATCGCTCGGCCCTTGAAATTTCATTAAATTCCGCAAAATTTGAAGGATTGTTCGTTTAAATTTAATCCTCGCCGTAAATTCGCTTTAAATTCCCCAGCGTCGTACTCGCGTTTAGCAGTAGCGCATCGGCGATCGCTAGCCGCGCCATCGCGGTGGCTACGACGCTGCCGCGCACGGCGATACACGGATCGTGCCGCCCGCGCAGCTCGCAGACCGCGTCCGCACCGTGCACATCCACGCTGTGCTGCGCCATGAAAATGCTCGGGGTCGGCTTAAAATGCGTCGTGATCTCGATCGGCGCGCCGCTACTTATGCCGCCTAAGATCCCGCCTGCGTTGTTGCTCGCAAAATTTGCGTCGATCTTGCCGCCGTTGGTGCGGATCGCATCCTTGCTAGCGTGCATAAAGTCGTTATTCTCGCTGCCTTTTAGCGTGCTTACTTTCGCTCCGGCGCCGATCTGTACGGCCTTTACGCCGTTTATGCCCATCAGCGCGCCCGCAAGCGTCGCATCCAGCTTACCATACAGCGGCTCGCCGAGCCCCGCAGGCACGCCCGTAACGCGCGTTAGCACGCAGCCGCCGATACTATCGCCCGCATTTTTGATGCTTAGGATTAGTTCCTTCTGTGCGCCCTCCACAGTGGGATCGAGCGCGAAAATTTCGCTGTTTTGCACAAAGTCGAAGTCCAAATTTTCCGCGTAAATTTCGCCCACGCCGTAGATTCCGCTTTTTACGGAAATTTTAAAGTGATTTAGCAGTATCTGCGCAAACGCTCCCGCAGCCACGCGCACGGCGGTTTCGCGCGCGCTTGCCCGTCCGCCGCCTCGGTAATCGCGCAGTCCGTATTTGGCAAAATATGTAAAATCGGCGTGTGCGGGGCGAAAAATATCCTTGAGATTTTCGTAGTCTTTCGAGTGCTGATTCGCGCTGCGGATGATAAATCCGATCGGCGCGCCGGTGCTGCGACCGTCAAAAATTCCGCTTAAAATTTCGATCTCGTCGGCTTCTTTGCGCGGCGTAGCGTATTTGCCGCCCGGTTTGCGGCGATCAAGCTCGCTTTGGATATTTGAAATCTCGATTGCCACGCCAGCCGGAAAGCCGTCCAAAACGCCGCCGATCGCCGCGCCGTGGCTCTCGCCGAAGGTGCTAAGGCGCAATCTCTCGCCGAAGGTATTCATAGCGCGTCTCCTTGATCGCCGCCGCGTCCGTTTTGTTCGGCGTTTTTGTTTCGCTCATTGCTTTTTTTAGCGCTTGGCGTGTCGTCCGATGTGCCGGCGCAATCGCTCTTTGTGCTGCCCCGCGCTCGTCCGCCGCCTCGTGAGCCTTTTTTGTCGTCCTGTGTGCGGCTTGCGCCACTTTGCTTATCATCGCTGCATACCGTTTGTTCGCCATCTGTCGCGTTAGCACCGTGCGAGGCGCTGCTTTGTAAAAGCTCGAGCGCGATTTGCGCGCATTTTTGCTCGGCCTCCTTTTTGCTCGCTCCCACGGCGGATGAGAGTCGCTTGCCGCCAACAAGCGCCGCCATTTCGAAGCTTTTTTTGTGATCGGGGCCGCTCGAGCCTAAAAGAACATATTCGGGCGTGACGCCGAATTTTGCCTGCGTGAGCTCTTGCAGCGCGGTTTTGTAGTCTTTAACGAGCTCGTTAAAGCTGATGCGCGGATAGAGGATTTCTAAGATTGCAGTCGCGATGCGGGCGGTGTTTTGCAGCCCGCTCTCAAGATAGACGGCGCCCATTATCGCCTCAAACGCGTCCGAAAGCAGCGAGGGCTTCTCGCGCCCGCCGTTGCGCTCCTCGGACAGCGACATATTCAGGTTCTCGCCGATGCCCAAAAATTTTGCAAATTTAGAAAAGCTGCTTTCGTTCACGAGCGCGGCGCGCAGCTTGCTAAGATCGCCCTCGTCGCTACTAAATTTTTTGAAAAGATACTCGCCCACGATCAGATCCATCACCGCATCGCCTAAAAATTCCAGCCTCTCGTTGTTGTGTCCGTTTTTGGCGCTTTTGTGCGTAAGAGCGATCTTAAGGTGAGTTAAATTTTTAAATTTATAGCCCAGTTTTTCTTGTAGTTTTTCTAAATTTTGCATCTTTGCCCTTTTTTATAAAATTTTACGAAATCAGCGGCGGTCCGCACGCAAACGACATCCAGTGCGAACAAAACCTACGCAAGCGAAACGAACGCGAGCGGGATCTGCGCTAAATTTGCACTAACGCGGCGAATGAAGCGCGCTAGCGACGATCTGCGACGAATAAAAATTTAAACGTGCCCGCTAATTCTAACGCAAGCCGCGCCGAAGCTCACTTGCCGCAAATTTAATCTTCGCCAAAAACGCGCCTGCCCTCAAATACAAGAACCCGATTACGTGAACGACGCACTAAAACTAGCTTCGGGCGATAAAATTTACGCCGAAGTGGCTCTGCGTGCAAAGCAAACGCGGGTAAATCTATGCTAAATCCGCGTAACCGCGAGCTTCGCCGCAGAATTTTAGCCCTTTATCGCTTCCGCCGCCGCGCGAGCCATAGCGTCGCACTCCTCGTTTTGCGGATGTCCCGCATGCCCCTTGACCCACGAGGCCCTGATCTCGTGAGGTGCCGCCGCCGCAAGGTATCTGCGCCATAGATCCGCGTTTTTCTTGCCTTTAAAATCGGTAACGACCCACTTTGCGAGCCAGGAATTTATCGCTTTCACGACATATTCGCTATCGGTGAAAAGCTCGACGCGGCAGGGCTGCTTAAGCGCGCTAAGCCCCATTATAGCGGCCGTTAGCTCCATTTGATTATTCGTTGTCATCGCTTCCGCGCCGCTTGCCTTTTTTATCGCGTCGCCGTATTGCAAGATATAAGCCCAGCCGCCCGCTCCAGGGTTTCCGAGGCAGCTGCCGTCGCTAAAAAGTTTGACCGATTTCACCGGTTTTCTCCGAAATTTGCGCTCTGATCTCCATGCTGCCTAGCTCGTAGCAGACCGGACAGCGGTGCGAGAAGAGCCCCACCGAGCTTTTGCATTTCGCGCAGGTGTAGCTAAAGCTAAGCCCCGCGTCCTCAAAGCCCGCGTCTTTCATAGCCATAAGCGCGTTGATCTCAAAAATTTTACTCGCGCTCTGCGGCTTTTGATCGCTTTTTCCAAGCGCGTAAAAAAGCGCGCTGTACTCCGCATCCTGCGTATTTACCGCCGCAGGGAAATCATAGATCAGATCGATTGCCTGCTCGATCGGCGGGAAGCGGTCAAAGCCCTCCATAGGCTCTTTGTTTTTGATAAAAAGCTCCATACAAAATCGCCCCGCGCCTTTGAAGTTTAGCTTTGAAATTTTAGCGATCTTTTTATTAAACGGCGTATTGGCGTCGTTTGCGATGATCTGAGCGCGCTCGAACTGGCTTTGAGCATATACTTCGGCGTCCTGCTCGCGCAACGCGTCAAGCACCTCAAGCGCCTCATTAAAGCGCTTGAGCCGCTCGTAAATCACCGTAAGATGTGTAAGAGCCTCTTTGTTTCTCGGGCGCAGCTTCAGTGCCTGTAAAAACACCTCTTCGGCGCGCCCTAAAAAGCCCGCTTTGAAATATACGATACCGAGATTGGTAAGGATAAATTCCCTCTGCACGCCGCCGCTAGCCTTACTTAGCGCGATTAGATAAATTTCTATCGCGCGCTCGAAGTCGCCGCTTTTGACGAAAGAGCTAGCCAAAATTCCAAGCGTCGGGATGTCTATTTGCGGGCTTGCCAAAAGCTGTCTGTGCTCGGTGCTAAGCGCGTCTAGGGTGTCAAATTTTTTGATGAAATTCTCTAGGCTCTGCCTCTCGTTTTTTTTAGAAAAAACTCCCCAAATGTAGCTTAGAATCGACACTAGCAAGATTATGCTTATCAGCATGATAAGCCCGAAAATCGGGTCGCGATCGTCTAAGAAAAAATTATCCAAATCAAACCTCGTCGCAAAAATAAAGGGCAATTATAGCAAAGTGCGGGTATAATTTCGCTTATGATTAAAAACGAAAGCATAGAAAATCTGCTGGCTACCGTAGATATCGTAGACGTCGTAGAAAAATATGTCCCGCTTAAGCGTAGCGGCGCAAATTTCGTGGGCGTCTGCCCCTTTCACGACGATTCGCACCCAAGTATGAGCGTGAGTTCAAAGCTTGGAATTTTTCACTGCTTTTCGTGCAAAGCAGGCGGCAACGCGATTAAATTTATTCAAGATTACGAAAAGATAAGCTTCCCTGAAGCGGTCGAAAAGCTTGCGGGGATGTATAATTTCGCGCTGCAATACACCGGCGCTAAAGTCCAGGAGCGCAGCGAAGAGAAGAAGGTGCTCGGGATTTTAAACGCCTACTACCAAAGCTGCCTCTATCAAAACCCCGCCGCCGTAAAATACCTGCACGAGCGCGGCCTAAGCGATGCGACTATTCGCAAATTCGGCCTTGGCTACGCTGGAGCTAGCGCGCAGACGATCAGGGTTTTGCAAAACGAAGAAATTCCGCCGCAAGACGCGCTAAATGCGGGCGCGGTGAAGCAAAACGAGCGCGGGCTCTACGCTAGCTTCATCGAGCGCATTACCTTTCCGATCTACAACCACGCAAGCAAGCTCGTGGGCTTCGGCGGCCGCACGATAAGCGGCAACCCAGCCAAATACGTCAATTCGCCGCAGTGCGCGCTGTTTGATAAATCTAAAATTTTCTACGCGTTTGACCTTGCGAAAAAAAGCGCGATCGCTAAAAAAACCCTCATCATCACCGAGGGCTACATGGACGTCATCATGTTGCATCAAGCGGGCATCGACAACGCCGTAGCGGTGCTCGGCACGGCGCTGACGCCTGCTCATCTGCCACTTATAAAGCGCGCGGAGCTTAACGTCGTGCTTAGCTTCGACGGCGACGCCGCAGGCATCAATGCGGCGATAAAATCGGCGCGGCTTTTGTGTCTGAATAAGATCGACTCAAGCGTCGCTATAATCGGCGGCGGTGCCGATCCTGCGGATATGATAGTCGCGGGCAAGGTGCGCGAGCTAGAGCAAATTTATGCTAGCGGCATGGAGAGCGGGGAGTTTCTGATCCGAAGAATCGCTAAAAAATACGACCTCGCCCGCCCCGTGCAAAAAGAGGCTGCGCTAAATGAGATCAAAGAATTTACCGCAGCGCTCGGTCCCGTATTAGCCGAGTCCTATCAGAGCCTAGTAGCGCAAATTTTAAACGTCTCGCCGGGCTCGTTTAATCTCTCTAGCGGCGGTAAAAATTTCGGCGCGGGCTTTGAGGAGCGAAATTTTAACGAGGGTGGGAGCTTCGGCCCTCGCGATTTCGGCGCTTACGGAGGGCACGGCGCAGACGGCGGGGGCTTAAACGGCGGAAATTTTATTCGCGCGCAAAACACGGCGCGCTACGAAAGCTCTGCGCCGCCTGCGGCTTCGACGAGGCTCGGGCGGACGCTACTGCGCCGCAAGGAGATCGCAGAGCTTCAGATCATAAAATCGATGCTGCTTGATGGCGAGATGGCGGAGCTCGGGCTCGGCTGCTTGGAGCGGCGTGATTTTCGTATGCACGGCGATATTTTCGAGGCGTTTTTGGCTTTCGCTCGCAGCGGTGGGAATTTTAAAAATTTCATCATGGGCGAGGGCGGTAATGCGAATGGTAGCGCCTCCGAAAATTTTACTGCAGACGGCGCGGGAGAAAATTTTAACAGGGGCGAGGGCATGAATTTAAAAGGCGGCGAAAGCTCTAGCGAGCAAAATTTTGACGGGCAAGCTTCCGCAGGCGCCGTAAATTTAAAAGGCTCCTCCGCGCAGCAGGGCGCAAACGGCGGCGAGAAGCAAGAAGTAAACAACGTCGCGAAGCAGGGCGAGAGGGAGGCCGCAGCTCAAAATATTCAAAGCGCTCAAAGCTTCCAAAATGCTCAAAACGCCGAAACTGAAGCCCGCGAAAATCTGCGCGCGCTTGCGCTGGACGATGAAATTTTGCCGATCGGCGGCGCAGCGCTTTTTAACGACGCGTGCAAAATTTTACGCCGCAACGCCCTGCAAGATCTGATGCAAAAGCTCAAAAACTCCGACGCGCCCGACAAGATCGAGCGAATCTTAGAGTATCAAAAAAAGATCAATCAACTCAAGTAAAGGAACGAAATGAAGGCATTGGCGCTCTTTAGCGGCGGGCTTGACTCCATGCTCGCAGTCAAACTCATCGTCTTGCAAGGCATCGAGGTACTCGCGCTGAATATGGATATCGGATTTAGTGGCAAGGATGATAAGAGCGAGATCATGCGCCGCAGAGCCGCAGCCGCGGGGGCGGATTTTAAAAGCGTCGATATCAGAAGCGAATATCTGCAGCAGGTGCTTTTCGAGCCCAAATACGGCTACGGCAAGCACTTCAACCCCTGCATCGACTGCCACGGATATATGTTTAAGACTGCGCTTGCGATGCTGCAAAGCGAAGGGGCGAGCTTCATCATCACGGGCGAGGTGCTCGGACAGCGCCCGATGAGCCAGCGCGCGCAGGCTCTAGCTCAGGTCGGTGGGCTTAGCGGCGATGAGGAGGGGCTGATCCTACGCCCGCTGTGCGCGAAACTGCTGCCGCCCACGACGCCCGAGATCAAGGGCTGGATCGATCGCGACGCGCTACTTGACATCAGCGGGCGCGGGCGCACTAAGCAGATGCAGCTGGCGGCGGAGTTCGGCTTTGAGGATTACGAAACGCCAGCGGGAGGCTGTCTACTGACCGTGCAGAGCTTTAGCGAGCGGATCAAGGATGCGGTAAAATTTGAAAAGATCGAAACGCCTGAGGACGCTGAAATTTTAAAATTTGGACGCCATCTGCGCTTGCCGGGCGGCGCCAAGCTCATAATCGGACGCGACGAGAGCGACAACAAAAAGCTTGCCGCAGTGCAAAATCCGAAATTTAGCGAGATAAAATTTAAAGACAACGTCGTGGGCGCGCTAAGCCTGCTAAGTAGGGGCGCGAGCGAGACGGATAGAGAGCTTGCGGCGAGACTGGCGCTAACATACGCCAAAACGGACGCCGCGCGCCGCTACGCCCTGCTCATAGAGGGTAGCGAGCTGAGCACGAGCCCCTTTGAGAGCAAGGATGCCGCGCGCGAGTATTTTGTATGATAAGCCATGTCAATAAATATAGGGATTGGAGTGCAATATGAAGCTTGAACGTTTTCCCGGTATAAATATTATAGTTGAAGAAAAACGTGTTGTTTTTGAATTAAAAATTAAAAACCAAAAATCTGTATATATGTGCCACCCATTTACAAATAACACTGGAGATATTGCGTTTGTTGATAGCATAAAATTCTTAGAATTATGACGTAATAGTAAAATTGATGCAGATAAAGAAATAAGCAATAAAACGGAAGATGGTTAGCGAGGCGATTACAAATATAGTTGGGCAGAAAAGGGTTTTAAGCACGACCTTGACAATCCTGCACCATTGGCTAGAGTTTGCTGCTATTCTGATGAGTATTATGCACCAATAAAAGCAAGATGTATTCCGTTTTTTAAAAAGGAATATGTGAAAGAAATAAAGTACGCTTGTTCATTTTCTGATGGAATAACGCGTACTATTTGGCTGCTTTCTAATGGAGCAAAATCATTTCCAGTACATTTAAGCTCCTCCGATGAGACAAAAATATTGGCAAAATTTGCAGGTATTACAGAAAATTCTTATTATATAAAGATAGAAATTCAAAGTGAACTGAATTTATGGGATAAGAAATGATATATAAAATTTTAGTCATAAATTTATGGAATTTTAGTTAAAATCCTTCTATCAAAATTTCGCGTAAAAGCTCTGCGAAAATGTCAAATTTAGGAGAATCCTTGAAGCTTCAAATGTCCTTGATGTCGGTTGCCTGCGTCGTAATCATCCTGGCTGGTCTTAAAGCCGCGCAGGCTATCGTCGTGCCATTTTTGCTAGCTATTTTCATCACGGTGCTCGTCTCGCCGCTGGTGCTCTACGTCCAAAAGATCCGCGTCGGGCGCGTCTTTAGTTTCCTCATCATTACCTTTGCCTTCGTGGCGATTATAGTGTTTTTCGGCGCAGTCATCTTCGATGCGATCAAGGAGTTTTCAGCGCGCCTACCCGAGCTGCAAGCAAAATTTGAAGAGGTGCTAGGAGGCGTGAGTGCGAAGCTCTCTCGATTCGGCATAGAGCTTAACGTCGCAAGCCTAGGCATCGATCCGAGCGAAGCCGCCGCACAGCTATCTGCACTACTGCGCAAAACAGGCTCGATAGTCTCGACGGGATTTTTCATTTTTATAATGGTTTCATTTATGGTCTTTGAGAGCTCTGTGATCGACGAAAAAATCCGTTATTTTTCGCAAAGTAGCCGCGCTACGCACACTTTCGTGAAGAAATTCGCCTCCAGCCTAAAAAAATATCTGTTAATCAAAACTATCGCTTCAGCTTGCACCGGTGCGCTCATCGGGCTCGGGCTGTGGGCTCTTAGTGTCCCATATGCCGCGCTGTGGGGGATTTTAGCTTTCGTACTAAATTTCATCCCTACCATTGGCTCGATCGTAGCGGTCTTTCCGACGCTTTTCGTGACGCTAGCTACGATGGATATAAGCTCTAGCATCTGGACTATCGCAATCTATTTAGTCGTAAACGTAGCGATCGGAAATATCATCGAGCCGCGATTTTTAGGGCAAGGGCTCGGGCTTTCAACGATCAGCGTACTTGCGGGGCTACTGCTGTGGGGCTTCGTGCTTGGTATCGGCGGGCTATTTTTGGCTGTGCCGCTTACGATGAGCTTACAAATCGCGCTTGCCTCAAACGACAAAACACGCTTCATCGCGACCCTATTAAGCAACAAGGTCGAGAGATAAAGCGAAATTCCGCGGAATTTTAAAATTCTATGAATTCTAACTTGAGCGCGCTCAAGAGTATTTTTGTCTCTTTTAGATAAAATCCGTCCAAAGGATCAAATATGACGAGCGAAAAATTTATTTACGAAATAAACACGGTGACGAAATTTATCCAAATTTACTGCGATGGTAAGCATACGGAGGCGCTCAAAAAAGATGGTGCCGTGCTTCATGACTACAAAGACGATAAGGGGCTTGTGCAAACGCACTTTCATCTCTGTAGCGACTGCGAGCGGATGCTACGCTATGCCTACGCGCGCCTTGGTGCCTGCCCGCATACCGAAAAGCCACGCTGTCACCACTGCCCGCATCCGTGCTACGAGCGTGAAATGTGGGTAAATATGGCTAAGATGATGAAATATAGTGGTATGAAGCTTGGGCTTACGAAGATCAAAAAGCTTTTTTCGTTTAAAAAAAGCTAATTTGTACGGGCAATTTAGCTTGAGTTTGCGGGTAAAATTTATCTTTGCAAGCTCGCTTCATCCTTATGCAAAAAAGTATAAAAAAGCGGCGTGAGAACAAGCGCAAAAAAGATATAAAAATCAATCAAAATACTAAATTTTAGCGCGTAAAATTCTGCCTTGCAAACGCAAATCCTCCGCAATCCTTGATAATAAATAATTAAATTTGAGTTTATAGTTTTAAGTTAGAATTGTACCCAATCAAAGGAGAAAATATGAAGGTCATTACCATCGCGGTCGTTAACGGCAGGGTCGTAAACGAAAAGGAATTAATCGCGTCTATAGCCGATTATGACGATTTTACCGCGGTTGCCGAACAACTCCGCAAAGGGCTGAAATCGAGGTATTTTACATCTAGAGAGCATGCGAGGATCTATAAAAAAATCAGTGTCGAGACGGGCTTTAGGCGCGTGCGATTCGACTACAAACCTTATAAAGATAAAATTTCAAACCTTATTGCCGAGGGCTACACCGTCAAGGCGATCTTAAAAAAGATCGGCGAGGAGGACGAAGCGTTCAAAAACGCCGTTACTGCACCCGGGCTTACGCACTTCATCTCCGTGACGTTCAAAGATGAAAAAACAAGACTTCGCGCAACCGCCAAAAAAAGCGAGGATTTCTTATACGCATATCGCTTCGAGATCAAGAAAATGCATTTCCAAGGCGTTAGCAATAAAGAAATTTTAAAATATATGAAAGCTCATTACGAAAAGGATTTTGCCAAAGTAAGCGAGCGCGATCTGGCAGCTTTTATCGAGGCAAACGCAGTGCTGGATACCGACCGCAAACTCTCGCTGTATAAAAAGCCGAGCCTTTATGATCCGCATTTTAGCGAGATTATGAAGCTTTACGCAAGCGGTATGCGAGTCTATGATATCTGGAAGACGCTTAAAGCCAAATACCCCGAGTTAGCCAAGCTTCAGGCGCCGAGCCTTTATCAATTCATCGCAAACAACGCCCTTGGCAAAGCCAAATATATGCAAAAAGACTGATATGCCCGTGCTTTTTGTAAATTTTACTTTCAAATTTAAAATTTCGCCGCGATAAAATCGATGAAAGCCGGTGAAATTTCTATGAAAACCTGCGTCATTCTCTGCGGCGGTAAAAGCTCGCGTTTCGGCAGCGATAAAACGCTGTTTCCATTCCGCGGGCATCCCAGCATGACGCACTTTCTTTTTTCGCGCTTAAACCGCGAGTTTGAGCGGGTTTTCGCCTGCGCCAAAACCTCTAAATTTAACCCGCCGCTTCCTATGATCTACGACGAATTTGAGGAATTTTCGCCGATGGGCGCGCTGTATTCGGCGCTAAAGCCCTTTAGAGGCGAGCGCATTTTTATCATCCCCGCCGACATGCCTTTTGTAGAAATTTCCACCATTCGCGCTCTTAGCGAGCAAGAGGGGCAAATTTGCGTAGCGGGCGACGAGGCGCACAGACATAGCCTGTGCGGATTTTTTGACGCAGCTCTCGCGCCGCGCGCGCTTGAGCTCTACCGCGCGAAAGAGCACAAGATCGGTGCGCTCATTGGATCTGCAAATTCCAAAGTGCTAAATTTCAAAAATAAAGAGCAGTTTTTAAATATAAATTATCAAAACGATTTAAAGGGCGTATATGAAATTTAAAGCTTTAGCGCTCGCGCTTTGCGCCATGAGTCTAGCCGCGCAAGATCTCTCCGAACTATACGCAAAGGCTAGCGAATACGAGGCCAAGGGCGATTACAAAAACGCGATGATCTATTACAAAAAGATCGCCGCGGTAAGTCTGGCGGAAAGGGGCGAAAAGTCGCGCCGAAAAGTCGCAGAAAATTCTACCTCGTCCGCAGAAAACCGCGCTTCGCACGACGATATCGCCGTTTTAAACTCCGCTGAGTCGCAAAATTCTTTCGCACAAAATTCCTCCGCGCCGAAACCCACTTCGTCAAATTTCACAGACGCAGGCTCGGCTGCGTCAGGCTCTGCGTCAAATTTAGAATCATCGAATTCCGCCTCGCTCTCGCAGAATTCCGCTGCGTTGGATTCCGCGCCGCAAGGCGAGCAAAATAGCCGAAATTTCGGATTTTTAGGGCTTAAATACTACGAGCCGATCTATATGCTTTTCACCCACGATTTCAGCAAAAAGCCCGATCGTAAGGCGGATGAGCTGCATTTTGAGTTTAGCTTCGAGCGCCCGATCACATACGACGCGCTGGGACTTGGAGAGAAAATTTCATTCGCTTACGCGCAAAATTCCTGGTGGCAGATCACGCAGGATAGCGCCCCCTTTCGCGAAAGCAACTATCGCCCCGAGCTATACGTTAGCGCGCCGGTACCGTTTGCAGATGAGCTAAAAATAGGTGCTCTGCATGAGTCAAACGGCAAAGGCGGCGCAGAATCGCGCTCGTGGAATAGGCTCTACGCGCAAAGCACGTGGAGTGCGGGCGGATTTTCGATCACCCCCAGAGCCTGGTATGCCTTTTGGCTGGACCGCACGAACGAGGACATAGCGGATTATATGGGCTACGGCGATCTGCGCGCATCATACACCTTCGGCAAGCAGCGACTTAGCGCTCTGTGGCGAAATAACCTACATTTTGACGGCAGTAACCGCGGCGCGATCGAGCTGAACTACAGCTTTCCGATCTTTAATAGCGGATTTTACGGCTATCTGCGCTACTTCAACGGCTACGGCGAGAGCCTCTCGGATTACAAACGCAGCGTCAATAAGATCGGCATCGGGCTTTCGTTCGTAGAATTTTAAGAGGCGAGTCTAGAAAAAGCTTGAAATTCTGCGGCAAAATTTTATTCGCGGTAGGGTAAATTTGCTGATCCTACGAAGATCTCGATAAAATTTGCTTTTGAAATTTTATCTGTGAAATTTTATTCTACGGCACGAGCGTAAAATTTATTCGCGACTATTACTCGGGTAAAATTTTATCCGCTGCATAGATACGGAGGATGGGATTCTATCCTCGCCGTGCCTTTTCCTCCGTGCCCGCATAAAATTTCACGCGCTAGCCAAACGGCGCGGAATTTTATCTGCACGAAATCTGAAATTCGCAGCTCTTTACTCCGCGCCGCTAAATTTTAAAAAGCAAAATTTAGCGGTGCAAATCGCCTTAAATTTTGCGGACGGAATTTCGCCTGCCGCACCGGATGCCCAACCGATAGAATTTCTTAGAAATTAATATTATTTTAGCTAAAATCGCAGATTAAATTTTAAACAAAAGGATCAAAAAATGGCACAAATTCAAGAGGCCGAGCTCATCTGGAAAGACGGCAAGCTAATCCCATGGGCGGAGGCCACTACCCACGTTTTGACGCACTCTTTGCACTACGGAAACGCCGTATTTGAGGGCGTACGCGCTTATAAGACCGACAAAGGCTACGCGATTTTTCGCCTAGACGAGCACACTCGCAGGCTTGAAATTTCGGCAAAACTCTGTCTAATCAAGCTTCCGTTTAGCTTCGAGCAGCTTCGTCAGGCCCAGATCGACGTCGTCGCGAAAAACCGCTTCGATCAGACCGTATATATTCGCCCGCTTGCGTACTTCGGCTACGGCTCGATGGGCGTTTCGTCCAAGGACTGCTCGGTAAACGTCATCGTCGCAGCGTGGCAATGGGGCGCGTATATGGGCGAAGAGGCGTTACGCAAAGGGATTAAAGCCAAAATTTCATCGTGGATGAAGCCGGCGCAATTTTCGATGATGGCAAAAGCCAAAGCGAGCGCGAATTATTTTAACTCGCAGATGGCAAATTTCGAAGCGGTCGATGCGGGATACGATGAGGCGATACTGCTCGATCCTCAGGGCTTCGTCGCAGAGGGACCGGGCGAGTGCCTATTTATCGTAAAAGATGGGCTCATCATCACTCCGCCGAACGACACCAGCTTAGAGAGCATCACTCAAAACTCGGTTATCGAAATCGCGTGCAGCCTGGGTTACGAGGTCCGCAGAGAGCGCATCGCTCGCGATCAGCTCTATGCCGCGGATGAGGCGTTTTTTACCGGCACCGCCGCGGAGGTCACGCCGATTAGCAACATCGACGGCAGGATCATCGGCAAGGGCGAGATGGGCGAGGTCACGAGCCGCTTGCAAAAGGTGTATTTCGCGGTAGTCACGGGCAAAGACCCCAAATTTGAGCACTGGCTCACATACGTTAAATAAGGACGCGCATGCCAGCGGATTTGAATGATTATTTTAATAAGAAAAATAGCGACAAAAAAGGCGGGAATTTAAATTTTAAAATTCCTAATTTTGGAGGAATGGGTAAGTTTAGCGGCGTGATTTACGCGATAATCGCGATAATCGCGCTGCTCGTGATCTCAAAACCCTTCGTCACGATCCAATCGGGTGAGGTGGGGATCAAGTCAAATTTAGGCAAATACGATCCGACGCCTCTTGGCGCGGGACTTCACTTTTTCGTGCCGTTCATACAGGACGTATTCGTCGTAGATACTCGTACGCGTATCATCAACTACACTAGCAGCGAAGATATGAGCGTGGGTATCGCTACTAAAAGCGGCACCGCGGGCGGTATCATTAGTAAAAACTCGCTTTCGGTGCTAGACTCGCGAAATTTGCCCGTCAGCATCGACATCACCGTGCAATACAGGCTCAATGAAGCCACGGCGCCCAACACGATCGCCGAGTGGGGCTTTTTGTGGGAGGATAAGATCATCGATCCGCGCGTAAAGGACGTCGTGCGTAGCGTCATCGGCAACTATGCCGCCGAGGAGCTGCCTACCAAACGCGACGAGATCGCTAAAGCGATCGACGACGGCATCCGCAAAAATATCGAAGCGCTGGCGAATTCGCCAGTGGATCTGCTAGCCGTGCAGCTTAGAGAGATCATCCTGCCCGCAAAGGTAAAGGAGCAGATCGAGCGCGTGCAGATCGCCAAACAGGAGGCCGAGCGCACCAAATACGAGGTCGAGCGCGCAAATCAAGAGGCGCTTAAAAAGGCTGCTCTTGCCAAAGGTAACGCAGACGCCGTTAAAATCGAGGCTCAAGGTCGCGCCGATGCCGCTAAGATCGAAGCCGACGCGCAAGCCTACGCCAACAAAGAGGTCGCAAAGAGCTTGGACGCAAATCTTTTAAGCCTCAAGCAGATCGAGACGCAGGCTAAATTTAACGAGGCGTTGCGCGAAAACAGCGACGCGAAAATTTTCCTAACGCCGGGCGGTGCGGTGCCTAATATCTGGGTCGATACGAAAGATAAGGCGAAGCAAAGCGCCATCGAGCGGGAACATTAAAATTTCAGGCGGTTATGCGCCCCGATTTCGCGAACTAAATTTGATAGCAAGTCGCTCCTAGCGCATAAGTCTAACTCACGTTTTTGTGAGTTAAGCTTAGCGGCGAATGCAAAAACTCGCGATGAGCAAAACTCGCGTTCGTCGCGGTTTAAACCCAGCGGTCGCTTAAAATTTAGCCGCTAGATTTGTCCTTTAAATTTGCGAGGCGTGCCGCTTCGTAAATTCACAACTCAAATTCCGCGTGCGGCGGCTAAATTTAAGGCGCTCGACTTCGCAAATTAAGGATCAAAGATGAAGGTAGATTGGCAAAAATTAGGCGGGCTGCTCCCAGCGATCGTGCAGGACGCGGGCGACGGCGCAGTTTTGATGCTCGCGTATATGAACGAAGAGGCGCTAAGCCTGACGCTGCGTACCGGCTACGCGCACTACTTTTCGCGCAGCAAGGGGCGCATCTGGAAAAAGGGGGAAGAGAGCGGGCACGTTCAGCTCGTAAAATCCGCCTTTTTGGACTGCGACAACGACGCGCTGCTGCTTAAAATCGAGCAATGCGGCGGATCCGCCTGCCACACGGGCGCGCGAAGCTGTTTTTTCAAAGAGATTTCGCTGCAAAAATGCGGCGAAAATGTGGGGAGCTCGAGCGCTTGCGGCGCGATAAATTTCGCAGAGCACGGCTCTGCAGCCTCTCTCGCGCAGAAAAATTCCGCGAATTCCCGCGCAGGGCAAAATTTTATGCCTCAAAATTCCACTGCCTATTGCGATCGGCAAAGCTCTGCGACACAAAATTTTACGGCGGCAAATTTCATCGCGACGAATTCCGCCGCAGAGTGCAGCGAGCAAAATTTATACGCCGTCTCGCAAAATTATGCGCTAAAAAACTCTACAGAAAAAAGCCCGTACGGCATTTTGGACGAAATTTATCACGTCTGCTTGGATCGCAAGCTAAACGGTGAGTCCGCGCTATCCTACGTCGCCTCGCTTTATGCGAAGGGCGAAAACGCCTATCTCAAAAAGATTGCCGAGGAGGCGTGCGAGTTCGCGCTGGCGTGCAAGGACCTCTCGCGCAGCGAGCTTTATGCGGACGTAGCGCACGAAAGCTTCGGCGAGCACAGAGCGGGCGAGCCGCGATACGACGTGATTTACGAGGGAGCGGATCTTTTATTTCACCTTCTGCTCGCACTTGCGGCGCACAATATCCATCCAGACGCCCTACTTGACGAACTAGCGCGCAGGCAAGGGCAAAGCGGCATCGAGGAAAAGCGCAGCCGCGAAAAAAGCTAATTCTGCCTTGCGGCGACCGCGAGTTTATTTAGAGCAAAGCGCGCCTGAAGCGAGCCATAAAACTCGGAGGCGATTTTACGCTGCGAACGCAAATTAAGGGTCGAAAATGAACGAAATTTTAGAGCGAATTTATGAGATAGAAAACCTCGCCGAACTAGAAATTTTTCTGCGCGCCCAGGATCAAATTTTAATCCGCGAGCGGCTGCTGGGCGAATTTGACCGCTACGCCTTTTATAAAAACGCTAGCGAGTGGAACAGGGCCGTTAAAATTTGCGAATGCCTAGCGATCGTAGGCTGGGGCGAGCGCGAGAGCTTGGAGGCGCTGCGCGGGAAATTTTACAACGGCTATGCGATGACCTATTTTTTAAATGCGCACGGCGAGGCGCGCTTTGTAGAAGCTATGTGGTCGAAACGCAAAACGGGGCTTACGATGCAAGACGGCGATACGTTTTTTCACGAAAGCCCGGACGCGGCGGGCAAAACGCTCTCGCGCCCAGTAAAAGAGGACATACAAGACGTCAAATTAAACAGCCAGCGCAACTGGATAGCCAAAAATCCAGTCCGCATCACGCGCGCTATCAGCAACTGCTACGAAAACTCGCGCGCCGTGATAGAAAGCCTCTTTGCGGATCTACAACCGGCGCTTAATGCCAAAATGCGCCCCGAAATTTACGGCTGCGCGATCAACTACATAAAGCTATCGTGCGCATTTAGCTTCTCGGATGACGGCTGCAAAACAAACTACATCATCGCGCCCGATAAGCCGCGCCTAAGCTCGCAGCGCGCCTGGGAGCTACTGTGCGAGATGATGAGCGAGGAGGAGCGGCGGGCGGGCGGCTACTTTTTGCGAAATAGATTTGAGTATTCGCCGTTTAGAAAAGACACGGGCAAAACGGGCGCGCTGATACATTTCGAGCGCGAGTTTAGCGAGCTAGCGCCCATGGAGCAAAAGCGAAAGATGGGCGAGTATTTTTTGACGGCGCTAAAGCAGATCGCGCAAAAGCAAAGCAGGCTTAAGTATGATTTCGCCGCGACGATAGAGGATTTTGGTAAAATTTTAGGCGAGTGGACGGCGGCTGAAATTTAGCGCTCGTCGGCGCGGCGTCTCAAAACACATCGACGGCGTGCAAATCCGCGCGTAAATTTAAGCGCTTGCGCAAATCATAAAATTTCACTAAAATTTTAAAATCAAATTTAAAGGATAGCTAATGAGGCAGATCACGATGCAGGAGGCTTTGGACGCGGTTAGCGAGCGCTACTGCAAAGGCCATCACTACGAAAATGTCGCGCTAAGCGACAAGATGGTGCGCCGCATCTGCGAGGTAAAAAGCCTCGTAAATATGGGCTTTATAGCCACGTCGATTACGGACGCGGCACTACAGCATCTAGCCACGCTGCCGAAGCTTGCGTATCTGTTTTTGCAAGATAGCGATAAGATAAGCGGCGAGGGCTTTAGATACTTTGCGGCACACGCTAAGCTCGAGCACATCGGTATCGAAAACGTCAGCATCACGGACGAGGGGCTAAAAGCGATCGTGCAAATCCCGAAGCTAAAATCACTACGCCTAATCAATTCGCGCGTGAGCTTTGCGGGGCTACTAGCCGTAGCGGATACGAAAATCCAGTTTTATCTAGACGGCGGGCAGTTTAGCAAGGAGCAGATTGCGGAGTTTGAGCAGGCGCAAAGAGACGTCGCAAAGAGCAAAAAGAAGCTTGATCCATATGACCTGGCGGCGGCGCGCGATGCGCTGCTCGCGTTTTTTGCAGCGATGAGCGAATGGGAGAAATTTGCCACATCGCGAATTGATGATCTGGACGACGGCGAGGTGCAGCGCAGATGCGATGAGCTCTTTGCGCGCTACTGTACGCCCGTTAGGCGCAGCGGCTTCCGCCCCGAGGGCATCTCGTTTTCGATGATGCAGGGCGGCACCTACGGTGGGTACGAGCTAACGGACGCCGAATGCGAGAGCAAAAATAAAATTTACATCTACGCCAAGGACAAACATGGCTTTGCGCGACGCTTCCTACTCGTGCGTAAGGACGGGCGCTGGCTCGTAGACAGATGCCAAGGCATGGACGGCAAAAACTGCGGGCTGTAAAATTTGAGCGCAAAACGGGGTTTAAATTTCATTCTCGGCGCGATCGCAGAGATAAAATTTAGCCTGCCGCGGGCACTGTGATAAAATTTCATCGGCGCTGCAAAAACAAAGATAAAGAGGGCAAATGAGCGGTAAAATTTCTGCGTACGACGCGCACGGCGATCAAAGAAAGGTGCGAATGAAAAGGCGAATTTTCTCCGAGCTGGGCGGCTTCGTGGTGTACGAGCCCGCGCTACTCGCGCGCTATCTGGATGAGCACGGGCTTGCGAGCGGCGATGTTCTTGCCTATTTTACGCAGACCGAGCACGGGGGCGCGGTCACAGAAGAGGGTATCGCGGTGCCGATATCGGGCGTCCGCAGCGATTATTACGATTTTGCGGTTACCGTGGGCGAGGCGAGCGAGGAGATATTCGCACAAAACGAAGCGAAAATCATCTCTCGCGGCTGGGTTTTTCACTCCTCGGGCACGCTAAAGATCGCAGGCATCGGCTATTTTAAAGATATGAGCTGCATTAGCGAGCAAAACAGCCTGAGTTTTCGCGTAAAGCGCGGTCGGTACCGCTTGGAAATTTTAGGCGGATACCGAGGCACAAATTTTAGCGGTGCGCCCACTCCCCTCGGCGATACGTCTATTTTAAGCGATACGCCCGTTTTTCATCTGCGGCTTACACCCTCTGCCGAGCCTAAATTTAGCGGCGATTTGGAAACGTCATTTTATTTTTAGCCGAATTTATAAAATTTCTCTTTTTATGCGCGGCTGGCAGGCAAAATTTTATAAATTTAGCCGCATTTAGTCGCTGCGCCGAGTAAAATGCTATAATCGGCGCCAAATTACGGGAGGCGAGATGATTTTTGACGAACTTATAGACGCGCTCGCGCAAAACGGCTGGCAGATGCGGCGCAGGGATGAAATTTGCCCGCCGCAAAGCGAATTTTTAGGCGGCAAATTTAAAAATTTAAGCGAAGATTTTTACCGCTTCGTTTGCTCTTTTGAGACTTTGCATGACGCTGCGGACGCCGTTTGGTTCGTATCCGCTAGGGATTATGCGTCACCGAGCGCAGACGAGGCGGAATTTTGCTACGAAGATTTTGAAAAAGACAGCCTGGAGTGCGCGGCTAACGATACGGAAAGAGCCGCCGTGAGCGCGTTTTGGAGCGGGTGCTTGCCGTTTTTGTTTTCGGTCAGGGGCGAACGCTGCTTCGCAGGCATCCTCACGCAGGGCGCGGACGCAGGCAAGATCGTATTCGGCGCGGAACCGATCTACGAAGACGTCTCGATCATCGCGCAAAACTTCGACGAGTTTATCGCCCTAGTCCTTGCCGCACTCACGAACAAAAACGCCGCAAAATATCCGCTTTCTTGTTTTGTATAACGTAGAATTTACTTGGATAATTTTAAGCTTAGTATAACTGCTTTAACCTTATCTTGATTTAATTATATTATTAAATTCTTTAAACTTTTAATAATATATATTTTACATAATATGTAAAATATATATTGACATTTTATATAAAATAAGCTATGATTCTAAAAAATTAAAGAGGCGACAATGGTAAAAAGACAGCTGCTAAGAGAGCGATTAAAAGAGATAGATTTGCGATTGGTGGATTTAGCGGAGCTTTTAAAAATTTCCCGCCCTACGGCTTATAAATTTATAGAGCTATACGAAATCGGACAAAGAGATAAATTTGACTCTAAAATTTTGAGATTTTTTGACTATGTATGCCAAAATGACATTAATAAAATGGATGCCATATCGTTTATATTAAACAATATATCGATGCCAGAAAATCAAAGCAACGAAGATAAAAAACAACAAATCACAAATTTACTAAAAAAGGACAACGAAGTGAAGGTAAATTTCATAGAAAAGTTAACTCAAGTCGATATTTTCGATCCCATTTTAAGTTATTTACTCGAATGTGAAAAAATAATAACATCAAATAATAGGTCTCGAAAAAAAGAGCTAAGCGATGATAATGATAAAAAACTGGAAGCATTAAAGCAATTTTATAATGCGCTCGGATTTAAGCTAAATATCAAAGGAGAAAAAAATGCGTAAAATCAGTATCTCAAACTATAGAAATATAGGAATAGATGCGCCTGCGGAGCTAAAAATACCGCAAGATGGTGGGCTAATAGTCCTTTTAGGCGAAAATAACGTCGGTAAAAGCAATGTGCTTTCTGCCATATATGCTTTACAAAGCAGAGCTATAAATAAAGGTGATGAGCCAAATTTCTTTGACACTGCAGGGAAGGCAAGTATCGAATATGTGCAAATATCCAAAGAATGCACTGGTGTTATAATGGAAAATTTTGATAATACAAAAGAATTAAAAGATCATCGGGAAAATGAATCAAAAATATACAAGAAGCCAAATAAAGATAATATCTATAGATTTATCGTAACTTCTTGCGAAGATAAGGATGTTTCCGATATATATTATGAATCAATAAACCCCTATGACAATAGAAAAAGAAAAATTCCATCCGACCTTATAGCTATGGATAAAACTAAAAAAGATGATGGAAAAATGCCAAATATATTTTTTTATCAAGAAAAGGAAATTAAAAATTTAGACTTGCAAACAAAGCCCAGCAGCATAGCAAATAGTCATTTTTTTCAAGCACTATTTAAGGCCACCAATGTAGAAATAGCCAGGGTACAAACCTCCTATGAAAAATCTAGAGAAAAAGGAACCTCTAGTTTTTATAAAAGAGCTGAAAAAGATATAAACGAACGTATAAAAAATGCCTTAAATAAAAGATTTAATGAGGTATATTATAAAACCGTAAATAATGAAATTTATGAATTTGAAGTGATATTTGAAGCTGAAAGTATTTCATTGGGTATAACCAAAAACGGTGAACCTATAAGCCTAAGTGAGCAAAGTATTGGCTTCAAAAAATTTTTCAACTTATTTTTTAATTTTTTACACCAAGACAACGTAAGAAATGGCGATATAGTGTTAATAGATGAGGTAGAAAATCACCTAAGCATACCAGCCCAAAAAGATATTCGTCAATTTTTAAAAGAATTTGGACAAAAACACGGTATAACCTTTATCGTTTCTACTCACTCAAATCATATTTTAGATATTCGCCATCTTGACGAGATAAAGATAGTAAAATCCGATAACAAAGGCTCCACGATCATAAATGATTTTTCTATCATACCAGATCACGAAGCTGACACCTTAGCTGAAATAAAAAGAAGTCTCGGCACAGGATATCTTAGTCTGGTGGGATATAATGATAAGCTTATATTTGTCGAGGGAATAACAGACTATAACTACCTAACGGCTATGAATTTTTTGTACGAAAAAGAGCGAAACAGCGAGGAGAAGTTACTGTTTTTACCGATAAGCGGACTTGGTAAGGTGGATAATAAAACTAAAAATAGTAGAAATACAGTTGCTACGCCTACTCAAGAAAAAATAGCAAATGAACTAAAAACGCTAGCCAGAACGGCAAAAGACGGCAGAGCGCTACTTTTAGTAGATGGCGACAAGGCGGGGCAAGCTATGATACAGTTAAATGACGATAAATTTATAGTAATACCGATCAATGAACAATTTAAAGAAAAATATCCAAATTTTAAAGAAATAGAAGATTTTTTTAGTGCCGAGCTAAGGAATGAATTTGAAATGAATGCAAAATCAAGCGATATGTCAAGCAAATTTAAAAATGAAGTCGAGCAAGGCAAAATCAAAATAGACGAAGAAACCAAAGACAAGTTCTTTGAGCTGTTCAACTACCTGTCAACATTTTAGCCACTAAAAGCCAAGATCTCTTTTTTTGTCTTGGCTTTTCCTTTTTTTCACTCAAACACCCTATAATGCGCCTCGTCGGCAAACTCCAACATCTCCTTGTCACCTCTGCTATCGCCGTAGGCGATCACACGTCAAAACTCGTGATATCGTAGAACTCACATATGTAGCGAATAAAATTTCATATTGTACTACACACAAGTGTGTGTCATATAGTGTCTCGTCTCGCCCCACGTTAAATTTGCATATCGCGCTTTACGGCTCAAACGAGCAAGCCTTTAGGATTCCGCCTGCTAAGCCCTTTTTAAACCACTCTTTGCGCTGTGCCGAGGTGCCGTGCGTGAAGGAATCGGGCACGACGCGACCGCTAAATTTGCGTTGCAGCGTATCGTCGCCGATCGCGCTGGCGGCATTTAGCGCCTCGTCGATGTCGCCCGCCTCCAGCACGCGCCCTGTTTTTGCGAGATAGTGCGCCCAGACCCCCGCGTAGCAGTCCGCCTGTAGCTCGACTTTGACCTGAAGCGCGTTTTGCTCGGCTTCGCTGCGAGCGCGCCTTTTTAGAGCATTGATCTGCTCCAGCGTGCCGACTAAATTTTGAACGTGATGCCCTACTTCGTGCGCGATGACGTAGGCCTGCGCGAAGTCGCCGCCCGCTTTGTATTTGTTCGCAAGCTCGTCAAAAAAGCTAAGATCGAGATAAATTTTATGGTCCCTCGGGCAATAAAAAGGTCCCGTCTGCGCGCTCGCAAAGCCGCAGCCGCTTGCGATTTGATCGCGGAAAAGCCGAAGCCCTGGTTCCTCGTAACGCGCGCCCGCACTTTTAAATATCTCGCCCCAAACGTCCTCGGTTTGAGCCAGCACCGCCGAGACGAAGGCGAGCTTTTCTTGCTCCTGCGGGCTGTCCGTCGGCTCTCTCTGCGTACTGGCGCCTCCGTCTAAAAGCGCCAAAGGGTTGTAGCCCATAAAATACGCTACGACGCCGATTACAAGCACTATGCGCCCGATCTTTGAGCCGAGCAAAAACCTGATGAGCGGGATCAGCATCCCAAGCGAGCCCGAGCTCGTATGCATGCTGCTTGAGCGGTCATCCTCCACGTTTGAGCTTCGTCTGCCGTCTTGCCATTTCATGTTTTTCCTTTAAAATTTTTGAGCCATTATACTAAAATTTTAAAAGGAGCGCCGCCTTGCTTTTGCAAAATACTGCGCGTAGCGAAATAAATCTGAAATTTTGCTTATTTTAAATTTCTTTTAAGCTGTTTAAAATTTTAAATTCTATATAATCGCCCTTTTTAAATTTAAAAGAAAGGAGAATTTGTGGCAAAAGACGACGTCATAGAGATCGACGGCAACGTCATAGAAGCGCTGCCGAACGCGACTTTTAAGGTCGAGCTGGACAACAAACACGTGATTTTATGCCATATCGCGGGCAAGATGCGGATGCACTACATCAAGATAATGCCGGGCGATCGCGTAAAAGTTGAGCTGACCCCTTACAGCCTCGATAAAGGCAGGATCACCTACCGCTATAAGTAAGGATAAAGTTAAATTTAGATATACTCGCGATTTTGCGACTAAACTGTAGGAAGAAGTGTTTTCAAAATCCCCACTATTTTGAAAACAGTTGGTTTGATACTTTCGCTTTTGAAATTTCATTAAACCTAGGTGCAGTTTGCATTTAAAGTGGAGAAAATTTTAGGAGAGTGGAATGAAAGTTCGTCCATCCGTTAAGAAAATGTGCGACAAATGTAAAATTGTCAAGCGCAAAGGTGTTGTTCACGTTATTTGTGAAAATCCAAAACATAAACAAAGACAAGGATAAGTTATGGCTCGTATCGCAGGTGTAGATCTACCAAAGAAAAAAAGGATTGAATACGGACTAACTTATATCTACGGTATAGGTTTATTTACGTCGAGAAAAATTCTCGATGCGGCAGGAATTTCTTACGATAAAAGAGTCGCCGATCTGAGCGAAGATGAAGCCGCCGCTATCAGAAAAGAGATCCAAGAACACTATATGGTCGAAGGTGATCTTCGCAAACAAGTGGCTATGGATATAAAAGCGCTTATGGACTTGGGCGGCTATCGCGGCTTAAGACACAGAAAGGGCCTTCCTGTTCGCGGTCAAAAAACAAAAACGAACGCCAGAACCAGAAAAGGCAAACGCAAAACCGTCGGCGCGGCAGCTAAATAAGGATTGAGATATGGCACAAAAAAAAGTAGTTAAGAAAAAAACCGTCAGAAAAAATATCGCCAAAGGCATAGTTTACATCTCCGCTACGTTTAACAACACTATGATTACCGTAACGGACGAGATGGGCAACGCGATCGCGTGGAGCAGTGCGGGCGCTTTAAATTTTAAAGGCAGCAAAAAATCCACCCCTTATGCGGCGCAACAAGCCGTCGAGGACGCGCTAAACAAAGCCAAAGAGCACGGCATCAAAGAGGTAGGCGTCAAGGTTCAGGGTCCGGGAAGTGGACGCGAGACCGCCGTTAAAAGCGTAGGTAGCGTAGAAGGGATTAAAGTTACGTATTTCAAAGATATCACTCCTCTTGCGCACAACGGTTGCAGACCGCCTAAACGACGTCGCGTGTAATTATAAAAGGAGAAATTTATGGCTAGATATACAGGACCGGTTGAAAAATTAGAAAGAAGGCTCGGCGTCGATCTATTTATGAAAGGCGAGAGAAGGCTTGCGGGCAAGAGCGCACTTTTAAAACGCCCTTACGCTCCGGGTCAGCACGGACAAAGACGCGCCAAACTAAGCGAATACGGCTCACAGCTTCGCGAGAAACAAAAGGCTAAATTTATGTACGGCGTAAGCGAGAAGCAGTTCCGCAGACTATTTGCCGAAGCAGCTCGCAGAGAGGGTAACACCGGAGCGATCTTGGTTCAGCTTTTAGAGCAGAGGCTAGATAATGTCGTTTACCGCATGGGCTTTGCTACGACTAGACGCTTTGCACGCCAGCTAGTTACGCACGGACACATTTTAGTAGACGGCAAGCGCGTCGATATCCCTTCATACAGCGTCCGCGCAGGACAAAAGATCGAAGTGATCGAAAAAAGTAAAAATAACCCGCAAATTTCAAGAGCGCTGGATCTTACTGCACAGACCGGCATCGTAGCGTGGGTCGATGTAGAAAAAGAGAAAAGATACGGAATTTTTTCTAGAGTTCCGGAGAGAGAAGAAGTTGTTATTCCTGTAGAGGAAAGATTTATCGTAGAGCTTTACTCGAAATAGTAGGTGCTAATATGAGAAAAATCACAACATCAGCTCATATGCCAACTGAAATAAAGGTTGAGAATGTCAGCGAAAATGTTGCTAAAATCATAGCATATCCCTTTGAAACGGGATATGCCGTCACTCTAGCTCATCCTTTACGAAGGCTACTTTATACGAGCACGGTCGGTTTCGCGCCGACTGCGGTTAAAATCGAAGGCGTAAGCCACGAATTCGACAGCATGCGCGGTATGCTCGAGGATATGGCGGCTTTTATCATAAATTTAAAAGGCTTAAGGTTTAAAATCAAGGGCGATTCCCTGCGCGAGGTCGTAGAATACAGCTTCAAAGGACCTAAAGAAATTTACGGCAGCGACCTAAATAACGACGCCGTAGAGATCGTAAATCCAAGCGCTTATCTAGCTACGATAAACGAGGATGCCGATCTTAAATTTACGCTCATCATCGAAAAGGGTATCGGCTACGTCCCAAGCGAAGAGATCAGAGAAAATTTAGATGCTGATTTTATCGCGCTGGATGCGTTTTTTACCCCAGTAACCAAGGCCGTTTACGATATCGAAAACGTATTCGTAGAGGATAATCCCGACTACGAAAAGGTGATCTTTACGATCACTACCGACGGTCAGATCAGCGCGATAGATGCGTTTAAAAACGCGCTTGAGGCGATGTATCAGCAGCTGGCGGTTTTCAAAGGCATCGTAAATATCAGTGCTGCGGATACTTTCGGTAGAGCGATCCCCGCAAATTCCGAGTTTGCAAAGCTTTTCGAGAGCGTTAGCAATCTAAGCCTAAGCGCACGAAGCTTCAACTGCCTGGATCGCGCGGATATTAGATTTATCGGCGAGCTAGCGATTATGGAGGAGAGCGAGCTTAAAGACCTTAAAAATTTAGGCAAAAAATCGCTCGAGGAGATCAAGGCCGTAATGGAGGAGATCGGTTATCCTATCGGCAACCAAGAGCTCGGCGATAAAAAAGAGCAGCTAAAACGCAAGCTCGATGAGCTGAAGGCTCAAAGACAAAAGAATGAAGGACAATAAATGAGACATAATCACGGATATAGGAAGCTAGGGCGTACCTCGTCTCACCGTGCCGCCCTGCTTAAAAATTTAACCATCGCTTTAGTTACTAGCGGCAAGATCGAAACTACGCTTCCTAAGGCAAAAGAGCTAAGAAGCTATGCCGAGAAGCTGATCACTCGCGCGCGAAAAGGCGACAGCGAGGCGCATAGATTTGTTTTCGCGGCGCTTCAGGATAAGGCTGCGACAAATAAGCTAGTCACCGAGATCGCTCCAAAATACGCAGGCGTAAACGGCGGCTACACTCGCATCCTCAGAACTCGCCTACGCAAGGGCGACGCCGCAGAGATGGCTTATATCGAGCTAATCAACAAATAAAATTTCGGGATCACTCCCGAAATTTCTTCTATGAAATTTAAAATTTTACTTCCGCTTGTTATCATCGCTGCGGCCCTAGCGTGGGCATTGGACAATTATCTTAGCTATAAAAATATCGAAACGATTAACTCCGAGATTCCGCTAAAGCAGGCATTGGACGGCGAGCAAATCGCTAAAATTCGCGTCTATAAATCCAAACGAATTCTTGAAATTTTGACCTCAAAAGGCATCGCGAAAAGCTACAAAATCGCCCTCGGACGCGAGCCCGAAGGACATAAAGAGGTTCAAGGCGACGGCAAAACCCCGGAGGGCAACTACACCATAAACGGCAAAAATCCAAACTCGGCGTATCATCTAAATTTAGGCATCTCCTATCCGAACAAAGCCGACGTAGCGCACGCAAAATCCCTCGGTAAGAGCGCAGGCGGCGATATCAAAATCCACGGGCTACCGAATAAATTTAGCTACCTAGGGCAGAGTATCGCGGCGTTCGGCGACTGGACGGAGGGCTGCATAGCGCTCGTCAATGACGATATGGACGAGCTTTTTGAGCATGTAAAAATCGGCACACCGATAGAAATTTTGCCGTGATTGCACACGCCCGCGCTAAAATTTCACAGCCGCGATCGATATAAAACATAGCGCAAATTTCATCTACGAGCTTTAAAATAATATTCGTCGTCCAGGCTTTTGTAGTCGCGAAATTTGTGATTAAAAGCAGGATTGTTTTTCTAAAAATTTAATCGTATCGGCATTTATCCTAATTAAATTTAGGCATTTTGCTTTAAATTTTACCTACCGCTCAAACAAAATTCCTTTTCAAATTTAGCCCTCAACCGAACTAAAATTTTATCCCAAATTTATAACGCAAATAGTCTAAATTTAAATATACGCAAGCCCGATGATTTGCGAGTTTCATCCTTGCCGAATCGATAAAATTTTAAAATCGCGGCTCGCCGTTCGCGCCGTATAAAATTCTTTGCGAGCCATTACGCGAAATCCGCGTCCTCGCGCAAAATTTTGGATTAAATTTCATCCCCGATAAGCCTTTTTTTATCGCTTTTGGATATAATTCGCCAAAATCAAAACAAGGAATTTTAATGATACCATTTAGCGATGAAGAGCTTTTAACTCCGGTACAAGGCAGCTTGGAGCTAATCCGTCCAATGCTTCAAAACGACGGCGGCGACATGAAGCTTTTAGGCATAAAAAACGGCGTCGTCTATGTCCGCCTTACCGGGCATTGCCACGGCTGCGCTGCAAGTGCGCAGACCCTAAAATACGGCGTCGAGCGCCAGCTTCGCATGGATATTCACCCCGAGCTTAGCGTCGTAAACATCCCCGAAGGCGAAGAGTTTGAACTATAAAAAACTGGGGCTAAAGGCCTTTTCGCGCGGAGAATTCGAACTTGCAAAGCTGTATTTTTCGCTCGCATACGAAAAAAGCGGCAAGGAGGAAATTCTATTTTTGCTTGAGCTTTGCCAGACCGCGCTGGCAGACCGCGAAGAGGCGCTTATGCTCTTTGATTTTTACAACCTCAGCCCCAAAACTCAAACCGCGGAGCTTTTTAAAATTTTAAACTCCATCAACGAAAAGATCGCGAACGAAGCAGCCTCCGAACCCGGCGCCGAGGATGAGATCGCCGTTATAGCTTATGCCGATTTTATGCGCGCGGTAGGCCAAAGAGGCTTTAAAGACGCCTTTGAATCGATCATTTTTTCCTCTAAAATCGCCATTTCGGACAAAACCGAGATGATAGAATTTTTAGAAAATTTGATAGAAAACGGCTACTACGAAATGGGGCTTAATTACGTCGAGAGCTCGGCTGCCGCGTATGCAGGCGATGAGCGCTTCGAAGCGCTAATGCAAAAAATCAAAAATCATGAAAATACGACTCGAAAATAGCTTTATCACCGACAACTCCGCCGAGTGCGAGGCGGGCTGCTTTTTTATGCACACGAGCGCGAACGCTAAATTTGCACCTGAAGCGGCGCAAAAAGGAGCGCAGATCATCTCTATCGCGCAAGCAAAGGAGCTTTTAAAGATCGATCCGCGCATCAAAATCGTAGGCATCACCGGTACGAACGGCAAAACCACGACCGCAGCAGCGATCTACTCGACGCTGCTGGATCTAGGCTTTAGTTGCGGTCTAAGCGGCACGCGCGGCGCCTTTATAAATGAGCGCAGGATCGATGAGAAGGGGCTTACGACGAGCTCAGTTTTTAAGACGATGAGCTATCTTTGCAAAGCCAGCAAGCAGGGCTGCGAGTATTTCGTCATGGAGGTTAGCTCGCACGCAATCGCGCAAAACCGCATAGAAGGGCTAAATTTTGCGCTTAAAATTTTTACGAATTTGAGCCAAGATCATCTCGATTATCATGGCAGCATGCAAGAATACGCGGCGGTCAAGAGCTCGTTTTTCGCAGACGACGCGCCAAAACTCATAAACGCCGATGACGGGTACATTAAATTTAATCCCGCAAACGCCCTTACCTACGGCATCAAAAATGCCGCAAGCTTCGGCGTAAGCGGATACGGACTAAAGGGCGGTATCGACGCACTCGTGCGCACCCCAAACGGCGATAATACGCAGCTTCAAAGCGATCTCATCGGCGAGTTTAATCTCTATAACCTTACCGCGGCGTTTGCGGCGGTTAAAATTCTAACCAAGCTGCCGAATGAAAAGATCGCAAAAGCCCTGGCAAACTTCGGCGGCGTCGAGGGTCGCGTGCAGATCGTAAATAAAAACCCGCTTGTGATCGTCGATTTCGCCCATACCCCAGACGGTATCGAAAAGGTGCTAAACGCGCTGCGTGCAAGCGGCGAGATCATCGCGGTTTTCGGCGCGGGAGGCGATCGCGACCATGGCAAGCGTCCGAAAATGGGCGCCATCGCCGAGCACTTTGCTAAAATCTGCATCGTCACGAGCGATAATCCGCGTAGCGAGGATCCGGATGAGATCATCAAGCAAATTTGCGCGGGGATGCGCCGAAAAGATAAAATTTTAAAGATCGCGGATCGCAAAGAGGCTATCGCGCGTGCGCTAGATCTTGCCAAAAACGGCGAGATGATCGCTATTTTGGGTAAGGGCGACGAGACCTACCAAGAGATCAAGGGCGTGAAGCATCCTTTCAGCGACAAACAGGTCGTGAGCGAGCTAGTCGCGGCGCAAGGCGAGTCAAATTTAGACTAAATTTAAAGGACGGCCGATGAAAATCGAAATTTTATCAAGCAAAATCCACCGTGCGCGCGTGACGGACGCCAACCTAAACTACGTAGGCTCTATTACGATCGGACCCGAGCTCATCGAGGCTGCGGGGCTTTGCGAGTACCAAAAAGTCGAGATCCTAAACGTCAATAACGGCGAGCGCTTCGCTACCTACGTGATCCGCGGCGATAAAAAAGGCGAGATCTGCCTAAACGGCGCGGCCGCGCGCAAAGTATGCGTCGGCGACATCGTCATCATCGTGGCTTACGCACAGATGAGCGCCAAAAAAGCGAGAAGCTTCAAGCCTAAAATCGTGCAAGTAAACGAAAAAAACCAAATAACGGAGTAAAGATGTTTGAGGGAATGGATTTTTCAAAAATGGGGCAGATGCTCGATCAGATGCAGGCCAAGGCTAAGCAGATCGAGGAGGAGAATGCGCGCAAGGAATTTACCGTAAAATCGGGCGCGGGCATGGTCGCCATCAGGCTAAACGGCGCGGGCGAGGTGCTCGATCTGAGCATCGACGATAGCCTTTTTAATGACAAAGAGAGCTTGCAGATCCTGCTAATTTCGGCGATAGGCGACGCGATAAAACTCGTCGAAAATGAAAAGAAAGGCGCCGCAGCGTCCATGCTAGGAGGGCTCGGCGGATTGGGTGATCTGCTTGGCAATAAGGGCTAAGCGTAGTTCAAAAATGGTGAAAATAGGCTTTTTAGAGAGGGCGACTACTTCCCGCCTGGCGAGCGGTTTGGATTTTACGGAGCGAGCGGCTTCTATAGCGAACTAAATGAAGCCCGATTTTATAAGGCGGCGTTAAATTTAGATTTTGTGGCGATACGGTTTGCATAAAGCACGGCTCGCTTGATTTGACGCTAGGTTATTAAATTTCAACCTTAGCAAATCGGTCAAATTTAACGGGTGGCACGAGGGCAAATTCTAAAATTTCGGCGAGCTGCTAAGCTGCGGCGCAAAGTAAAATTTAGCTAGCGCAGCTTAAATACAAAGCAAGGCGAGCCGTTGTGCGACATCCGCGAGTAAATGAGCACAAGATGCGGCTCAAAAAAGCGGAGCATCCTTCGCCTCGCGCACTGCGTAAAGCTAGGGAAATTAAAATTTAAAATTTTAAGCGGTATGATTACTTCTACGCGACGTACAAACGGCTCGCGACAGCAAAGTCTAAGTTGCGCGACGAAAAGGTATTCGAAGGGCGCGAATTTGCATTCGTCAAGGGCGCGCCTAAGCAGAGCAAATCAAAACCGCAAGGTAGGATCGATGGATATTTTAGAAAGATTTAAAGATTACTTGAAGCGCAACGAACTGAAGGCGCCGAGCTTTCATCCGTATTTCGAGGAGGCGCTCAATTACATGCTGCAGGCGGGCGGTAAGCACTTTCGCGCACAGCTGCTACTAGGCGTCGTCTCGGTGGTGGATGAGCGGCGCTTTGAGGGCGCGCTGGCGATCGCGATGGCGCTTGAGATGATCCACACCTACTCGCTTATCCACGACGATCTGCCCGCGATGGATGATGCGGATCTGCGCCGCGGACGGCCGAGCCTGCATAAAAAATACGACGAAGTCACGGCAATTTTGGTGGGCGATGCGCTAAATACAGACGCGTTTTTGATCGCCGCGAGCGCGAACCTAAGCGACGAGATTAAGATAAAATGCATTAAAACTCTAGCACGAAACGCAGGCAGCAGCGGCATGGTGCTGGGTCAGGCGATCGATTGTCATTTTGAAAACAGCCCGTTAAAACAAAGCGAGCTTGAGTTTTTGCATCTGCACAAAACGGGCGCGCTGATTGCAGCGGCGTTTGAGCTAGGCGCCATAATCGGCGGGCTAAAGGACAAGCTCGCGCATGAGCTTTATAAAATCGGACTAAAGCTAGGTCTCATATTTCAGATCGAGGATGATATCATCGACGCCACGAGCGACGAGGTAAGTGCAGGTAAGCCCGTAGGAGCGGACGGCGCGAAAAATTCCTTCGTAAATTTACTAGGTCTTGCGGGTGCGAGGAGCTACAAGCAGCGCCTAATAGATGAGGTAAGCGGCGCGATGAGCGGCTATGATGCGAGCCTACGCGATTTGGTTTTAAATTTGATAGAAAAATACCTGAAAGGATGAAAAATGTCGAGCGAGCAGCTAAGTAAAATTTCAAACACGATCAAATTTCTAAGCGCGGATATGATCCAAAGCGCCAACTCGGGCCATCCCGGTACGCCGATGGGGCTAAGCGACGTAATGAGCGTCTTTATGAGTAAGGTTCGCCACAACCCCAAAAATCCCGCGTGGCTAAACCGCGACCGCGTCGTATTTTCGGGTGGGCACGCAAGCGCACTCGTGTATAGCTACCTCTATCTTAGCGGATACGATTTGAGCATGGACGATTTGAAAAGTTTCAGACGCCTGCACTCCAAAACCCCGGGTCACCCGGAGATCACCACTCCCGGCGTCGAGATCGCTACCGGACCACTCGGACAGGGCGTCGCAAACGCAGTCGGATTTGCGATGGCCGCAAAATACGCCGTGCATCTACTAAACGAGGAAGGAAACGAGATCATCGATCACCGCGTCTATTGCTTCTGCGGCGACGGCGATCTACAGGAGGGCATCAGCTACGAAGCGTGCGCGCTTGCGGGCAGACACAACCTCGATAATCTAACGATAATTTATGATTCTAATGGCATTACGATCGACGGTAGCACCGATATCGCGTGGTTTGAGGACGTGAAGGTGCGATTTGAAGCGCAGGGCTTTGAGGTCGCGCGCATCGACGGGCATAATTTCGATCAGATAGAATTCGTCCTTGACGAGGTCAAAAACAAAACCAAACCCTACCTCATCATCGCAAATACCACGATCGGCAAGGGGGCGCTAGAGCTTGAGGGCACAGCCAAGACGCACGGCGCGCCGCTTGGAGAGGAGCTGCTTGCACGCGCTAAGCAAAGCCTGGGCTTTGATCCCGCCCAAAGCTTCGTCGTAAGCGAGGACGTGCTTTTTGAAACGCGCGCCGCGGTTGAGAAAGGCGATTTGGAGGAGCGGCTTTGGAAGGAAAAGCTTGCGAAGCTAAGCGATGAAAAAAGAGCGCTTTTAAACGAGCTTTTAAATCCCGACTTTAGCAAGATAGAATTCCCTGATTTTAGCGGGCTTAAGGTCGCCACGCGCGATAGCAACGGCAAAATTTTAAACGCCATCGCAAACGCGGTGCCCGGCTTTTTGGGCGGAAGCGCCGATTTGGCGGCGTCGAATAAGACCGAGCTAAAGGGCGGCGGCGACTTTCCTTGCGGCAAAAATTTACACTTCGGCATCCGCGAGCACGCGATGGCGGCGATCGGCAACGCCTTTGCGAGGTACGGACTTTTCATCCCATTTAGCGCGACGTTTTTTATCTTCAGCGACTATCTCAAGACGGGCGCTAGACTTGCGGCGCTGATGGGCTTGCGACACTATTTCGTCTTCACGCACGACAGCATCGGCGTGGGCGAGGACGGGCCGACGCACGAGCCTATAGAGCAGCTTAGCACCTTCCGCGCGATGCCCGGCTTCTATACCTTCCGCCCCGCAGACGGCAACGAAAACGTAAAATGCTGGCGCACGGCGCTTGCTCTGAATGCGCCCGCGGCATTCGTCTGCTCGCGTCAGGGACTTGAGCCGCTGCCTAAGGCGGTCTTGGGCGACGTACAAAACGGCGCGTATCTGCTAAGGCAGAGTAAAGAGGCGCAGATCACGCTCATCGCAAGCGGTAGCGAGGTCTCGCTCTGCCTAAAAGCGGCGGCGATCCTGCAAGAGCAAGGCATCGGCGCAAACGTCGTAAGCGCGCCGTGCTTCGAGCTTCTGTGCGAGCAGGACGCAGACTATCTAGCGCAAATTCTAGAGCCGCAAACTAAAATTTTGGCCGTCGAAGCCGCAAGCGCCCTTGAATGGTATAAATTTGCAGACGCGGTACACGGCATGCAAAGCTTCGGCGAGAGCGGCAACGCGAGCGAGCTATTTAAGCTTTTCGGCTTCACCGACGTAGCGATCGCTAAGCAGGCCAAAGAGCTTTTAGGGCAGTAACGGAAAGGACGAAATTTGAGCGAAAAAATCAAAATTTCGTATTTAGACGGATTTAAAATTTACGGGTTAAAAGCTCGCACGAAAAACGCGGACGAGCTAGGCGGGAGTGGTAAAATTCCCGCGCTGTGGACGAAATTTATGAAAGAGTACTATGACGGGCGGAGCGAGATTTACGGCGTCTATTACGATTACGAAGACGGCGTCGACGGGCTTTACGATATCTTTATCGGCACCAAAGCGCCCCGCAGCGACGAAGCCTTAAAGATCAAAAGCGGCAAATATGCCGTTTTTAGTTTCCCAAATGAGCCGCAAAACGTAGCAAAATTTTGGAGCAAAATTTGGAGCTTTTTTGAGGCCGGCGAACTAAAAAGAGCGTTTAGAACGGATTTTGAGTTTTACAGCGGAGACAAGATCAAAATTTTTATCTCGGTTTTGTAGGGCGGCACATGAAATTTATAAACGGCGAGTGATTTTTCACCGCCGCGACGATGAGCTTTTGCGTAAAATTTTAATTTAAAGGGTAAAATTCCGCGCCCAAAGCCCAAAACTATGCGCGCGAAAATAAATTTTATGCCGAAAGTGCGCCGTGCCTTAAGCCGTGGATTTAAAACGAAATCTAAATTTGCGCCGTTAAATTTCAACCCCCGCTCGCAAAATCAGGCGAAATTTCGCGCGGAATTTCATTTTTAAATCTGTTATTAAGCCATTTTTGGCTTAAATTACATTTTCATTCGGGTAGATGTCCGAGCGGTCGAAGGAGCGCGCCTCGAAAGCGCGTAAGGCGTCAGCCTTCTGGGGTTCGAATCCCTATCTACCCGCCATTCATTCAAATTTCACCCAATACTCGGGAGTTAAGATGAGCAATAAACTCCTTTCGATGAGTCTGCAGGAGCTGTGGCGGCTCTTTCCGATACGTCTCGTACCGCACGATCCGCGCTGGGGCGAATACTTTAGGCAGGAGCGCGAAATTTTACGCGGCCTGCTGCAAGATCATGGCGAGATCAAGATCCACCATATCGGCAGCACCGCGGTAAGCGGGATCTGGGCGAAGCCGATCGTAGATATTTTGATCGAATGCTCGGATATTGCCGTCGCCAAACAGCGCTTGATAGAGGCGGGCTATCTGCTAATGAGCGAAAAGGGGAGCCGCTGCAGCCTAAATAAGGGCTATACCGAAGCGGGATTTGCCGAGCGCGTTTTTCACGTGCATCTGCGAAATTTCGGTGATGCGGACGAGATATTTTTTAGAGATTTTTTGCGGGTGAATGCGGATATCGCCAGGCGGTACGAGGCGCTTAAATTAAAGCTTTGCAAGCGCTTCGAGTTCGACCGCGACGCCTATACTGCGGCAAAAAGCGAATTCGTGCTTAAATTTACGCGTATCGCTAAAGAAAACTCTAAATAGCCGCGTAAATTTGATCTCTGCGTATAAGTTCGCTTTCCAAGAGCGATAAAAATGGCTAAATTTTATAAATGATACGAGTAGATAGTGCCACACCCCGTAAGATCATTTTTATAAAATTTTGACCGTAATTTCAAATTTAAACGGCACTCACCTAGCTATCGTAGATAAAATTTACAAATCCAGCTAACGGCAAAGTCGTCCACAAAATGCGCCGTATCATCGCATCATACCAAGGGCTAAGGCTCATTTCCGCGCTTAGGTGCAAATTTAAATTTAAAAGCCTACGCGTCATAAATTTTAAACATTCCACAAAAATATGGGCTCGTAAATCCGCTAAATTTAAAGCGGCGAAAATTTTAAATTCCTCGCCGCTAGCTAGCCGCGCAAGTTTGCCGAGCGCTTAAATTTAATGATCACTCTTTAACCCTGCACCGCAAAGCGGAATGATGCTATCTCCTTGCAGATCGCGACTTTCTTTGTAGCGCAGATACGCCGCATAGGTAGCCGCGGTTGTGTGCTCGACGTAAAATCCGCCGCGCGCAAGCGCCGCTCTGGCAGGCAGTATATCGCTCTCGCTCGCCAAGATCACCTCGCGCTCGCCAGCGTAGCTAGAGCCAAGAATTTCGCCCGCGCGCATCGGTCTTGCGATCGCGATGCCCTCCGCTAGCGTCGGCTGCGGCTCTATCGCACGCGCCGCACCTTTAGCGTCAAAAAGCGGAGCGCAACGCTCGCCCTGAACGATGAAAATTTTCGGCAGCGCCTCGATAAGACCGCCCTCATATAGCTCGCCTAACGCCGCTTGAGCACCCAGCAGCAGCGTGCCGTTGCCCACGGGGATGAAGATATTGCGCGGCATCCTGCCCAGCTGCTCGTAGATCTCATAAATGTAACTCTTCGTGCCCTCGTAAAAGATCGGATTATAAACGTGGTTGGCGTAATAGATCTGCTCCTGCGCGGCCTTTTTGCGGCACGCGTCCGCCGTCTCGTCGCGGCTACCGTCAAAGACCGTGACGTGCGCGCCGTGGCTTTTGATCATATCGATCTTTTTAGGCGACGTGCCCTTCGGGACGTAAATTTCGCACTCGATGCCCGCGCGAGCGCAGTACGCCGCCACGGCGTTGCCCGCGTTGCCGCTGGAGTCTTGTAGCACCTTTTTCACGCCGATATTTTTGGCGTGCAGCACCAAAACCGCCGCGCCGCGGTCTTTAAACGAAAGCGTAGGCATCGCGTAATCGAGCTTAAGATAGAGATTTTCGCCAAATTTTACGCTCGCCGTGAGCCCCTCGCCCATCGAAATTTCTCTAAATTTAGCCGTGTCGATGCCCATAAATCTTCGGTATCTAAAGATGCTAAACTCGCTTTGATCTACGAGCGCGGGGTTAAATTTAGGCGCGTCGGAGTTTAGTTTATACAGCCCGCCGCAGTCGCATTTGTAGCTCAAAGTATCGATGGGCGCGTGCTTGCCGCAGCCCGTGCAGATGAAATCGCTCATTTTCGCTCCTATTTTTTCTCTTTGATTTTTGCGACGGCCTCGATCTCTACGAGGCAGCCGAAGTGTAGAGCCGTAGTCGGCACCACGACGCGGGCGGGCTTGTGCGCGCCGAAAAACAGCGCGTACTGCTCGTCGATCACGTCCCAGTTCTCGACACTCGGCGTATAGACGCGGCACATCCGTACATCGTTTTTATCCACGCCCGCGGCGGCTAGGACTGCCGCGACGTTGCTTAGAGCCTGCGCGGCCTGCGCAGCAAGACCCTCCGGAACGGCCCCCGTGCGCGGATCCACGCTTAGCTGCCCCGAGACGTAGAGCATACCGTCGTCGTCTAAGATGCCCGGCGCATAATGCGCCTTTTTCGGCGCGAAACCGGTTGGATAAATTTCTTTCATTTAAGCTCCTTTGCATATAAAATTTTATATAATTTTACTCTAAATTTATTAAAAATATATAACTATTTCTATAAATTTGCAAAATTTTAAAATTTAATCTAAATTTATAGATTTTTTTATATGAAATTTAAGGAGCCCGAATTGAACCAACTTTTGCAGACCTTTATACCGACCGCGCACCTTATTAAAAATACGATCGGCGATTGCGAGGTGGTCATCCACGATATGAGCACGCCGCAAAGCTCCGTCGTTTTCGTCCTAGGCGACGTAACGGGCAGGAGGATCGGCCAAAGCTTCGATCATCTGGTAAAGGATGTGTTGCTAAGCAAAAATTTTGAAAACGACTGCACCGCAAACTACTACTTCACCGCGCAAAGCGGCAAGCTCATACGCTCCTCTACTTCGCTGATCCGCGGCGCAAACGGCAAGGTAGTAGGCGCGCTATGCGTAAATATCGATACCTCAAGCGCCATCGCGGCATACAAAGCAATAAAAAATCTACTGCCGAATGCAAAGCTCGATAGCAAGGAGCTGCAGGGCGCAAATTTTACCGACGAAAGCTGCAATAGCGCGGCATTAGACGGGGCGAGCTTAAAGAACGGCGTAAATTTAGAAACACAAAGCTCTAACGATTTGCAGCAAAATATCCTTGACATCGTCCAAGACCTGATCGCATCGGCTACGCACGATCTGGATGTGGAGGGGATGAAGAAAGAGGATCGAAAGCGTATCGTAAAATTCCTCGTGCAAAAAGGGATTTTTGAGGTAAAGGGCGCGGTGGAGCTCGTCGCAAAGGCGCTTAGGACGCAGAAAGTCACGATTTACTCGTATATGGATGAGGTAAAGAAGGAGAGCTAGCCGCGGTGCATAAATTTGATCTAAAATTTAACAAGCGTTGCGCGTCTTTTTATCAGCGTAGCCATATGGGGTGGCGCAAATTTTAATCTGAATTTGATGAACCAATCAAAAAGCAGGACATACTAATTCCTATTTTATGCAGCATGTAACGGCATAAAAGCAAAACTCATCTGTTACTCGAACTCGTAGCCCTTCGTATTCTTTAATTTCTCGTCATAATCGACTCCGTTAGCAATTCGCTTGCGTGAAGTATTAAAATCCGATCGTATCGGGCTTTTGCGCTCGTCAAACTCAAGTGGCGCGACACCGATAATATCTGCTAGCAAATGCGCTAAATCATCGCTCATAAAAGGCTTATCTTTCGCCGCAGCTAGCCTCTGCCATAGTTTAGCGTGATCGCTCAAAAACTCGCGAGAGCCTATGAAAATCAGCGGGATTTCGTAAGTAAAGCGGCTCTCCATGCCGTGCCCAAGGCGTCCATTTTCGTATAAATTCTCTCCGTGATCGCTAAGATAGACGATGAGACTGTCATCACCCGAAAAAATTTTAAAAATTTCATTTATGACAAAATCGTTGTAAAGCACACTGTTATCGTAATACGCTATGACCTCTTTCTGCTTGGAAGTAAGTTTTGCCTTTACATCCGCCGCGCTAAACTTGCCAAATCCCTCGGGATAGCGCAGGCTGTAATCCATATGGCTGCCAATGAGATGGATCACGTAGAAATTTCGCTCACCTTGCCCCGTTTTCGCCTGATTTATGAGTGGAAGCAGCACTCCATCAGGCTTGATGCGGACGGTTTCATAAAGATTACTCTTTGAGAGGAAGGATTCCGCGTCCGCGCGATCGGCAGCGCTTTTAGCGCTTAACGCATGCGCGCCGAAAGCCTCTTGATTGCTGATCCAAAAGGTGCGGTAGCCACTTAGCTTAAACATATCAATGATGCTAAGGTTGCGAAACCACGCCCTTTTGCGCTCGCTTTCGTAATCGCTGAAATTTAAAAGCCGCATCAGCACCTGATTAGTCGTGCCGTAAGGCGAGATTGTATCGCCAAATTTTATCAGATTGCCGCTCGCCTCGAGACCCTCCAAAAGCGGTGTATTTTTAACGCCGTAGCCGTAGAGCGACATATGCCCGCGCTGCAAGCTCTCACCGATTATTAGGATGATATTTTTGACGCGAGACTTTTGCAAGGCGGGGTTTGTAGCGGCCTCAGGGTTTTTAGAATTTGAAATCACGCTGGGGCTTTGCGGCGCAGAATTTAAAGTCTCGCCCCAGCTTTGCGGCTCAGCGCCCGAAGCAAACGTAGAATTTAAATTTAAGCTGGAATTTTGCGCCTGAGCACTTGGTGCGGGCGCGGAATTTTCAGACGCGGAGCCCAAAGCAGAGCTTTGCGGATCTGAATTTGCGCCGCCTTTTAAAACGCTTTCGTTCGCGCGCTTAGCCTCATCATATCCGAGCTGCACTTCGCGCATATCGGTGATGAAATTTTTATCGCTTAGATAGTCTTTTATCGTAAAGGCAAACTCCAGCGGGACGTATTGCGATAGCTTGGTTATATAGCCCTGCTTGCCCTGGGAAGCTTTGACGGCAATATCCGCGCAAAAGATCGTGCCATAGATAAGATAAAGCGCTGCTAGCAGCAATCTTAGACCGCTATGCGTTTGCTCCTCCTTTCTTCGCTCTGCTCTTAGCGCTGCAAAGATGCAGCCAAGCAGCACCGCTAGATACAAAATCGTCGCAGGGTTAAGAAACTGCGAAACAAACTCGCGCGTCTCTGCTGCATCGGTATGCACAAGCGCGTCGATCGCCACGACGTTGAAGCTTGAATCGAAATTTACGATCAAAAATAAAGCCACACTCGCAATTAGCGCAATTAGCGCTAGTAACACGAACGAAACGAGCTTAAAAAATCGCCCGCTAAGCAGATAGCAGAGGTGAAAGATGAGCAAATTTATGATGAATACCACCGGGAAACTCTCGGCGATGTAGGCAAAGATGGGTCCGTTAATCTGATAATGTATCTTAGCCCAGCACGCAAGCAAGCATAGCGCCGTGCTAAGCCAAAACACCCTCCATACGGGACGCTCGCGAAGCGCGGTAAAAAAGCCGCGGTCGATTTTCATAAGCAAGCGCGCTATAAGCCTACCCGCTTTCGTCCGCGCCATAAGCCCGCCTATATTTGCTAGCGCTACATAAAATTTTTCTCTCATTTTATATTTCCTGCCTTGTACGAAGAGACGCGACGACGCGCACTCTGCATAGCGCGACATATTTTCGCTTTAAAATCAAGGCGCAATATTAGCCGCTTAAAGCTTTGAGCTCGCTTACTTGCATCCTTTTTACGCTTTAAATTTTACAGCCAAATTTTAAAGATACGTAGAGTTTGAGATTGGATGGCGGAATTTTGAGGCTAAATTTTAATTGAAAGCGGATCTAAGAGCGAAGCTACAAAACGAGGCTTTAAAAACAGAAAGCATGAGCTAAAATCTTGGCTTTTAAAATTTCTAGTGCGATAGGTTTCAAAAGGCTTTTGGATAAAAATTTATGCATGAAGCGGCTGAGGTAAAATTCCAAGACGCGAGCGATGCAAAATTGTCGAAATCTAATCGCAGGCGGAATTTTGCACCGACAAAGTGAAAAAATTTTAACTAGGCTGAGCCAGCTTTTGCGCGGAAATTCTACGCGACGCTTAGGACTTCTACCTTACCGTCGAAAACCGCCATGCAATGCTCGTAGTGGCTAGTACGAAGTCCGTCCTTGCTTCTCGTGCTCCACTTATCCTCGGCGATGACCGGCGTGCCGTCCTTTTGGCAGATCATCGGCTCGATACAAAAGACCATGCCGTTTTTGATTTTGGGGCCTGATTTTGGATTGTTACCTTCTAGATAGTTTGGGATCTCAGGCTCTTCGTGCGGGTGCTTGCCGATGCCGTGGCCGCAGAAGCCATATAGCGGCACGAAGCCGCGCGCACGGATAAATTTCTCGATCTCGAAGCTTAGCTCTTTGAAGTGCATCCCTACCCTGATCGTTTTGATGGCAAACTCTAGCGTGTCCTTACTGCATGCGATGAGATCTTCGTCGGCTTTTGAAATTTTGCCGACGGGCAGAGTGCGTGCACTGTCGCCGAAATATCCGTTTAGTTTCGAGCCCAAATCGACGCCTAAGATATCGCCCTCTTGCAAGATCGTCTCGTCGGGGATGCCGTGGATGATGACTTCATTTAACGAGAGGCAGGCGGCGTTTGGAAAGCCGTATAGCCCCTTAAAAGCGGGATATGCGCCTTTGGATGTGATGAAATCGTCGATCTTTTTATCGACTTCGAGCAGGCTAAGACCCGGCTTTATGAAAGAAGCTGCGTAATCAAGGGCCTGCGCAACGATCTTGTTCGCTGCGCGCAGCCCCTCTAAATCTTTTTTTGTTTTAAGCAAAATCGCCATTTATAGCCCGACCGCGCTTAGGGTCTGATATTTGTTCATATAGATCTGCGCTTCGATGCGTCTCATCGTATCAAGAGCGACGGAGACGACGATCAGCACGCTGGTGCCGCCGAAATAAAACGGCACGCCCATAAATTTAACGAGCAGCCACGGGATGACGGTTACTAGCCCGAGATAGATCGAGCCCCAAAACGTAAGACGGCTGGCGACTTCGTTTAAAAAGCTCGCCGTTCCCTCGCCCGGACGAATGCCCGGGATAAATCCGCCCTGCTTCTTTAAATTTTCACTAATGTCCTTGGAATTAAAAGCAATTGACGCATAAAAATAAGCGAAAAATATAACCAACACAAAGGTCAAAAAGTTAAAGAAGTAATTGCTAGGGCTTAGGAAATCGTGGATCTTTTGGATGATTGGATTGGTGCTTGCCTGCAAAATTGTAGTCGGAAACATCAAAATCGCGCTTGCAAAAATAGGCGGAATGACGCCGCTTAAATTTAGCTTGATCGGCACGTAATTCATAATGCGCTTGTTTTGATTCGCCATCAATACCTTGCGCGAAAACGATACCGGAATTCTGCGTTCGCCCAGCTCCACATATAAAATTGCCCCGATAGTAGCCAGGATAATTAGCACGATCGCGATTAGCTTTAAAACGTTCATCTCACCGGTATTTACTAAATTTACAGTACTTCCGATCGCTCTAGGGATGGCACTTACGATACCTGCAAAGATAATAAGGCTGGTGCCGTTACCGACGCCGCGTTGCGTAATCTGCTCGCCGATCCACATCAAAAGCATGGTGCCTGCCAGCATCGAAATGCACGAGATAAAAACAAACTCGTTGGTATTTTCGGCCATTATCGCAGGTGCTCCGGTCTGTCCGTGAATGCCCTGTAAGCCGATGCTAACGCCGATGGATTGAACCATGGCGATTGCGATGGTAGCATATCGGATGATCTGCATATATTTCTGCATACCGTCGCGCTCTTTTTTGAGTTTGCCTAAATTTGGAAAGGTTGCGGCAAGCAGCTCCATAATGATAGAAGCAGTAATATAAGGCATAATGCCTAGCGAGATAACGCTGAATCGCTCCGCCGCGTTACCGCTAAACATATTAAACATTCCAAAAGCGTTGTTGCTATTGTTTTGAAAAAATTGCTTTATAACCTCAACGTCCACTCCCGGAACCGGCACGTAAGCTAGCAACCTATAGGCAAAAAGAAAGCCCAAAGTAATGAGAATTTTGTTGCGTAGCGATTTATTCATTATTTTTGTCCGCTAAATTTTACGTTCTCGTCTTTGATCTTGCTAGCGAGCGCTTTTACGCCTACGCCGATCAGCTTGATCTTTTTAACGGAATTTGAAATTTTATGAACGGATTTGATGCTTTCGATCGTAATCTCACTAAGATCTTTGATAGCTTCGATTTTATCGACATTGATCACGTAAGGTTTTTCAAATTTAGAAGTAAAACCTACCTTCGGAAGCCTTCGCTGAATCGGCTGCTGACCGCCCTCGAAGCCTCTTTTTTCGTGAGAGCCGGTGCGTGCGGTCTGACCCTTTCCGCCGCGACCCGCAGTTTTACCTAAGCCGCTTCCTTGACCGCGACCCAAGCGCTTAGTAGCGTGAGTTGAGCCTGGGGCTTTTTTAAGATTTTCTAATCCCATCTTTTATCCTTGTTAGTGTTTTAACATACTAAGAGCTTTCATCGTAGCTCTTACGACATTTGAGGAGTTGTTTGAACCTAGCGATTTGGTGAGGATATCTTTAACACCCGCAAGCTCCAAAACTGGGCGGACTGAACCGCCTGCGATAACGCCAGTACCTTCGCTCGCTGGCTTAAGTAAAATTTTGCTCGCATTGTATTTAACTTCAATATCGTGAGTGATGGTAGAACCGTTTAAATTTACCTTGATAATATTTTTAAACGCATCGTCTACCGCTTTTTTAATCGCATCGGGAACCTCTTTGGACTTACCAAAGCCAAAGCCTACCAAGCCGTTTCTATTGCCTACTACGATAAGAGCCGTAAACCTAAACCTTCTACCGCCTTTAACGACCTTCGTAACCCTACCGATATTGACGATTACCTCTTCGAATTCTTCTCTATTATACTTTTCCACAATCATTCCTTTGGGTTATAGTTTGATGCCGTTTTGGCGTAACGACTCGGCAAAGCTTGCGATTACGCCGTGATACAAATAGCCGTTGCGATCGAAAAGCGCCTCGCAGATGCCTTTATCCTTTAGCTTGGAAGCCAAATCTTTAGCTAGGCTAGCCGCGCCCTCTTTATTTGCCTTTAAATTTAAAACCTTACCGCTACTGGCGCACAAAGTCACGCTCGCCGCGTCGTCGATAGCCTGAGCGTAGACGGTTCTATTGGATTTGAAAATAGAAATTCTAGGGCAAGATGCGACGCCTGAAATTTTAGCGCGAATTCTTCTTTTTCTCTTGATTCGTAAAGAGATCTTTCTTTTTAATACGTTCTGTGTCATTTCTCAACCCTTATTTCTTAGCTGTTTTTCCGGCTTTGCGGATAATATGCTCTTCAAGATACTTGATGCCTTTACCCTTATACGGCTCAGGCGGTCTGAATCCTCTAATCTCGGCTGCTACTTGACCTACTTGCTGCTTGTCGTCGCCTTTGATGGTTACGACGTTTTTATCTACGGAAATTTCGATTCCTTTTGGAGATTCAAAATTTATCGGATGCGAAAAGCCCAAATTTAGCTCAAGTACTTTGCCCTTCATCGCGGCTCTATAGCCGACGCCGTTGATTTCAAGCTGCTTTGAAAAGCCCTCGGTAAGACCAAGGACGATATTGTTAGCTAAAGCGCGGTATGTTCCCCAATACGCCCTGCTCTGTCTATCCTCGCCCTTAGGTGAGAATTCTATCTTTCCGTCTTCGATTTTTACATCGACATGACCTTTTAAATCAAGCTCTTTTTCGTTATTCGATTTTTTAAATTTTAACGACGAGCCGTCGATTTTGACCTCTAAGCCGTTTGGAATAGAGATCGGTTTTTTACCAATTCTTGACATAATTTTCCTTTTTATTTGTCTAGGGTATGTCTACTTTTACGAATGGATACCACAATGCCATAAAAAGTAGAAACTTCTTACCAGATCGTGCAAAGCACTTCGCCGCCGACGCCGGCTTTGTGCGCGTCGATACCGCTCATAACGCCTTTGCTTGTGCTAACGACGACGGTTCCGTAGCCGTTCTTGAAGCGCTTGATCTCGTCTTTGCCTTGATATACGCGGCGACCCGGAGTCGAAATCCTTTTAACTTCGTTTATGACACTCCTGCCCTTTTCGTCGTATTTAAGCACTACGTTGATGATCTTTTTATTGTTTTCCTCTACTACGTTGTAGCTCTCGATATAGCCCTTCTCGGCTAAAATTTTAAGCATAGCCTCAACGACATTTGAGTGAAAAAGCTTAGTCGTATCTAGCCTTCGCATCGCAGCATTTCTGATGCGAGTTAATCCATCTGAAATAAGATCGTTAATCATCTCTTCTCCTTACCAGCTTGCTTTTTTTAGACCCGGGATTAAGCCCTCGTTTGCCATCTTGCGAAGGCAAACGCGACAAATTCCAAAATCCTTATAAACGGAGTGCGGACGACCGCAAATTTGACATCTGGTATATGCGCGAGTGCTAAATTTAGCGGGGCGTTTCGCCTTGGCTACCATTGATTTTTTTGCCATATCATTTTCCTTTTGCAAAAGGCATGCCGAATAACTCTAGCAATTTAAATGCCTCTTTATCGTTATTTGTAGTCGTTACGACGGTTATATTCATACCGTGAGTTCTTAAAATTTGATCGTATTCGACCTCTGGGAACATCAGCTGCTCTTGTAAACCGAAATTGTAATTGCCGCGTCCGTCAAAGCCCGTTCTAGGTAGTCCTCGGAAATCCTTAACTCTAGGAAGCGCAATAGAGATCAGTTTGTCTAGGAAGGCGAACATCTGCTCTTTTCGTAACGTAACCATTATGCCTACCGGAAAACCTTCGCGCACTTTAAAGCCGGCAACCGATTTTTTTGCATTGACGATAAGCGCTTTTTGACCTGCGATCAGCGAGATGGTATCGGCCATATTTTGAAGCACTTTTTGATCTTTGCTCGATTCGCCCGTTCCTACACTGATAACGATCTTTTCAAGCGCCGGGATAAGCATAGGATTTTTTATATCAAATTCTTTCTGCAAAGCAGCTCTGATGGAATTAGCGTATTTATCTTTTAGTCTGCTCATAATCAACCCTCTACCAACGCAACGTTTGAAATATCCATAGGCATCTCTTTGCTTGTAAAGCCGCCTTGCGGATTTTGCTCGGTTGGTTTGATAGCCTTTTTAGCCATTTTACAACCCTCGACGATAACTTGAGCTTTTTTAGGAAACACTGCCTTAACAGTGCCTGTTTTACCCTTATCGTCACCTGCGATGATCTTTACTTGATCGCCTTTTTTAATCTTAAATTTTACTGCCATTATAAAACCTCCGGAGCCAGCGAAACGATCTTCATAAAACCGCCGTATCTGACCTCTCTACCGATAGGACCGAAAATACGAGTGCCGATCGGCTCTTTTTTTGAATCCAAAATAACGGCTGCGTTCTCATCGAATCTAATTAGTGAGCCGTTGCCTCTGTGCAACTCTTTAGTCGTACGAACGACTACGGCTTTTACTACTTGACCGCGCTTGATCTTGCCGTTAGGGAGCGCTTTTTTTACAGAGCAAACGATAATATCGCCGATTGTGGCGTATCTTCTCTTGCTGCCGCCCAAAACTTTAATACACATAAGTTCTTTTGCGCCGCTATTATCAGCTACCGCAAGTCTGGTAAAACTCTGTATCATTATTCAACTCCTGTTTTCAAAACCGCTTTTAAGCGAAACGATTTTCTAGCGCTTAGCGGTCTGCACTCGATCGCAGATATCGTGTCGCCGATCTTCACGACGTTGTTTTCATCGTGGATCAGATATTTTTTAAATCTTTTTACGATCTTTCTATATCTAGGGTGCATAACCCTTCGCTCTACCAAAACGGTAGCTGTTTTATCGCCCGCCTTCTTTACGACTACGCCTTGAATTTCTCTTTTAAATGCCATAACCTATCCTTATTTCGCTTTAATAGCTGTATTGATTCTAGCGATATCTTTTTTGATAGCGCGAATCTCGTTAGGATTGCTTAGCTGCATAGTTTTTAGCTTTTGTCTAGCCGTAAATAAAAGCAACTTACTTTGTTTCAACATAGAATTTAGCTCAGCTAAATCTTTATCTTTCAAATCAGTATATTTCATTTTCGCTTTCCCTACTTACGATTTTCGTTTTAAAAGGTAGTTTATGAATCGAAAGCATAAGCGCCTCTTTAGCAACCTCTTCGCTAACGCCGGTCATCTCGAAAATGATCCTGCCCGGTTTTATATTCATTACCCACTCTTCTACACCGCTCTTACCCTTACCCATACGAGTTTGTAGAGGTTTTTTGGTAAGCGGCTTGTCTGGGAATACCTTAATCCAAATTTTAGCTTGACGATTTACGAAGCGCGTCATCGCGACACGAGCCGCTTCGATCTGGCGAGAATTTACCCTACCCGCCTCTACCGCTTTGATACCGAAATCACCGAACGTCAAGGAATTTCCTCTCGTCGCGTAGCCGCGATTGCGACCTTTCATCATCTTGCGGTATTTTGTTCTTTTTGGCATCAACATAACTATTTACCTCTTCTTGGTCTGCGTGTTTTTTTAGGCGCATCATCGGTCTTTTCAGCCTGGATGCCTTTTTGTAAAATTTCACCCTTAAAGATCCAAACCTTAATGCCGATATTACCGTAGGTCGTATGCGCTTCGGCAAAGCCGTAATCGATCCTAGCCCTTAGAGTATGAAGCGGAACGCGTCCCTCCAAATACCATTCGGTTCTAGCCATCTCCGCACCGCCCAAGCGACCTGCGACGCAAATTTTAATTCCCTTTGCGCCTGCTTTTTGAGCGCCTTGGATGACCTTTTTCATAGCACGGCGGAATGCAACGCGGCGCTCTAGCTGCATGGCTACGTTTTCTGCAGCCAAGAGTGCGTTCGAGCCTACTTTGCGCTCCTCTTTGATATTAATGGCTATGTCTTTATTGACTAGCTTAACGACTTCGCTTCTTAAATTTTCGACCTCGCCGCCTTTTTTGCCGATGATGATACCCGGTCTTGCGGCTACGATCGTTACGCGAATTTTCTTAGCCGTTCTTTCGATAAGAATTTGGCTAATTCCCGCATAATAAAGCTTAGCTTTTAAAAATTTGCGGATCTTGTAGTCCTCGCCGATACTCTCGGAAAGCGTCGCTTTAGAAGGAAACCATCTAGACTCCCAATTTCGATTAATTCCTAATCTTAAACCGATAGGATTTACTTTCTGTCCCATTTACGCTTCCTTCTTACTTGGTTTTGCTACTTCGACGATGATGTGCGAAGTAGGTTTGCGGATACGGCTAGCCGTACCTCTGGCGCGCGGACGAAACCTCTTAAGTACGGGACCCGCATCCACTCGGCAGCTGGTAACTACGACCTCTTCAGGCTCAAAGCCGCCGTTTGCAACCGCGCTTGAAATCGCCGTAGCGATATATTTTGCACCGCGATTAGGCGTAAATTCCAAAGTAGCAAGGGCAAATTCCGCATTCATGCCTTGAATTTGTTTTGCAATAAGTCTTGCTTTTGTCGGCGAAAGGCGAACAAATTTAATAGTTGATTTACTCATATTCTATCCTTACTTGCCGATCTTTTTCTGCACGGAGCCTTTGTGGCCCTTGAAAGTGCGTGTAGGAGCGAACTCGCCTAATTTATAACCGATATGATGCTCGGTGACGTAAACCGGGATAAAATTCTTTCCGTTATGAACGTTAAACGTAAGTCCGATCATCTCAGGCACGATCGTGCTTCGTCTCGACCAAGTCTTGATCGGTTTGTTATCGCCGGCTTTCTTTGCCGCAACGACTTTTTTCATTACGTGATCATCTACGAAAGGACCTTTTTTTAGCGATCTAGCCATTTTTATTTTCCTTTCCTTCTTGAAATTATAAGCTTATCGCTCGCTTTTTTATGGCGAGTTTTATAGCCCTTCGTCGGTTTGCCCCACGGAGTTACCGGATGGCGGCCGGAGTTTTTCTTACCCTCGCCACCGCCGTGTGGGTGATCGACCGGGTTCATTGCAGAACCTCTGGTTTGAGGACGGATACCTCTGTGGCGATTGCGTCCGGCTTTACCGATGACGACGTTTGCCCACTCTTCGTTACCCACTACGCCGATACTAGCCATGCACTCTGCGAGCACTCTTCTCATCTCGCCGCTAGGCAGACGTAAAATGACGTATTTTTCCTCTTTACCCATTAGCTGAGCATAGCCTCCGGCGCTACGCGCCATTTGAGCGCCTTTGCCCGGTTTTAACTCGATATTATGCAGGATAGTTCCCACAGGGATATTTTTCATCTTCATCGCATTGCCCGGTTTAATATCTAATCCGCCCTCGGCAGCGGCTACCACGTCGCCCACTTTAAGATCGTTAGGCTTGATAATGTAGCGCTTCTCGCCGTCTGCGTATGAGATCAATGCGATACGGCAGTTGCGATTCGGATCGTATTCGATCGCCTCGACCTTGCCGGCAACGCCGAATTTATTTCGCTTAAAATCGATAATTCTATAAAGTTTAGCGGCTCCAGCTTGTTTATGGCGGCTAGTAATGCGGCCGTTATTGTTCCTTCCGGCTGCGGCAGGAATTTTAACAAGCAAGCCTCTAACGCTAGCTTTTGCAGTGATATCCTCGCTGCTAAGCCCGGTCATAAATCTTCTACTTGGAGTATACGGTTTATAAGTTTTAATCGCCATTTTACGCCTCCACGCTTTCTAGGCTTGCGCCCTCAGGTAGCTTGACGTAGAATTTTTTCACATCGTTTCTAGCGCCCATTTTACCTCTAAATCTTTTTACCTTGCCGTCCTGTCTTAAAGAATTTATCTTTAGCGGAGTGATCCCGAAATAGTTCTTCAAAACGCTCTTTAGTCCGTTTTTCGTAACCGACGGGCTAGTTTGGATAACGACCACGCCGTTTTCTTGAAGACCGAGAGACTTTTCCGTATAAAGGATCGTTTTGATATCTGTTATATCTGCCATTTTAGTCCTCTTTCACTATTGATTCAAATGCCGCTTTTTCGAATACGACCGAGCCGTAAACTGCGATTAGGTAAGCATTGACCTCGCTTGCATCGACGACATAGCAATTCTTAAGATTTCTATAAGCCAAAAGAGTTTGTGCGTCTAGCTCGTTTTTAACGATCAACGCATCTCTAGCGCCTAGTTTCTTAATAAAATTTGCCGCGTCTTTAGTCTTGCCGCTTTTTAGCTCCAAATCGTCGAATATAAAAATTTTACCCTCGTTTGCTTTCTCATTAATAGCAAATTCCAGCGCAAGTCGTTTTTGCTTTTTATTGACCTTCTGCTCGTAATTTCGCTCGTTAGTCGGACCGAATGCGGCCGCGCCGCCTACCCAGACGTTAGTTCTAGTTGAGCCCGCGCGTGCGCCGCCGCGACCCTTTTGTCGCCACGGTTTTTTACCGCCGCCGCTAACCTCGGCGCGAGTTTTAGCGTTAGCCGTATTTGCACGAAGCGAAGCAAGGTAAGATTTGACGTACAAATATAGATTGTGCGAATTGACTTCCGAAAATTTCGCAGGAATTTCAATTTCGCTTGCTTTTTCTAGTTTTTCGTTAAGCACGCTTACTTTACTCATTTTACTATCCTTATTCTGCCCATTGCACCGTTAAATCCAGGAACCGAGCCCTTAAGCACTAAAATTTTATTCTCGGCATCAAAGCTTACGACTTCGTTTTTAGCAGTGATCGTTTCGTTTCCAGTGTGTCCCGCCATCCTCATACCAGGCTGAACGCGACCGGGCCACTCGCAGTTGCCAATAGAACCAGGCCTTCGGTGGAAGCGGCTACCGTGCGCTGCAGGACCGCCCGCAAAGCCATGGCGCTTAATAACGCCCTGATAGCCCTTGCCCTTGGATCTGAAGCTTACTTTTACGATCTTTGCTCCGCTCAAAACATCTAAATTTTGATCGCCAAGCTCGGCATTTTCTAAGCCTAGAGTCGCAAATTTATTAAATTCCTTGCTTAGGCTATATTTCTTTTGAATTCCGGCGATAGCTTTGTTATACGCTTTTCCGTCTGCGTAGGCTACGATAGCTTTTTTCTCATCGCAAACTTCGCAAATTTTGGTATTGATAAGTCGCAAAAGAGTCACGGGCGTGCTGCTCGTGTCGATCGTCCTACTCATACCTATTTTTTCTACAATATATTCCATTGTTTTACCCCTTATTTGCCCATCGCGTGAACTTCGACGTTGACTTCCGGAGCCAAATCAAGCTTAGTTAGCGAATCAACCGTATCTGGCGTAGCCGCTACGATGTCTAGCATACGAGCGTGAATTTTCATCTCAAACTGCTCTCTGGAGTCTTTATTTACGTGCGGAGATCTTAAAACGGTGTAGCGCTTAATCTTCGTAGGCATCGGCACGGGACCTCTGACGTCCGCACCTGTTCTTTTTACGGCTTCAACGATAGCCGAAACTGTGCGATCTAAAACTCGATGGTCATAAGCCTTGAGTTTTAACCTAATTTTTTGCATCACTTTTCCTTAATAAAGAACTTGTCGCAACGCGCGACCTTTTGTTTCAAACAAAAGACGCACATTATATAAAAGCGCTCCCTTTTTGTCAAGAAAATAGCCAAATTTTATGGAAATATTTCCTTTTAATAAGGAAAAATATATAGAATTTCGAAAATTTTTAGGGTGCTGGAAATTTTCAATACAAAAATTTTAGATAAATTTGAAATAGATATAAAAATTTCATAGGATTTTTCAGATTTATTTCCTTTTAATAAGGAAAATTTTAAAATACTCGCCATGAATGATCTAAAATTTTTTTACGAAAATCCACCGGAATTTGCGGGCTTTATCCCGCGCAAAAGAGGTATAAACTCTCCCAAAACCATAATCTACGGAGTGCTAAATTCCGGCAAAAGCGCCGTGCTGAAAAATGAAATTTCGGAACTTAAAAAAGATGAAATTTTGTATCTAAATTTAACCGATCTACGCCTTGAGGATATGGTAGCGGGCGGCACGATCGCTGCGGTTAAAAATAGCGCGGACAATACAAACGGCAGCGAAGTAAATGAGAATGAAATAAGCGGAGAAACTACGCTCGATGCAGATATTTCGGATATAGATAAAATTTACTGCGCCGCCATAAAAAATACAGATACAAAAAATGAAAGCGCAAACGGCTTAAACAACGCAAAAAATGCGGAGTCGGGTGGCATAAAAAACAGGAGCGAGAATTTCTTCCGCAAGATCAAAGAATTTTTAGCCACCAACGAGCAAATTTCATCGCTTTTTCTGGATAATTTCAGTAGTGCCGATTTTGAAATTTCATCGCTTCAAAGCTTCGCCGAGGGGCTAAATTTAAAGCGCTTTATAATTTCTACTCGCGATAGAGAGTTGGCCCTGCCGGGCTTTGAGCGGCTTGAGCTTTTGCCGCTTTCATTTGAAGAATTTATCGCCTTCGACAAGCGCCACAACGAGATAAACTCTATGATTTCGGCGTTTTTAGCCCAAGGCGGCGGCGCAAAAAACCCCTTCATAACCCCCGCTGAAATTTTAGAATTCGAGCAGAGGCTGCTTGCGGCAAACTTTAGCCGCACGGAGATTTTAATCCTCAAAGAGTGCCTAAGCTTCGTCCACGCCGCATTTAGCGCAAATAAAATTTACACCGCGCTAAAGCCGCGCATCAAGATCTCCAAAGACGCCGTATACGGCACCATCGCTAAACTTGAGCGGGAAAATTTCATCAGATTTTTAAGCAAAGCTGGCGAGCCCGCGCGCGCAAAAAAACTATATTTTTCGCATTTTAATATGCGCGAAATTTTAACAAGCAAAAAGGACTTCTCGAAAAAATTTGCCAACGTCCTTTTTTGCGAGCTTTTAGGACTAAATACGCCGATTTTTTACACAAAAGAGCTGGATTTTTACCTGCCTGCTCTAAAGATGGGGGTTCTCGTCATTCCTTTCAGCGACGCAGACATTATCTTTTTAAAATTCCGCAAAATTTTAAGCGCGCTCAAGAAGCTCGGTATCACGAGCTTAAAAGTTGTGTCTATGGCAAACTCCGGTAGGCTCGAGATTGAGGGTATCCGCTGCGATGTAGTGCCGTTTTATGAATTCGCGCTTAGCTTCTGATTATTGACATCTCATATCATAAAAATATAAATTTTATGATATAATTTTGGCAAACCCATATCAATTACATAAGGGAAAGCCAATGATCAAATTAAAAGACAAACTCATTTATGAAACGCTAAAACTAGTCGAATCGCAAGGTGAGGATGGGCTTTTATGCCGTAACAAGCAAAGTGATGCGGAGTTTATGAGGCCCGTGAACGAGTTTGCGGCTGCGAGCGGACGCAACTACACCTCAATCAAATCGACTCTCGACATCATCCATAAAAACTGGGGCTATCTGGAGCGAGAGAGCATCAAAGATACGAGCTTTGATGCGGGCAAGGCGTCGAAGATTTTCATCTACCGTCTATGCGAGTCAGGGCGAAGCTTTATCGAAAAATACGAAAAAGCGCTCGTCCAAAACGCCGACAAATAGTTCAAAATTAAAAATTTTAAGCGCCAATTAGATAGAATTCTTTAATTTCACGTGGCGCGACAAAATTTCGTTTTTATGCGACTAGCCTTAAAAAGGAGATGAAAATGCTGGATTTTATAGTAAAAATGTTCGCATGGAAAGCTGAGTGGGATGTAAAAAAGGAATATGACAAAGAATTTGGTGATCTATCCTCCATGCGCTCAATCCTGCGCCTTATAATACTTCTTATCATACTTGGGATTTTGATTAAATTTCAGTTGAGCGCATGAAAGATACATTTTTAGATATTGCGCTCGTTTTATTTGGCATCGTCATGCTTGTCGCGATACGACAAAAATCTTTATTAAAATTTACAATCTTCGTCGTGATTTTAGCGCTCGCCAGAGAGTTAATCATCAGGCTTTATGCCTAGCTTTGGCGAAACCGATGCGGATGGAATTTAAAATTTAAACGACAAAATGACGGCGCGGCGGAATTCGGCGGGCGCAAATTTAAATTTCGCCACAACCACACTGTGCTTTTATCGTCGTTAGTAAATTCTACCGCGCTTCAAGAATTGTTGTATCGATAAATCTAGCTTTTATCGTCAATGACAGAATTTTACCCGTAGCGAGGATTTGCGCTTGATGCCGCGCTTTTTGTGATTAGTGGCAGAATTTCGCTCGTGCAAATGCGACGGAATTTCTCGCGTGCGAACACGATGGAATTTTTGCGGCGGTAGCAAAATTTATAAACCAAACGAGCAGGCTACAGCGTAAATTTATAATGCTAAATTCTACGAAAGCCCAAATTAATGCGATACAAATGTGAAATTCAAGCAAAAATTTTAAATTTCGTAGCAAAATTCCGCACGCCTAAATCTTAAAATTTTATTTCATAAAATTCCGAGATTTAGGAATTAAATTTTGCAGTGAAGCGACAAATTTTACCTCAAAATTAAAATTATCACACAAACCATGCCCTGTAAATTTTAAAATTTCATCATCATAAAATTTTAAAATTCCAATGCCATATTGTGAATTTATTATTTTATAAAACGGAGCGAAAAGCGAAATTTTATATAAATTACACTCGAAAATTTCACGAATTCTCGCGCAAACCGGCTCGAAATTCCGCCCTGCCTACTCCACGTATCCGATAAATTCGCCATCGAAAGTATGCCTAACGTCGCCGCGAAAGTAAATTTTACCTCCATCTCCTAAGCGCAAATTTAGCATTTCGCCGCTTGCAGGTATCACGCGGATATCGGGAGCTAGCCCCATATTTTCGACGCCTGCGATGAAGCATGCTGCCATCCCCGTACCGCATGCGAGAGTTTCTGCCTCTACGCCACGCTCAAAGGTGCGCACCTTCAAAATTTTGCTTGCGAGGCGGCTTTGAACTAACGCATAATTAACGTTAGCGTTATACTTTTCACGCAGGTCGCGGGCCAGCGCGGCGTCGAACTCATTTAAATCGCTAACAAAAGTTACTAAGTGCGGCACTCCTGTGTTATAAAAATACCACGTTAGCCCTGCCTCCTCAAAGCTTTCGCCCAGGCGCTTAGGATGAGTTAACATTACCTCGACGTTAGCTACTAACGCGTGAGCATTAGGACGCAGATTGAAAATCTCGCCAAAGCTTACATTGCGTAGCTCGCCTCGCATGCTCTCGCTCAAATTTCCGCCGAAAATACCGAAAATTTCACCGCTAATTACGCCTGCGCCGCTTAGGAATTTCATACTTTGCGCGGCCAAAAAATTTTCATACGCATACATGCATACCGCTCGCGAGCCGTTGCCGCACATATCGGCGCTACTGCCGTCGCTATTATAAAATTCCCACTCAAAGTTTATCCCCTCGATACCGTTAAACTTCGGTAGCACGACGATGAGCCCGTCAGCGCCTACTCCATCGCGCCTATCACATAGCTCACGCGCTAACTTGGATCTATCCGCCTTAACCGAATCCGTAAAAATCACGAAATCATTGCCGCTCGCATTATATTTTGAAATTTTCATCATTTACCTCGCAAATTTTTAAAATTACTAACGCTCACTAGCGATTTATTAAAATTTTACTTCTATCTAAATTTAAGCGCATCGCTTATTCCTAGGCTTTACTAAGACTCAATTTACTAACGTATCTTCTTTCGTGAGCCCATTTTGTTATGCGTTTTCGCGCTTGATGTTAGAGCCTCTCATCTCATAGTCTCTAAATGCTCGCAAGCATCAAATCTTCCGAGCTTGCAAGCTTTTTCATAGAGCTTGCGCGCCTTCTTTTTATCTTTCGTCACGCCCCAGCCTTTTTCGTATTGATACGCTAAATTTGAGCAAGCTAGCGGCTCGCCACCATTCTCGCACGCCTCGCTAAAATACTTCGCGGCAAGCGCGTGATCCTTTTGCCCGCCGTCGCCTTTGAAATACGTAACGCCCAAATTTACGCACGAATCCACGTGTCCTTGCTCGCAAGCCCTCGTAAAAAATGTCCTGGCCCTGTCCGCGTCTTTTTTCACGCCTTCGCCCAGAGCGTAGCTAAGCCCTAGGTTATGGCACGCCTCTACTTGCCCCATCTTGCAAGCCTTAATCAAAAGCTCAATCGCCTTTTTCGTGTCGGGATAGACGCCGAGGCCCTTTTTATAGTTGTATGCGAGGCTCGCGCACCCCTCGCTGCTGTTTTTCTTGCAGGCGTCGCTAAAAAGCTCATTCGCCCTCTTGCGATCCTGCGCCACCCCCTGCCCGTCGTTGTAGAGCAGCCCTAAATAGACGCAGCCTTTCTGCTCGCCGAGCTTGCACGCCCTGTCGTAATAACGCGCGGCCTGCCTGAAGCTTCTATTTGAGTCGTATGCGTAGCCTAAATTTGCGCAATCTAGCGCATTTTCCTCGCCGCCTGCGTCGCAGTTGCGCTGCAGCTCATTTATCACGCGGCTTAGTTTTTTACAATCCATCTCGCTTCCCGCGGCGCAACCTTTTCTTAGATCGTCGATCTCCGCCGAAGCGCCCGTCGCAAACAGCGCGGAGAGCAAAACCGCTCGCGCCGTAAATTTCAACTGCTCTTTAAGCGGCGCGCTTTTAAATTTTTGAAATTTAGCGCCCTTTTGGGCACAGCTACCGATCCTCATCGCCTTCTCCTTTATTTTCAACTCATCTCAATTCGCGTATAAATTTTTACGAGCTCTCGCGCAAAGGGCTAAATTTTATCTTTTAGCTCTTTTAAAAATCTCTCCACCGCGGCCTTAAGCGCGGCAAGATCGCCACTATTGTCTATCACAAAGTCCGCCATGTCGCGCTTTTGCTCTATGTCCGTTTGCAGTTCCACGCGGTGCTTTGCGGCGACATGATCCAGCCCGTTTCGCTTCATCACGCGCGCTATCAGCGTATCTTTAGGCGCATAAACAACCGCTACTTTATCAAAAAACTCATACCTCTTGCCCTCAAAAAACAGCGGAATATCGACGAAAAAAAGCTTTCCTTTCGCCTCCAAAGCCTGCGCCTGCGATAAAATTTCGGCCGTTATCTTTGGATGCAGTAGCGCTTCTAGCTTTGCAAGCTCCACAGGGTTTTTAAACACCAGCTTGCCTAGCTTTTTGCGATCTACTGAAACGCAAGGGGCGGATAAAATTTCCCCATCACCGCTAGCGTCAAATTCCGCATGTAAACTCAAATTTTTAGCTTTCACGTCTTTTTGCACGACGTATTGCGCGCCGAAAATTTCAGCCACTTGCGCGGCGCAGCGATCCAAAACGTCATGCGAAATCTTATCGGCATCGATAATCTCAAATCCGCGATCACGAAGCAGCTCGCAAACCGCGCTCTTGCCGCTTCCGATGCTGCCCGTGATGACGATGGAGTGTTTAAATTTCAAGGTGAGCCTTTATAGCGTTTTTATTCGATTTTAGCTAAAATCTGCGAAATTATACCATCTTGGAGGATAAAATTTGATAAGCTACAAAGACGCTGGCGTCGATATAGACGCGGGAAATGACTTCGTAAACGCGATAAAACCATTCGTCAAAGCGACGCAAACTCCGCACGTTTTGGGCGGTATCGGCTCGTTTAGCGGCGCGGTGAGGCTACCTGCAGGCTACAAAAAGCCCGCGATCCTAGGCGCCACCGACGGCGTGGGCACAAAGCTGCGACTCGCGATCGACGCGCGCAAATTTGAGGGCGTGGGGCAGGACCTCGTCGCGATGTGCGTAAATGATCTCATCTGCAACTTCGCCGAGCCGCTATTTTTCCTCGACTATTACGCGACGGCGAAACTCGAGATCAGCGATGCCAAAGAGGTCGTAAAAAGCATCGCCGAGGGCTGCAAGCTCGCCCGCTGTGCACTGATCGGCGGCGAGACGGCGGAGATGCCCTCGATGTATGAGAAAGGCGACTTCGACCTTGCAGGCTTTGCCGTGGGCATCGCCGAGGAGGACAAGATCGACCGCTCAAAATTCGTCCGCGAGGGCGATGTGCTCATCGCGCTTCCTAGCAGCGGTCTGCACTCAAACGGCTTCTCGCTTGCGCGAAAAGTAGTTGCCGAGCTGGGGCTAAAATTTGACGACAAGGTAGGCAATCGCGCGCTAATCGACGTGCTTTTGGAGCCGACTAGGATTTACGTCGCCGACTTTTTAAATTTAAAAGATAAAATCCACGCGCTTGCGCATATCACGGGCGGCGGCATCGTGGAAAATCTGCCGCGCGTGTTTCCTGTGGGGCTGGGCGCGAAGATCGAGCGCGCTGCGATACGCACGCCTGAGATCTTTAAAATCATCGCGCAAAAAGTAGAATCCGCCGAAATGATGAGGACGTTTAATATGGGCGTTGGCATGATCGTAGTAGCGCCGAAACAAAATGCGGACTTTGTGCTCGCTAACACTGACGGCTACGTCATCGGCGAGGTCGTAAAAGGCGGGGGCGCACAGCTCGTGTAAATTTGAAGCGGTAAAATTTGCCGCTTTTTGCCAAAGCGGTATATACTTGCATGGGATGGATGCAAAATCTTGTGCTCTTACTAATTACAAAACTCGATCACAAAGACGCGATCAAATTTTACGGACATGCTCTTTGGCGAAATAAAATTTATGAGCCCCCGCGCATGGGCCGCAAAATTTTTGAGGCGACGATAGCGCGCGGCATCTATGGCACAGGCCGATAAAATTTGAAAAGGAAAGAAAATGTTTGAACTAAATAACGAGCAAAGGGCGTGCTTCGGGCTTGATCCCGTGCAGAAGAGCTGGGAGCGAGTAGAGTTTGCAGGGGATAAATTTGGACCCGCTAGCGTGCTGTATTTCGAGGGCGACGTCATCAAAAGCACGTGGTCTCCACGGACGAGCACTACTGGGAAAACGGCTACGACGAGGCGACTAAGGGGCGCGAGATGCTGCTACCTAAAACCGCAAAAGGCAAAGAGACGAAGCTAACGCCCGCGAATTTTGAAAAGCGAACGCCGCGCAGTATCTATCTGCACGCGGATAGATACTGCCTGCGCATCGCTAGCTACGCCTCGCAGACCACGTTTTACGACAGCGTGTGGGAGAGCGGATACGGGCGGGAGATGGATTTTAGAGACGAGATAGAGCGCTTTATCGCGGAGTCAGGCTCGGATCACGCGCGTAAGATCGAGGAGTTTAAGCGCGCGGGGCGCAAAAACGTCAAATTTAAAAGCGGAGATTTTTTTCGTTTTAAGCTCGATCGCGACCGCTACGGCTTTGGTAGGGTGATCTTAGACGGTCATAAACTACGAAAAAGCGGCCTTTTGCCCGAGGAGCATACGATGCTAAATTTCATAGGAAGACCCGTTTTTATCGAGCTTTTCGCGTATGCGTCGCAGGGTTAGGCAAGTGTAGGCGAGCTGATGTCGCACCCTAGGCTGCCCATGGACGCGATGTTTGACAATGCACTTTTTTACGGCGAATTTGAAATTTTCGCGCACGAGAAGGTCGATGCGGCGGGGCTTGATTTTCCGATGAGTTTTCACGCAAGCCCCGCGCAGACGTATTTGCAGTGGGGGTTTATCGAGATAAGATCGGATGAGCGAAGCGTGATAAAAGCAGCCTCACGCGAGCTAAACGAGCTGATACAAGGAAAAAATTTAAAATTTAACTCGATTGGTTTTAGCCCGCGCTACGCGCAGTTTGAAATCGCGGAAATTTTGCGCGGCGAGGAGCTGGGCTATCTGCAAAGCGACCCAAGAAACCCGGGAATCCGCTGGGCGAGGGAGGAGCTGATGCGTATTTTCGGGCTTGATCCGACTAAAAGCTACTTGCAAAACGCTCGCAGGCTTGGCATCGAGACGGTCTTGGAGCCGTAATTTAAAGCGATAGTTTCAGCGAGAATATCTTATAAAACGGCGGCAGCACAGTGTCATAGGTAGTTTTTGACATCGGGTACAAAAGCTCGTCGCAATTCAGCAAGGAATACGCGAGGAAGTTTAGCATGTCGCCCAAAGCTCACGCGCAGACGCTTCACGGCCAAATTGAAGTAGACGTATATAGCGATTTGCGATGCGACGGCATAAAATTTATAAATCCGTTGAAAGCGATATTTAACGCCGCTCATAAGAATGGTTTAAAATTATACGTATGATATGGATCTGATTAAATTTGTGGTTGGCAAAAAATTTTAAGATAATGAACATTAATGCCGGACGAAATCAATAAATAGCACAAAAACTATTGACAGCAACGGTTCCATTTGATACACTCACACAAATTTTATGGCAGCAAAATCAGGCATTACAAATCAGATGAAAATGGTGTACCAAGGTCGCTCAAATGCATATAAATCGAAAGCGTAAATAAAATCTATAAAATAACGCTTTTAAAGTATAATTTTAAATTACTAAACAAGGAGGAAAGACGCACAATGGATAATAAAATAGATGAATTCGAGAGAATGATAAGAGTCGGTATAGCGTATGATTTTGATGGAACATTGGCAAGAGGCAATATACAAGAAAATTCTTTTATACCGACAACGTTAGGCATTGAAAAGGACGCCTTTTGGGCTAACGTAAAAGAATTATCTGAAGAAAACAATATGGACGAGATACTCTCTTATATGTACTTGATTATCAAAAAAGCAGACGTAGCCGATGCAAAAATTACAAAAGAAGAGCTTAATAAACACGGCAAAACCGTAAAATATTTCAGCGGCGTAAAAGAGTTTTTTGGAAGAATTAACGAATACGCAAAACAAAAAGGAATTTTGCTTGAGCACTACATAATATCGTCCGGCACCAAGGAAATGATAGATGGCACGACGATAGCGCATGAATTTAAAAATATTTACGCATCTTCTTTTATGTATGACAATTATGGTAGGCCCATTTGGCCCGCCTTAGCAATTAACTATACAACAAAAACGCAATATTTATACAGAATAAGCAAAGGAATTTTTAATTCTTGGGATAATAAACTAATCAACAAGTATGTACCGGAGCAAGAAAGACATATTTTATTCGAGAATATGATATACATAGGCGACGGTGAAACGGATGTCCCCGCCATGAAGTTATTAAAAACCAAGGGTGGAGTATCGATAGCCGTTTATGGGGATAATAAGGACACCGCTAAAAAACTTTTAGAACAAGATAGAGTCAACTTTATCGCTGCAGCCGACTATACTGAAGGCTCAGAAATAGATACTATCTTAAAATCTACTCTAGATAGAATTAGCTTGAATTTAAAAAATGGAAAATTGCAAATGTATAATGAAAAGGATGAAGCAGGGATAAATACAAAAAAATCTAACGATCAAAAAAAGGATAAAAAATATTATTTAGATGTACTTAAAACAACCGGCTTCAAATTAGATCGCGACGGAAAAATAAATAAAATATATTTAAAGAAAGATCCATGGGATGACCATGGCTATCAAACCTCATTTTACATATGGAATAACGGAAAATATATTGGAGTGGTTAAAATAGCCAAACTAGCCCAAAACAAAGATAAACATACTGCAGATTTATTAGAGAATAAATTTGATAAACTACCAGACAATTTTTTCTCTGTAATACACTTCAAAAAGGACGAAATTGACGAAAACACAAAAGAGGCATTAAAATTTTTATTAAACGATATTACCGATATAAAAATATATGATAATTATGAAGTTGTAAAGAATTCTCTAAAAAGAACTAACTGAAGGATTTATGAACACAAAAAACTCGGGAATTTTATAGAATAAACGATAGATGGGCACTACAAAATAAACAACTACCATAAAAATACAGAAAATCTGTAAATTTATAAAATTAGGCTTTTAAAAATTTTACTTTAAAAGCCTAAATTCTAATTTATTTCACCAGCTCGTAATTATACTCTTTCGTGCCGTCGAGTAGATTTGTGACGTTGTAGCCTCGCTCGTTTAGGGCTTTGGCGAGCTTGGCGCTACGGTTGCCGCTGTAGCAGTGCGTGATTATCTTTTTGTCTTTATTGGCCTCAAGCACGTCTTTGTAGTTTTCTAAAGGCTCGCCGTATGGGATATTTATCGCACCTTTCATATGCCCCGCGTCGTAGTCCTGCTTCTGCCTAGCGTCGATGATCAGCACGTTCGGATTATTCGCTATTTTCAAAAACCCCTCTGCGTTTATGCTGCCGACCTTATACAGCTCGTAGTCGTACTGCTTCACGCCGGGCGCGTTCATAAGCATGCTAAAGCCCTTTTGTTTAAGCAGATCAAGCGCCTTGCCGCTGCGGTTGCCCGTATTGCAATAAAGCACGACGTTTTTATCCTTATAGGCGTTTATTTCGTCCAGTCTGCTTTCCAACTCTCCAAGCGGGATGTTGATCGCGTGCTTCACGTGGCCTGCAGCGTACTCATCTGCAGTCCTAACGTCAATGACTAGATAATTTTCTTTTGCTCTATTGTCCTCCTCTATCGCTGATAGTGCCGCGCCGCTTATGGCGTAGCCGTTAGGTTGCTGCGTCTCGGCGCCGCAAGTCGCAAAAGATCCCAATGCCGCCAGCAAAACCGCGCTTTTTAAAATTTTGTGAGAAATAAATTTCATGTTTTTCCTTTGAATTTTAGCTTTTAAAGCGGGAGATTATATCAAAAAATTTAGCTAAATAGTGTGAATTTGTGCGAGGCGTGTTAGATTATTCTAGCGTAAGATTTCTTATGTGAAAACGCGATAAAGACTCAAATGAAAAGCTTTTTCCAAAATATCTTAAGGCTCATAGACAAAAATACTTTGCGTAAATTTATCTTTTAGAAACAGGGCGATAAATCCAAAACTCGCATTTACCCGATTGTACCGCCAAATCGCAAATACCGCTCGGAATACTTAAATTTTATCTCGGCGAGCATTTAAATTTAGGTTGTATTAAAGGCGTATCGATAAGATAAATTTTAGGCTTTTGCTAATTTTCATTATTTTTCAAGTATAAGTAAGATATAATCCCAAACTTTTCGGGGCGCCGTTGCGGCTCTTAAAGGAATTAAGGATGGTGTCAAGAGAGAGACTTGAACTCTCGACCTCCGGCTTATGAGACCAGCGC
>NZ_CALIMY010000160.1 GCF_938045205.1 uncultured Campylobacter sp.
CGCCGCCGCTTAAAGCTCAGTAAATTTTACCGCACGTCCGCTGCGCGCAGGCAAGCCCGACGAACCGAAACGATGCCGACGGATCAGGCGCCGCGAAACCGCCTTTTTGTACAAAGCTTTAAGCTGATCTGCGGGCCAAATTTCATCTCAAATCGCACAACCGCCTTCTGTGCCGGCGCTTGTCGCGTGAGATCACGCCCGAATAAGCATCATATCCGCCGCGGGCCGCACCGAGGCTTCGACGCCGTGCGGAAAAAAAGGCTCGGACGACAAAAGCCGCGCCTAGTCGTACAAATTTAGCGCGAGCTCGGCCGCTCAAGGCACTTGCAAATTTTATCTATACTTTAGCGTCTGTTTGCAAGCTCGCACAGTCCTTGCGCAGTGCGCCGAAATGGGGTGTCGCCCAATCCGATACAAAATCTAAAACGCGCCAAATCCGGACGATCTAGGCCTTAAAAATGCACTTTAAATTTCGCCCAAAAGCTTCTGCCCGGCTCATAAAGCCTCGTGCCATTCGGGATAGTTTCGTAGCCTGCGATACCGCCGCCGTAGCCGCTTTTTGAGTTATGATAGGCGTATTTGGCGTCGTTTAGGTTTTCCGCCGCTAGCAAAAATTGATAATTTTTATATTTATAGCCCGCGCTTAGTCCTAGCGTCCAGAAGCTATCGCTCTTGCCCAGATCCATGCCGCCCACGTCGCCGTAGCCCTTTTGTGCGCGGTTTTGCGACGCGTTAGCGTAGAAGTCGGCTTTGACGAACCAGTCTGGCTTTTCTAAGCCGGCGCTTAGTTTAAACGCTAGAGGCGAAACCTTAGGCAGCGCGTCGCCGTCTTTTAGGCCGTCCGCGTTTTTGGTCACCTTGCCGTAGACGTAGGATACACCCGCCCCCAGTCTAAATATATCGGCCAGTAGCGTATCGCCCTCGATCTCGCCGCCGTATAGTAAAGCATCGGTATTAAATACGTTTGAAGACATGCCCATAGGATTATATTTTAGCATGATATAATCATCCATCTTTGAGACGAAGAAATTTGCGCTTAGTTCGTAATTTTGATCTTTCAGTACGGCGCCAAAATCCAGCTGAGTATTTCTTTCTTTATTTAGCTTGAGGTTATCGTCTTTACTCGTTTCCCAGTGATCGGGCAGTCTTTGTGCGTGTCCTAACCCAGCATAAAGCGTTAAATTTTGCAGATATTTTTCGTATCTAAAAAAGCCTGAGAATAAATTTTCGCTCCTACTTTTATGCGTTAGTAGCTGTTTTCTCTCGCCGACGTCTAATCTAAGACCGCCAAAAAGTCCGTAATCTCCCTCAAGGACGTATTCGTTTTGAGTGTATATAGTTTTATACGTTACCTTGCGCTGTTTTACGTGGGGCTTTGATAGGGCAGCGTCCATGTCGGCTTTAGATACGCCGGCCCCGCCCGTTCCGGCGCCTCGCCATTTAAAGGAGTCTTGCGAATAACCGGCGCCGATGAAGCTGGTTAGATTATCGAAATTTAACTCGCCTTCTAGCTTAAAGCCGTACATATCGCGTATCGGGTGGCTGATGCTATATCCCTTGCCGCGCCCCGTGCCCGGCACCACCGGACGCATGGTGAAGTTGTCCATTATATGGTCGATCTGATGATAGTACGAACTTAGCCTGATCTTGTGCTCGCCGACGTCTTGTTCAAATTTGAGCCCGAAAGATTTACGGTCAAACTGCACGCCGTCTCTCATCCTGTCCGCATACGCCGCTTCGCCCTCGCCCAGATCCGTGCTAAGCTGAATGGCGGTAGAATCGGTAGGCGTGATCGTGCCTACGAGTGAGACGCTGTTACGTTTATAGTGTGTATGCATTTTCTGTCCGCCGCCGCTTTTATAGTCGCCGCTTTCATAATGCCCGCCCGAGATCTGCAAGCTGCCCCATTCATTGCCCACGACGGCGTCGGCTACGGTTTCGAAGCGTCTAAAGCTTCCGCCTAGCACGCTAAAATTCCCGCCGAATTGCGTTTTATCTAGTCTTAAAATATCTCGATCGAAGAAAATACCGCCGCTGATGAGCGCTCCATATCTGACGTCCTGCGGACCTTTGACGATGCGCACGGAGTTGTAGTTTTGCGCCGAGATGTAGGTGATGGGCGTATCCATACGCATGCCGCAGCCGCCGTTTAGCGTGCTGCCGTCGATGAGCACGGGCAGTCTGGACGCCGTCTGCGAGCGGTAATAAACTTCGCTGCCGCCTCCGCCCTTGCGCTCCATCGAAAAGCCGCTTAAGTTCAAAAGCGATTTTGCGATGTCGCCGTTTTCTAAAATAGTGTCTTTACCCGCGATCT
>NZ_CALIMY010000161.1 GCF_938045205.1 uncultured Campylobacter sp.
ATACGCAAGCGGCGCTGCAGGTAGCTGATCGAGGTTTTCTCCTCCTCCAAAACGATCGCCTTCGCCTCGTCGTAAAGCTCGTCAAGCACGATATTTTGCGGATTGATTATACCGCCTTCTTGCTTAGCGCCCTCATTCTCGATCAAAAATCGCTCGTCATAAACGACGCTTTCTTGCGCTTTTAAAAATTCCGCGATCTTGTTGATCTCATTCTCGGTCGTAAACGGCGCGTGCAGGCGGATGAGCCCCGGCGCGGTAGGCGGCGTAAACAGCATATCGCCCCGCCCAAGCAGGCTGTCCGCGCCCATCTGATCCAAAATCACCTTGCTATCGACCTTTGAGCCCACGCGGAAGCTGATGCGGCTAGGCAGATTCGCCTTTATCAGCCCCGTGACGACGTCCACGCTAGGGCGCTGCGTCGCTACGATGAGATGGATGCCGCTGGCGCGCGCCATCTGCGCCAGACGCGCGATGTAGTGCTCTACGTCCTTGCCGCTCGTCATCATAAGATCCGCGAGCTCATCGATGATAACGACGATGTAAGGCAAAATTTCGCCGCCCTCGCGCAACATCTTTTCGTTGTAGTTGTCGATATTTTTCGTCCTGTTTTGCGCCATGAGCGAGTAGCGCTGCTCCATCTCGGCTACAAGGTTGCTTAGCGCAATGATCGCCTGCTTAGGCTGCGTGATTACGGGCGTTAGCAGGTGCGGGATGTCGTTGTAGATACTAAACTCGAGCATCTTCGGATCGATCATTATAAGGCGCAGACTCTTGGGCGAATTGCGATACAAAAGGCTAAGCAGCATGGCGTTGATGCCCACGCTCTTGCCGCTTCCGGTGGTGCCTGCGATGAGAAGGTGCGGCAGCTTCTTAAGATCGGTGACGAAAGGCTGCCCCACGATGTCCTTGCCAAGCACGATGGTAAGCGGGCTGGAGGCGCTTTTAAACACGTCGCTTTCTAAAATTTCGCGCAGATAGATCGTATCGATATTTTGATTCGGTATCTCGATGCCCACGACGTCTTTGCCCGGAACCGGCGCTTGGATACGGATGGTCTGCGCCCGAAGAGCCATCGCCAGATCGTCTTGCAGCGTTAGAATTTTACTTACCTTGATGTGCGCAGCGGGGCGAAACTCAAAGGTCGTAACGACCGGGCCCGAGTAAGTCCGCACCACGTCGCCGTCGATCTTAAATTTACGCAGCTTATCGAGCAGGTCGTAAATTTTACGATCGATCTCGCTCTCGTCGATGTTGCTTTTCTTTTTCGGCGGCAGGTTTAAAAAATCAAGCGGCGGCAGTTTAAAATCCTTGGGCTTAGCCACCCTGCCCTTATCGAGCTGATCCAAAAGCCTTTTATTTTCGGCGACCTCGCTTAGGCGCTCGACCCTTTTTAGCCTGCTCGGCTTTCCCTTTTGCGGCATTTTAAGCTCGCATTCAGCGGAATCCTGCAGACCCTGCGCGTCACCAAAATTCTGCTCATTTTCAGGCTCGCGAGTATCGTTTAAATTTTGAAAATTTTGCCCGCCTTCAAAACCGCGCTCGCTTGCGCCCTGCTCCGCAAAATTACCCTGTTTCGCCGAACCGTCCTCTGCGCTCAAAGAGTTATCCAAAGCGTTAAAATTTTCCGCACCTCTCAAGCCTTGCGCAGACGAATGCTTTGCAAACCCGCCTCTTTGTGCCGCATCCGCATCGCTAGCGAAATCATCCCCAATTTCATCCTGCGAGCTTTCATCTCTTGAGCCAATAAAGCAGTTTTTGATGATATCGGTAAAACGATCTTCAAATATAAGCACTAGCGAAAGCACAAAAATCGTAATATTAAAAATCCACACGCCGACGCTTCCAATCATTCGCCTAAGTCCGTCCACCGCGAAGCTGCCAACTGCTCCACCGCTAGCGCCAAAGAGACTCGACTGCACCATCAAAATGGTAAAAAACAGCAAAATGGCTCCGATGCTAAACTCAAAAAATCTAAAGTCAAAACCGCGAAAATGCTTATAGGCTACGTATGCCAAGGCAAGCAAAAATAGCGGATAGATGTATGCAAAATAGCCGAATAGCTGGGTATTAAACGAGCGGATGGCATTGCCGGCGCTGCCTACAAGTGCGGAATCGGGCGCAATAGTAGCAAGCCCAAAAAATATTATGACGGCCGATACGATGATAAAATATACTTCTTTAACTATGATTGATCCTTAAATTTAAAGCGGTATTTTAGCCAAACGAAGGTTAAAATTTTATTTGAAGGACGAAATTTTAATGCTTTGATAAAATTCCGCGCCCTTGAAGGCGCGGAATTAAAGGAGTTAGTTTTTGACGGCTTTGCCCAGATCCCACATAGGCATAAAGATA
>NZ_CALIMY010000162.1 GCF_938045205.1 uncultured Campylobacter sp.
CAAAAGCAGCGACGAAAGCGAAGCGGTGCTTGAGTCGGTGCGTACTGCGCTAAACGACGAAAAAGTGCGCCCGCTAACCGATACCGTCATCGTTGCAAATGCCACCAAAAGGGCGGTAAATATAAAAGCACATCTGGAATTAACGGATCTTTTTTTGCAGGCGGAGATCCAAAACGCTATCGATGCGGTGCAAAAAAGCCTGCCTTTAGGCGAGGATTTGAACCTAAGCCGCATCTATAGTACCCTTCATCAAAACGGCGTATATCGGGTAGGCTTGAGCTCGCCCACTGCCGATATAAAAGCGGATAAGCACGAGTATATCGTGATGAGTTTTGAGCTCAGCTTTGCAAAGGCTAATCTATGAGTATCCTACCGATCGGAAAGCCTAAATTTGACAAGAAGCTTGACGATCTTTTTGGCGTGCGTTTAGACGGACTGGATATCGGCACGATCAATATCCTCGCTCACACCGCGCCCGCAAGCATCTTGCCCCATCTGGCGGCAAGCTTTGATGTAGATATAGAGGGGCTGAGCGAATGAATATAAAGCTCGCGAGCTCATATGTAGGGCTTTTGAGATCAAGCGCTTAAAGGGGACGCTCTACTCGGTCAGAACGGCCGTGCAAGCAGTCGATAGCGGCGCTGCGATCATAGAGGGAAATTTGAGCCAAAAATATGATAGCTCCTTAAAATACGACGGCGCGCGTAGGTATGGCTCAAACAACCACTGGGCGGAGTTTAGCATAATAGCAAGCCTACCTTTAAATAAAGAGCGAGCAAACGCTATAAAAAAGCGCGCCTTAGATGCCGCCCCGGCGCGTTGCGTGCTCGTAAGCGTCGATAGCAGAGGCGAGCTGCTATATAACGGCAACGCGACTTATAACGCCGAATTTAGCTACGGAACATATTAAAAGGAGTATATATGGCTGATCTAAAAGAAGAGATCAAATGGGAAAACGGGATCTATCAGCTCGAAACGGTCGATCTCGTCGTGGGCGGAGTAGACGGCATCAGTAATAAGCAGGCAAAGCAGCTTGCGAACCGTACGAGCTATCTCAAGAAGCAGATCGAGGATAATAAGTCCGGCGCGGATCTCGCGCTTGCGACAAAGCGCGACGTAAACGATAGCTATTCAAAAACAGAGGTGGACAAAAAGTTTACCGATACGGGCAAGCTCATCAAAGAAAAGCTCGGCAAATCCGAAACCGCCGCAGATAGCGAAAAACTCGGCGGCGTCGCTGCGGATAAATTCGCCCAAAAAACCGACATTCCGTCAGCCGCTACAGAGATAGAGGCCGGCATCGTAAAACTTAAAAATTCCATCACAGGAAGCTTGAGCGACACGGCAGTAAGCGAGAAAGCGGTATCCGATGTATTTTCTGCAGGCTTTTTAAGCTCAAAACAACAAAACGGCTACACAAAGTTGCCAAATGGTTTAATACTTCAATGGGGAGCTACAACTTCAACTAATGTTATTTTTCCTATCGCTTTTAACAAAAGGCTAAACGTTTCGCTAACCTCTGCGGAAAACGAGTGCGAATTTGCCGTAAGCGTCGTAGGCGAAGCTTTAGACCAAAATACTAGCAATACCGGCTTTGAAATAGGTGTAAGGCGCATAGCGGGGTCCCCGCCGGATTACTTTAAATTCTACTGGTTTGCGGTAGGCTACTAAAGGAGAATAGATGAAATATGTTCACTACGACAAAAAGACAAACGAAATACTGGGGTATTATGATAGCGAAATACACGAAAACATACCTGCACCTAACGTAGAGATAAGCGAGGAGCAATGGACAAAAGCTGTCAATATGGGCGCTACTCATATCAATCCAAAAACGCTTGAGACCAGCATAAAAATAGAGGAGCCTCCTATCGAGCAACTTCGCGAAGCAAAGACCACGGAGCTCGCTTCGTGGGTGAACGCAATGGGCGAGAGCTGCAAGGTTGAGATCAAAGACTTTGGAGCCGTCAACGGCGGATATAAATATCTACTGAATATCGGAAGTATGATCGATATATTTGATAGCCTCGAGGTGCGGGGCTTTAGGATGTATGACAATACGATGAAAAAGATAAACGGGCAGGAGGATCTCAAAAAGATTAAGCGCGCCATTCAGATTGCGGGGCAGAAGCTCCACGTGCTGAAATGGGGCTATGAAACCGCAATCGAGAAGGCAAAAACCGCAAAGGAGCTTGAGGCTATCAAATTTACGGACACGATTGAAGTATAGGAGGAACAAATGGGATATTTTATTCTTTTTCTGACGAGCTTTATTCTTGGGATTTTGGCTTGATAGTAATTTTCTTGCGTGCTAGAAAGTGCGATCAGTGGGATCATTCCAATATGATGAATATCTTTCGCGTGATCGCGCACCTTGCAACTCATCCCAATGATTTCATGAAATTTCGCTACGAGGACGGCTCAAAGCCTTTCTGGTATCTAGGTAGCGATGAATTCGCTGACATCGTAAAAACAAGACCAAAGGATTGATGATGTTTGCGATACTCAACAGACTACGCGGGCGATACGCCTACTTCGCCAAAGTGAACGCTTTGGTAGTGGCTCTGCTAATATTTGCATTTTTGGGAAATTTTTACCTTGCGATCATCTGCGGGCTTGGGTATTTGCTGGGCGAGGCGAAAGGCTGGGGCGTATGGGTCGGCGCGCTCGTAACCCACGGCAGTTATACCGACGAACGCGAAGTGAAATTTATCGAGTGCATCGCCGCGAAGCTTTTCGATCCGCGCGCGCATTGGCTAGGCTATTGCAGGCTTTGCCTCTTTCTGCGCGGGCTACTTTGGTGGCTGCCGGTATTCGTGCCGCTAGCCTTTGCGGGTCTTTACGCCGCGCCGCTTCTAGCCGTAGCTCTTGCGGTAGGTTTTCCGCTTGCTTGCGAGTTGGGATACTGCACGAAATTTATCTTCACTTTTAAGAAATTTGAAGTAAACACGGCATGGGCTAGGCAGGAGCTCTTTTACGGTGCAATGCAGGACTTGGCGTTTATTGCCCTATATTTGATATCGAAATTTTAAACAAAGGAGAAAAGATGGCTGCAAAATTTGGAGTAAACATAACCGTTTCGGCAGAGGCGGCGCGACCGATAAGCGTGGAGAGTACTACACCCATCGGGATCGCAGGATATGAGGAGGTGCTACAAAACGGCCTGCATTTTTTTATGACGACCGATAAGGCAATTGATGCGATCGAGACGATCTATAAGGAGAAAAAGGGCAAATCCGAAAGCTTCAAACAAGGCTCGATCTACCGCGCACTAAAAGCGATAGCAGATCAGGCGGTACAAACGCAGATCATCCTATCGGTATTTGCCCGCACCGATAATAACGACGATAGCGACGATATCACGGCTTGCAAGGCCGCGATAGAAGTTTTCAAGAATGCAAAGTCTGCCACTGGCTACCGCCCAAATTTACTCATTGCGCCGGAGTTTTCGGGAGAGGACGCGATAAAATCCGCGCTTGAGACAATGGCGACGCGCCTTAAAGCCACCGGTATCGTTGATCTGAAGGCTTCAAGCGCAAGCGAAGCTATCACAAAGATGGGAAGCTTCGGCACCTCTCGCCTGCTCGCTGCCTATCCTTATGTCAAGACCTGGGACGATGAAACAAACGATTATGCAATGACGCCTCAATCGGCTCGTATTGCCGGAATGATCGCCTATGTGGACGGTCTTAGCGAGTTTGGATACAGCGATAGCTATTCTAACCGAGTGATGGGCGGTATCAGCGGCACGGCAATAGACGTAGACTTTGAGATGGGAGAGACCTGCACGGCAGATGAGCTTAGAGCAGCG
>NZ_CALIMY010000163.1 GCF_938045205.1 uncultured Campylobacter sp.
CGAGGGTAAAATTTATGTGAATAAAATTAGCTTAACTGCGCGACCTAGCCAAACTCATAGAGTATGTATTTATTCCTGCGAACAAACCCTCAAGCGCACCGATTTAGAATTTAAATTTCTTAAACTCTATCTTTTCATCGAAAACCGACATCGTGCGCCGTAGCTCGTTTATATCAACGTTTAGCACGGCTAAGAAATACTCCCGTAGCTGCACGTATTCATCTTTGTTTGCCATCAAAATATTCATTATATCGACGTTGGCGTTTTCTTTATATAGCACGAGCTGATCGTGAATGCCGAAAAATCTAAGGCTGCCATTATGTAGATGCATAAATATCTTAGAGCCGTAAAGCAGGGTAAGTACCATAGTAAAAATACAAACTATATTTCTAATATTAACACTCACGCTTTCGTCGTCTCCGCCAAACTTAAGCGCGAGTAAAACCCAAACGGCGATAACGATCTTAAGGACTAACGGCATTTGCTGCCTCCAATTCCATCTGCAATCGAAGCTAACCGCCATCGCACCGATCTTTTGTAGCTCAAAAAATTTCACAATTTCGCCCTTTTTATAATACGCGACGGCGGAGCTTGTCATCACGAAATATGCTTCGCCCTCGCGCCTAGCCGCCTCTATGAGCGGCAAGGGCACTAGGATAAACATTTGCAATACACCTAGCTCTGGCGGACCCACCACGATGACGGCAAAAAACAAAAATATTAAAAATGCACAGCACATCGCGGGGAATTGATATTTAACGTAATCGCGATAGAGATGATCCGTGATGATTAATGGAGCTCTGTCATAATCTATGATTATGGTTTGATCCTTGCTCGAAAGGCTCGCATCTTTGTAGGTATATGTTTCTGCACTATCATCTACAAGCTCCGAGCCATCTAGTTTTAAATCCGGTTTTAAATTTAGATCGCAAGCATCAGGCTTGTCGCTATCTGTCTGCGATCTGCGAGGCGCCTTTGCATGACTTCCGCGTAAGGCTTCTCTTAGCTCATCTAAATTATCGCTCAAATCGTCTCCTTAAATTTTACCCGAAATTTTGCCACTCTTTTTTAGCCCGTTCCGCAAACAAACGCTGCAAAAAAGCGTCCGCGACGAATAAAATTTCGCTCGAATTTTAAAAGCTCCGTCTAGCCGAAGTTTACGGGATCCATATCGATCTCGACGGGCAGATGCTCAAGCGCGCGCGCGGCGTTGATCAGCGGCACGTGCGAGCTGGCGCGCAGCAGAATTTCAAAACGAAATTTCGACGCGATATAGGTGATACACGCCTTACCGTAGCCAATGATCTCAAAGCTCTCGCTCGCTTTCTCTTTCAAATACTGCGCGGAATTTCCGGCAAGATTTTCGGCCGATAAATTTATAAAATTTTGCGCGATCTCGTTTCTTTCAGGCTTTAAATTTACGCTGTCCACATCCCCGTCCATGTAGCGAGCTGAAATTTGCGCATTATTTTTCAAATTTGAAGCGTTTTTTTGGCGGTTTAAATTTACATCGTCCCCGCACAGATCCGAGCTTTGAAATTTAAAATTTGATATTTGCTTGCCGCTCTGCTGCGCAGAATTTTGTAAATTTAAAGCGCTTAAATTTGCTTGCCTCGCGTCCAGCCCGTCATGCGATGCAAACGCGCTATCTCCCGCCTGTTTGCGGCGCAAAAGCTCAAGCGCGACATTCATTATCTCGCTCGCTGCTTTTTCATTTTTATGCGAGATCAGCACGCGCAAAAGCCGCATATACGGCGGATAGAGCCCCTCTCGAAACTCCGCCTCGTCGCGCAAAAAATCATCGTAGTTTTCGATATAATCCCTAAAAAAGCTGCTCTGGCGCGTCTGTATGACGACCCTGCCCTGCCCTGAGCGACCCGCGCGGCCAGCCACCTGCATCGCAAGCGCTAACGTCTTTTCACGCGCCCTGAAATCGGGATAGCTCAAATGCTCGTCAATCCCCATTATCACCGCAAGATCGACGCCATGGTAATCGTGCCCCTTGCTAAGCATCTGCGTGCCTACCAAAATGTCGATTTTATGGGCGTTAAAGTTATTTAGCAGCGCCTCGAGCTTGCGCTGCGTGGTGATCTCGTCGCGATCAAATTTTGCGATGCGGGCGCTTGGGAAACGCGCCGCAAGCTGTGCCGCGAGCTCGCCCGTACCGATCTTGCGCGCCTGCATCACCTCGCCGCCGCAATTTTCGCAAGACGCCCTGTAAAACGTGCTAAAGCCGCAGTAATGGCACTTTAGCGCTGCAGCGTCCGCGTGATAGCTCATCCCGACGGCGCAAAACGGACAGCGCACGATCTGCCCGCAGTTTTCGCAGACCATATATTTGTAGTTCGCGCGCGTCGGCAAAAACACGACCGCCTGCTTGCCGGCTTCGAGGCTACGCCCGATCTCGGTTAAAATTTTGGGGCTCAGCCCCGTCTCGCTCTCATCGAAAATGAAACGCTTGGCACTGCTAAAATAGGTACCGCGCAGACGGAAGTGCGGCTGCTTCGCATAGGTGCTAAGCGCGGGCGTCGCGGAGCCCAAAACCACGCGAATGCCAAGCTTCTTGCCGACGAAAATCGCGGCATCACGGGCATTTAAGCGCGGTGCGGCGGCGGATTTGTAGCTGTCGTCGTGCTCCTCATCCACGACGATGAGGCCTAGATCGCTAAAGGGCAAAAATAGCGCTGAGCGGGCGCCCGCGATAAGCCTGATCTCACCTGCGTTAAATTTCGCTAAAATTTCACGCTTTTTTTTGGGCGAAATTTTGGAGTGCCAGACGCCGAGCCGCTCGCCGAAATAGCTCTGTAGCCGCTTCGTCATCTGCGGCGTTAGCGAAATCTCAGGCATCAAAAACAGCGCCTGCTTGCCTGCAGCGAGCGCCTGCGCGATCAGCGCGATATAAATTTCACTCTTACCGCTGCCCGTATCGCCGAAAATCAGCGACGCCCCATTAGCTTCGGCAAATTTACGCGCTTGCTCCTGCGCGGGGGTGAGGCTTGGAATTTTACCTATTTGAAGCGGGGATAGCGGCGAGGTGGGAGTTTGCACGATCTCGGGATTTTGAATTGAGATGGAATTTTGCGCTGAAGTAGAATTTTGAATCAAAATGGAATTCTCTCTCTCGGTAAAATCCTGCTCTTGGATCGAATTTTGCGCGATAGCTAAATTTTGTTTGTGCGCAGGATCAGGAACGGCAGCAAAATTTATGGCGGTCTTCATGGCGGCAGAATTTTGAATCAATGCGAAATTTTGAATTGAGGCGGAATTTAGTTCATTGACAAAGTCCCGCTCTTGGATAGAATTCTGCGCGGCGGTAGAATTTAACGCCAAATTTTGCGAGGTAGAATTTGGAGCCTGCTTCAAATTTTGCTTTTGCGTGGAATTCGGCGCAGTGGCGGAATTTATGACGGTAACAGAATTTTCTGCGGTAGTAGAATTTTTCGTCAATTCAGAATTTTGGATTGAGGCGAAATTGTGTGTGGCACTAAAATCATCGTCGAGCACAGAATTTTGTGCGGTGATGGAATTCTGCTCGGAAATAAAATTTTGTTCGCGGGTAGAAGTTTGCTTGCAAGCGGAGGTTGGCTTACTAACGGAAATTTGCTCGCAAGCGCAATTCCGCTCGGTCGTAGGATCCTCCTGCGAATTCCGCAAATCCTGCGCCGTATCGCTCGCAGGCTCGAAAATCCCAAATGCAACGCCCTTTTCGCAGACATAGTAGTACGCGATAAAATTGGCAAGTGCGATCTGAAACGGGCTAAATTTAAGCTGCGAAATCTCTAAAATTCCCTTAGTTTTGAAGCTCGGCTTTGCAACCTCGCGCAGGATCACGGCGGATTTGACGCTCGATTTTATGGGAACGGATACGATTTGATAAGTTGGGATTTTAAAATTTGAACTATAAGTAAGCGGCTTTAGGCTGGCGCCCAAAACCGCAACTTCATAATAGAGCATTTAGCTATTGAGCTAAGGATTGACAAAGAGGCTCTTGATGATTGCAGTCGAACGAACCTACATTAGCCCTTGAGCCTGCAGGTCTAGAATCAGCAGTCGGATAGTAATTAAAAGTAGTTGATTGACCGGCAACGGTAGCTGTATATGTGGATGTAGCATTAGCATTACCATTTGTAACTAAGCTCCAGCCGTTTCTGCCACCAGCTCTCATAGGATAGATGGGCTGCTGCAAAACACCTTCAAAAAGCGTACCGGCCACATCAGGGTTAGCTTCTAGACCAGGCCACGTAGTCACACCTCTCATCATGTTCTCGCTTCTAACTAGCGAAAGTCCGCTTCTAATAGCAGCGATATCCCCACGCATCTTAGCGATCGTAGCATCATCGCGCGTAGCGGCTAATCTAGGCACCGCGATGCCCGCCAAAATACCTAAAACGACGATGACGAAAACAAGCTCTATCATCGTAAAAGCTTTTAAATTTTTCATGTTAAATCCTTTGATTTAAAGTGAGATGATTATAGCCAAATTTAAATAAAATTAATTTTAGTTAAAGAAAAAATCCTGCATTTTAAATGGAATTTTGTGAAATTTCATTAAATTCTGCGATTTTTTGTCCGAATTTTACGGACGTATCAGTCGGGGTTTCAAATTTCAAAAACTCGCTTTGCGCTACGAGTACGATCGTTGAGCCCAGCTCGAAATTTCCCAAATGATCGCCCTTTTTGAAGTTTAAATTTTCATATTCGTAAAGCGCCTCAGCTCTACTTGCGCATGCATTCGTTTGTATTCGCGCATCGAAATCAAATCTCATCTTGCCGACGTTTAAAGCACCCACGAAAACCATCCACAAAATCCCGCGGCTAGGCATTTTGCACTTCAAAATTACGCGCTCGTTTTTGGCGTAGAGGTTTGGAATCTTAAGTAAAAATTTCTTCGCCACGCTGTAGAGATCAGCGGGTATGTAAAGCGCCTGCAGCACGCTTAGATCGCACGGCGCGTGATAATGATGATAATCGCGCGGACTTAGATAGATGTTTGCGTAGCTTAAATTTACGCCCTTTGTATTTTCGCCGCCTTGGGCGTCCTCTGCGCTCGTTTCGCGGTTCGCACCGCTTTTATCGCTATAAATTTCAGCTCGCACGCCGCTCGCGACATAAGTTGCGCCGTTTTCGCCGCTTATGATTTTCACTTGCGCGGCGCCCGCCCCGTCATCTAAATTTTTAACCGCTCCGCCGCTTTCGCTTGCCGTAAACGTGCGCCCCAGCAGCTCGCTAAGGCTGTATTCGCAGCCTTTTACGCTAAAAGCTCGCATATCGGCGCAGCATCCGCTCTCAAAGATCACGCCGTCGCTAGGGCTTATGAAGGCTCGCTCGTCCGTCGCTATCTCGCGCGGACACAGCAAGCGGCGGGTAAAAAGCGCGTTTAGGCTCACGTAGCTTTGCGGCGGATCAAATTCGCTCATATCGATTTTAAAAAATTCTACATATTTGCGGTTGATAAAATTTTGTATAAATTTGGGGAATTTTACCGCGGCGATAACCCCAAAAATCCTCGAAATAAAACTTCTCATCTATGCCTTTCTAAGCTTAAGCAGCGCGATCTCTGCATCGGCAAAGACCCTTATCGGCGGGCCCCAAAACCCTACGCCGCTGCTTACGTAAATTTGCTTCAGCCCGTCGTTATACAGCCCGTAAAGATACTTCTGGCTAAGCAGCACCAAAAGCGTCCACGGAAAAATTTGCCCCGCGTGCGTGTGCCCGCAGATACACAGATCGACCTCGTCGCGCACGAAGTCCACGACGTATTTGGGCTGATGCGCGAGTAAAATTTTTGGTTTATCGGGGTTTGCCTGCGCTAGCGCAGCGTTTAGATCGGGCTGCATGTATCCGAAGCGAAAGCCGCTAAGATCGTGCACGCCCATTAAATTTAGCCCCTCAAATTCCACGCTTTCGTTTTGCAGCACGCGCACGCCCGCTTTTTGCATCGCCGCGATAAGTCCGCTTGCGTCGCCGCGGTAATACTCGTGGTTGCCCGTGACGAAAAAGATAGGTTTTTTAATCGCCTCAAGGGGCTGCAAAATATCCCCGAGTTCATCCGAGCGTAGATCAAACATATCGCCCACGATCAGCAGCGCGTCATAATTTAGCGAGTTTATCTGCGCTACGACGCCTTGCAAAAATTCCTTTTTCAAAAACTCACCCAGATGCACGTCCGAGATGACGGCAAAACTTGGCTCGCGAGCTAAGTTTTTGATTTTTATTTCGCGCTCGGTGATTTTTGGAATTTTTAGTGCATTATAAAGCCCCTTAAAAATATAGCTAAACGCCATTATTACAAAGGTTACGTCTATAAAGGTTTTTAAAAATTTCCGCCTGTTTTCGCTAAATTTAACCACATGCGCGGCTGCGCTTAGCACATCGTAAGCAAGGCAGATAAAAAAGAGCGAAAAGGACGCCGCCATGCAAAATACACATAGTTTATAGAGTAGCTCGTTTTTAAAGCTTCCATTAAGCCCAAAACCCACAAAAAATATCGCATCTAAAATCGCTAAAGCTACGCAAAGCAAAATCAGGGCAGGGCGAAACGTAGCGAAGCCTTTATATGGCGTAAAGCGCGCGCTGATCGATCTGTAGACGTAAAGATTAAAAAACAGAAATAAAACGGTGCCGACGATCGGAAAAATATAGGCGCTTTTCAAACTCTAGCCTTGGATATACTCATCCAGCTTATCTTTATCAAAGCCCGTGATTTCTTGCTTATCGTCCAAAATTAGCGCACCGCTCTTTTTAAATTTAGTGATCGTGCGCGAGAATGTCTCGGGGGTGACATTTAGAATTTTAGCTATTCTGGTGTATTTCGTGCTCATGAAAATATCAAAATTCTCGCTGATAAACTTAGCGATCTTGCCGTCGCAGTTAAGCACGACTTGATTATCAAAGACCGCATTTAGCGCACGGATCTTCTCAGACATCGATTTTAAAAGCTCCAGGCAAATCTTTGGATCGCTCATAAACTCGTTTTTAAATTTTTCATAATCGATCTTTAGCACCTCGCCGTTTGTCGAAAACACGCCGCTTGCAGGATAGCTCGTCTCTTCGAAATTTACCATCTCCGCCACGAGCGAGATGGGGCGGATCTCGCGCATATGGATCTCACGCCCCTTTGCGGAGGTTTTATAGATTTTTAAAATCCCTTTTAGCAGGATTAATAGATACTGCGAGCGCTCGCCCTCGAAAAACAAAATTTCGCCCTTTTTGTAGCTTTTATGGATGCTAATCTGCTCCAAACGATTGATTTGCGCTGTGCTTAGAGCTTTAAAATAAGGAATTCTCTCAAGCATCGCCGCGACCTATTTTTTAAGCAGGTCTCTTATCTCGGTAAGAAGTTTAATCTCTTCGCTAGGCTCGGCAGGTGCGGCAGGCTCTGGCGCAGGCTCGGCAGGCTTTTTAAGCTTATTGATCGCCTTGATCGCGCAGAATATACAAAACGCGATGATTATAAAATCGACCGTTACTTGGATAAACGAGCCGTAGTTTATCGTAACGGCCGGGGTCTGCCCCACCGCTTCTTTTAGCACGATCTTAAGATCGGTAAAATTCATGCCTCCCGTAAGAAGTCCTAAAACCGGCATCATGATGTCGCTTACGAGCGAGGTTACGATCTTGCCGAAAGCCCCGCCGATGACGACGCCCACCGCCATATCGATGACGTTGCCTTTCATTGCAAATTCTTTGAATTCCTGAATGAAACTCATATTGTCTCCTTAAATAAAATGCGCCGATATTAGCCTATTTTTGCTTTGTTTTTGCTTTTTATCAGGAAGTAAAAAGTATAATCCCAGCTTAAATTTAAACCCAAAGGACCTAAATTGTATCGCTTCGCTCCGTCGCCCACCGGCGATATGCATATCGGAAATTTACGCGCGGCTATTTTTAACTATATCTGCTCGCTGCAGGATAAAAGCGGCTTTATTTTACGCATCGAGGATACCGACACTGCGCGCAATATCGAAGGCAAAGATCAAGAGATCATCGAAATTTTAAAGCGCTTCGGCATTGAATGGCAGAGCCTGTATTATCAAAGCAAAAATTTAAAATTTCATCAGCAGTTTGCTGCCAAGCTGCTCGCCGAGAAAAAGGCGTTTTGCTGTTTTTGTAGCGAGGAGGAGCTTGAGGCGAAAAAGCAAGCCGCCAAAGACGCGGGAGAGGCGTATCGCTACGACGGGCACTGCGAGCATTTAAGCGACGAAGAAGTTCTAAGCAGCGAGAAGCCCTTTACTATTCGCCTTAAAAAGCCTGATCACGCGCTGGAATTTACCGACGCGATCAAAGGTCGTATCACATTTGAGCCGCAGAATATCGACAGCTTCGTCATTATGCGCGCGGACAAGACGCCAACTTATAACTTCGCCTGCGCCTGCGACGATATGATGCAGGGCGTAAGCTTCGTAATCCGCGGCGAAGATCACGTATCAAACACCCCGAAGCAAAACTGGATCCGCCAAAGCCTCGGCTACGAGGGCGAGATCAAATACGCGCACCTGCCGATCATATTAAATTCCGAAGGCAAAAAGATGAGCAAGCGCGAGGATAGCTCCTCGGTAAAATGGCTGCTTCAAAGCGGCTACCTACCCGAGGCGATCGCGAACTATCTGATCCTGCTGGGCAACAAAACGCCGCGCGAGGTCTTTAGTATGGATGAGGCGGTGGAGTTTTTCGACATCGCTAAAATTTCAAAAAGCCCGGCGAAATTTGACGAGGACAAACTCGCCTTTATAAACCGCGAGCATATCAAAAGAGCGAGCGAGCAGCGCCTAGCGGAGCTTTTTGAGCTTGAGCCGAAATTTGCGCCTTTGATAAAATTTTACACTCAAGAAGCGAGCCTTATCCCGCAAATTAAAGAAAAGATCGCAGCGATCTACGGCGCGAAAGATATCCCACAGGAGTGGGCGACGCAGGCGCAGGCGCTACGAGAGGCGATCTTAAATTTATTAAGCTCAAACGGCGCAAGCGCGGAATTTAATGATTTCAAAGCGGCGCTTTCGCAGGCTACAAATTTAAAAGGCAAGAGCCTGTTTATGCCGCTTAGGTTTTTACTGGCCGGCGCGCCGCACGGGCCGGAGCTTAGCGAGCTGTATCCGCTGATCTGCGCCGATTTAAAGGAGATACTCGATGCTACTAAATAGCGTATTTTACGGCATTTTAGTGAGTATTCACTACGTGATTCAAGCTTATATGATGCTAATTTTCGTCGCCTGCGTTTTGAGTTTCATCCGCCCAAATCCGTTCGGTAAATTTTATAAAATCGTCCGCGCGATCTCTGCGCTTACGGAGCCTGCGTTTGCATTGGTGCGCCGCTATCTGCCTACGACTTTCGGCGGATTTGATCTTTCGCCGCTTCTTATCCTACTCGTGCTTAACTTCTTTGATAGCGCGATAATCTATATCATCAATAGGACGGTCATTTGAAAATATTTCTGAAATTTAGCCTTGTTTTAGGACTGCTGTGCGCCGTAAGTAGCGGTAAAATTTTAAGCTACGAGGAGATCAAAAACGAGCCAAAATCCCTAGCCAAGGACTATTACATCTATCGCCTAATAGATGAGACGAAATACAACAAAGCGGAGATTAAAATTTTAAAACAAAGTATCTTTCGCTACAAAGGCAAACTAAAAGAGAAGCTAGATAGAATTTTCGGCGCCATTCGCCCTCCTAAGCGTCCGGATCGCTGCGCAGGAGTAACGGCGGCGAATATTTTAGATGCAAATTTAACCTGCAAAAAGGCGCGCTCCTATCCAAATTTCATCGCCAAGCTAAGCCCGTCGGTACGCGAGACGCTCGCTTCGCAGCTACAAAGCTACCAAGACGCGGCAAGTAGAAACGCCGTAAATTTACTGCGCGGATTTAACGACGAAAATCCGAGCGAGTATTTTATGCAGAGCCGCAACGCGCAAAACTACTTTTTATATTACGACTACTTAAAAGGTGCGGGCAAAGACGCTCTAATCGACATCGACGCCGACGCAGCCTTCGTAAGCGAACTGGCTTCGCAAAAAGGCTTCAAAGCGGTTCTCAACGACGCGCTAATCAACCGCAAATACCCGCACTTGCGCCGCTCGCTCACGGGCGTCGATCCGCTAACCGCGGAGAAGGACGTAGCGTTTATGCTGGGCGTAAATGCCGTAATGCAGGGCGATGAAGGGGCTGCGCTTGCATTTTTTAGCCGCGCAGCAGCGAGCTTTGAGAAGCCTCACGACGTGCACAATGCGAAATTTTGGATCTACCTGCTAAATGGAGATCAAAACGTCTTGCACCAGCTTGCTAGCAGCGATTATTACAGCCTCTACGCGCTTTATGCTAAGGAGGTCTTAGGGGATAGGAATTTAAACATCATCATCCCAAACCCTGCTAAAAATTCCATCGAAGGCTACGATATCACCGATCCTTTCGCTTGGGTTCGCACGAAAAATAGCGCCGATAGAATGTCTCGCGAGCAGCTTTTAGAATTTGCAAAAAAATTCGACACCAAGCAAAGCATCGGCGAGTACTCATACATCATGAATAAAGCAAGCGGCGGCAAGGACAACTTCTATCCGACGCCGTTTATGGAATACATCGGTGACGGTGACAATCGCCGCAAGGCGCTAATTTTGGCACTCGCACGCCAAGAAAGCCGCTTCGTGCCCGCATCGGTATCTACGTCGTATGCACTTGGAATGATGCAATTTATGCCGTTTTTGGCTAACGAGATCGGCAAAAAGCAACTCAAAATCGACGGCTTCGATCAAGACGATATGTTCCGCCCGGAAGTCGCTTACCGCTTCGCCAACATCCATATCGACTGGCTGGAGCGCAAAATTTATAGCCCGGTTTTCATCGCATACGCTTACAACGGCGGGCTCGGGCTCGTCAAAAAGATGCTTCAGCGCGGCGATATGTTTAATAAGGGCAAATTTGAGCCGTGGCTTAGTATGGAGCTCGTGCCGTATGCCGAGAGCAGGGACTACGGTAAAAAGGTACTCGCAAACTTCATCATCTACTCGCAGATCCTAGATCCGCGCGCGAAAGTCTCGGTGCAGCAGGAGCTGCAAGATCTGCTGGTACCGAGCAGAAGCGACAGCTTCCGCTAAGCCGGCGGCGGGCTTGAAGGATGATTTTAAGAGGCGGCGAGCGAGGAATTTTAAAAACCGCCGCCTCAAAAGCGCAAAATTTGCCCGCCAAGAGCCTAGACGGGCAGATCAAAACGGCGAAATTCTATCACTTAATGCCCAATAAGGGCTCTTTCCCGCCCTGCATGAAAGGCGGCGCGCCATGCAAATTATCGCGACCGTAGTTCTTGTAGTAGCCGCCGTTTTGTGCGTATCGTCATTGAAAGACGAAAAGAAGCGCTCCGCAAATTTAGCGGCTTGCCTGTTTTTTATGGCGTTTGCGTATTGCGTGCAATTCGGCGTGTGGGACGATAGCTACGTCCGAGCGGGCGGCGCGGCGCTGATATTGTTTTTTATATTCGCGCTTGCTTTTTTCGAGCTTTATTTCTGGGGCGACGAGCTCTAAAATCTAAAATTTATTGAAATTTTATCGCGGCGTTTTGCGAGCGATTAAATTAGCGCCCAAGCGTAGAATTTTAAGTGGCATGAAATCAAAATCGAGCGTTTTCGGCCATGGAATTAAACAGATAAACCATCCGTAGCTTACCCGCCGCAAAGGCTGCGGCAGGTTTAAATTTAGCTGTTTTTACGGCCTGCTTGCGGCAATTTAAAATTTCGTAACTTCGGATATTCAGGTCGCCGTTTAAATTTCGGCAAGTTTTAAATTTTAAATTTACGCTTGCCTCCCCTGCGCCGTTTTAGTTAAATTTAACGGCGCGGGGCCTGTAAGCGCGAGATGATTGAATCGTGATTTAATCGTGCGACTCCGCAAGCCCTTTTAAAATTTAGCGATCAAATTGCTATTTAAAAAGCCCTTTGATCTTGCCGAAAAGTGACTTCTCACCGCCTGCGGAGGTTTCGTCTTCATGATCTTCTGTGGCGGAATTCTCACTGCCGCCTTCTATCGTATCGCCGCTGCACGGAATGGAATTCTCGCCGTTTGCCTTCATTGCGCCGCCATCCGCTTCCATTGCACTGTCGCCGCCCGTCGCATTGGCGTCGCGCGAGGCAAAATTATCTCTGACCATCCTAACGCCTCCGCCTGTATTGCTACGCTCTATCGCCTCGCCGATCTGCTGTGCGGCGATTTCCGCGTAGATCAGCGCGCCCTGCGTATCACAATTAAAAAGATTTGAAAACGACTCGGACCTATTAAGATCAATCGGATTGGGCTCAACCACTTCGGTAGCCTCAAGTAGTCCCACTTCAAGCTCGCGCGCCAAATTTAGCGCCTTTAAAAACACGGGCAAATTCTGCGCATAAAACTCATCTACGGCGGATTTAACCTCGCCGCCCGCCTCATAATCGCGCAATAAATTTTGCACGCCAGCGGCGTTTAGATACGCGCCGCAGCAATAGTTTTCGACGATCTCGTTGTGAATTTCGCCGCTAAATTCCGCTAAAAATTCCGCCGGCAAAACCTCGCGCCAATCGCTTGTGTAGGGTTTAAATTTAGAGCTTTGCGCCGCCAAAAAGCTAAACGCCGTGCCGCGCGTGTAAAAATACTCTCTAAAATAGCCCTGCGCCACGGCGAGGTGAAATCCGTGCGTTTTATTAAAAATCCTCTGCGTGCCGTACTGCAGCGCCGAGCGGAAGCCGTCCGCGTATTTTTCTGCGTAAAATTCATCTATCCCCGCTTCGCGCGCTATTTTAGCGATAGCCTCAAAATCGCCCTTTTGCGCGAGCTTTAGCGGCTCAAAATACCACTGCGAAATTTCATCTTTGCCGATCGCGTGATAGCTTATGTCGTAACCCACCCTCTCTCCTTTTAATCTTTCAGATCGATCTGCGGCTGCCAATACAGCGACTTTGAAACTTTACGAAATTTCATCGTGGCGCCCAGACCATTTGAGGTGCGGTAGCTAAGCACCAGCTCGTCCTTATCGCTCTTAGGCGCGGTGATCTTGTAGCGGCTCGCCCACGCGATCTTAAAAAGCTCCTTTTGTAAAAGCGGATCGCCATCGCTCAGCGGCACTACGTTTGCGTTTGCGCCGTTGATCTGTACCGCGCGGATCTGAATCTCTTTAGGATAGGAGGTGAGTAAAAACACCTCGTCCTCCGCGGTATTTCTAAGCTCGGGCGCGACGGGATTCAGATAGGTCGCCACTCCCAAATATCGATCGCCCGCGCGCACCGATTCAAATTTTTGCGTATAAGCAAGAAACTCGTTTTTAAGCGGATCGTGACGGGGATCGTTTGCGGAGCAGGAGTTTAAAAATAGCGCTAGTGCGGCTAGGAGCAAGCCCTTTAGCAGGCCGTTTAGCGCGCCGCTAAAATCAAATTTATTCATCGATCTTTCCTTTGAAATTTTAGGCGCATTCTAACGAATTTTGCTTTTTAAAAGGCTAAATTCGCTACAATCTGCTCATCTTAAAAAGCCGGATTCTAAAAATGAAAAGACTTGCTATCGCATTTTCAGGCCCTTCCAACAGCGGCAAAACGACGCTAATTTGCAAGATCGCTAAAATTTTTATCGCTAGCGGGCTACGGACTGCGATCGTAAAGCACGATCCGGGCGATAAGGCGCGCTTTGACGTAGAGGGCAAGGACAGCGCCAAATTTAGCGAGCTCGGCGCCGAGACCGTCGTGATGAGCCCGACGCGGACGAGCTATTTTTCACAGCGCTGTATGCAGATTGACGAAGTCGTGCGGATGCTCGGAGACTTCGATATCCTGCTCGTAGAGGGGTTAAAGACGCTGCCGCTGCCGCGCATAAGCCTGTTTCGCGACAGGATCGATGAGGCGTATCTACCATTTTCGGACGCGATCGCTTCAAATTTAAGCGGCGAGCAGATGGATAAGTTTTGCCGCGTAAATTTCGACATCGACGACGCTGCGGGCATTAGCGAATGGATCTTAAAAAACGCCAAAAAAATGTAAAGGAATAAAATGCAAGAGATCGTAAAATCAATCCAAAATATCGCGCTACAAATCGCCGAGGAGCTGAAATACGCGGACTTCGGCTACACCGATCATCACAACAGCACGGGCGATACGCAGCTCAAACTCGACGTAAAAAGCGACGCCATAATCGAGGCGGAATTTCGCAAAAATCCGCTCGTACGCGCCCTAATCAGCGAGGAAAAAGAGGAAGCGTTAGAGCTTCGAAAGGATGCGCGCCTAATCGTCGCTTACGATCCACTCGACGGCTCGAGCTTGGTGGACGTAAATTTTGCCGTGGGCTCGATTTTCGGCATCTACGAGGATGAAATTTCGCCCGCAAACTTAAAAGCGGCGATCTATTGCATCTACGGACCGCGCCTTGAGATGGTCGTTTGCGAGGACGAGCCGAAGCTTTATCGCCTAAATCGCGAGGGTAAATTTAGCTTTGTAAAAGATCTGCGCCTACAGCAAAAAGGCAAACTAAACGCCACGGGTGCGACGCAAAAGGGTTGGAGCGAACCGCACCGAAAGCTCGTGCGGGCGCTGTTTGACGAGGGCTACCGCCTGCGATACAGCGGCGCGATGGTAAGCGACCTGCATCAAATTTTATTAAAAGGCGGCGGACTTTTCAGCTACCCCGCTACCAGCGATCATCCGCACGGCAAGCTTCGCGTAACATTCGAAGTGCTGCCGTTTGCGTTCATCTTCGAGCGCGCCGGAGGCGCCACCAGCGACGGCGCGAATGGCTCGCTTTTGCAGCTTAAAATCGAGAAAATCCACCAAAGCACCCCTTGCTTTTTTGGCTCGAAGTATGAGATCGCGAAGATGCATGAAATTTACGGCGGGAAAAACTGATGGTTGATACCGAAAACACCGCGCCGCGCGACGTTTACGACGAAATTTTGGATAAAAGCTTAGCCGCGCTGCAGGCGTGCCAGGCGGAACACAACCTCACCAGCTGCCTGGAGTGCGAGAAGCTGCTGGATTGCGTGGTGCGCGACAAATACGTCAAGGCGGTTTATGAGAGCATGTCGCACGGCGCGACGGGGGATTTTTCGTTTTAAATTTAGCTATTGCGATCGCGAAATTCTATGAAACCGGCTGCTCAAAGCTCTTGCGGCGCAGGATTTTCACGAAGATGGCTGCGGCGTGGAATTTGCTCTGCGACGCAGATTTAATCCGGCGGCGCGCAGGTTCTTGCTTTGCAGTGTAAAATTTGCTCCGCTGCGAAACAGTAAAATTTACGGCGCGATTTGGCGTCGTGGCGAGATATGCTCTGCGGCGCGTCTATTTTGTGGGCTAGGTTTGCGGCGGCCGATAAAATTTAAATTGCGGGCACGGTTAAATTTCAAATGCGTGGCTAAATTTGAAGCGGGCGATCGGTCAAATTTTAGACGCTGCGGCTGGATTTTAAAATTTACGGATAAAATTTTAAAGCGCGAAATTTCGCTTCGCAAAATTTTATCTGCGATCGTGAGCCGTTTATAAGCGCGGACGCGCGAAATTACGCAAAGTAAAATTTCGGCGGGTTAAATTTTATCGCCGCAATCTTTAAATTTACGCGACTAAAACTTACCGACTTGCGCTAGCCGCCGTTCGTCACCGATCTTTCGCCGGTTTAAATTTTGCCTTGCGAAATTTGGCTCGAAATTTCACAATGCAGGCGAGACGGCGGATTTTGCCTCGCAAAATTTAAGCCGTAAATTTAAAACGCAAATTTAAACCACGATCCGTGCGTTAAAATTTAAAAGCTAAATTTAAAGCTCGGCGAGCATGCGTGCCGTGCGAAGCGCTCGTTAAAATTTCAAAGCCAAAGCGCAGGCAATCGCACGCGTTAAATTTAAATGCTCTGGCGCACGCAATGCTCGGTATCAGAATTTCAGAGCCAGCCAAAGCTCAGTAAGCAAGTGTGTCGCGAGCCGTGCATGCTAAAATTTCAAAGTTGAGATGCATGCGACTACGCGCGTTAAAATTTTAAAGCCAAGGCGCATTACGGCGGCGATTGCGTTAAATTTAAAAATCGATCGGCGATCGCGCGGAATTTTAGGATCGGTCCATTCGCGAAGCTGTGCGTCATCGACCTATTCGTAAAGCCGCGCCCATAGGTTTTTTCGCAATGCCGCGTGCCGAAATTTTATAGCAGATTGGGGAGTACAAGCAGAGGGATGCAACCGTTCGTACAAGGGGTTTTGATGGGGCTGGGCGTTAGCGTGCCGATCGGCCCGGTAAACGTACTGATAATGTCCTACGCGCTGCGAAGCTACACCAAGGCGCTGTGCCTGGGCCTCGGGGCCATGAGCGCGGATATGCTGTATCTAGTGCTATCGGCGTTTGGCATATCGCAGTTAGCTAAAATCCCGATCGTTTTTACCTGCGTATCGGTATTTGGCGCGTGCTTTTTGCTCTACACGGCGTACGCGATCTGGCATGGCGCGACTAGCTCGGCGCAACCTGCAAGCGTCGAGGCTTGCTCAGGCGCGGCGCTTTACGGCAAAGGCTTTTTAATAAATTTACTAAATCCATACGTCATTGTGTTTTGGCTCAGCGTATCTGCCGGCACCGCGCGAGCAGATTTCGCGCTTGCCCTTGCGGGGCTTGCAAGCGGAATCTTAGCTTGGATCACGCTTTTTCCGCTTGCGATATATCTAGCCCGCAGCAAGCTTCCAAACATTGTAGTGCGGGCATTTGCATATATCTCGGCGTTTATTTTGGTATTTTTTGCGCTAAAGCTTTTATACGCTATAATTTTTGCTAAAATTTAAACCAAAGGAAGGCTTATGAAACCGATTGAAATTCTAAAAGAGCTCATCAAATTCCGCTCGCTCACACCTAGCGACGACGGAGCTTTCAACTACGTCTCAATGCTGCTGGCGGACTTTAGCGAGGATAGATTCGAGCTAAACGGCGTAACTAACGCGATTTTTACCAAGTGCTTCGGACAGGGTCCGCATCTGTGCTTTGCCGGGCACATCGACGTCGTGCCGCCGGGCGAGGGCTGGGCGAGCGATCCGTTTAAGCCGGTGGAAGCGGAGGGTTTTTTATACGGGCGCGGCGCGCAGGATATGAAAAGTGGCATCGCAGCGGCGATCTGCGCGCTTGCATCCGCGCAGAGCTTTGACGGCACACTTAGCCTGCTGCTAACCAGCGATGAGGAGGGCGACGGCATCTACGGCACGCGCGAAATGCTTTCTAAATTGCGCGAGCAAGGTGCCCTACCCGACTTCGCAGTCGTTGCGGAGCCTACATGCGAAGTGCGCTTCGGCGATACCATTAAGATCGGCCGTCGCGGCTCGATTAACGGCATCCTCACACTCACGGGTATCGGCGGGCACGCAGCCTACCCAGATAAATGCATCAATCCTGTCCACATTTTAGCGCCGGTGCTAGCAAGCCTCGCGGGGCATGATCTGGACGCTGGCAGCGATGATTTCGCTCCAGCCAAGATAGTCATCACCGACATTCGCGGCGGTTCGCAGGTAGTAAACGTAACACCCAAGGACGTACGCGTGATGTTTAACGTACGCGGCGGCGTAGGGCTGGGGCTAGAAGACGTGCGAGACTATGTACTGGTGTTATTTGAACTGGACGCAAAAGATGCGCTATGCAGCGAAAGCGAATCCTGCGGCAAGCTAGAAATGAGCTGCACCGCGCAGCTGCGAGCAGGCGCGTCGCTACACCTTGCGCTAAAAAGCTCCTCAAAGTCTTTTTTAACTCAACGAAACTCCAAAATCGTGCAAAAACTAAGCGCTAGCGTGCAGAAGATCTGCGGCGCAGCAGCCGAGCTAAACACCGCAGGCGGCACGAGCGACGCGAGATACTTCGCGGAGTTCGGCGTGGAGACGGCGGAGTTTGGCGTGCGAAACGACACTATCCATCAGATCAATGAACGAGTAGAGATTAACGACGTCGAAAATTTAACTAAAATTTTTAGCGATCTGATAGAAAATTTCGGCTAATTTAGGAATTTGGCAAAGTTGCGTAGATTTGATAAAAATTCTTCGTTCTGCCAAGCTTTGCTGAATTTGCCGGGTTTTCGCTCGTAGTTGCTTGGCAAATTTTATCTTTGCCGCGCGTATTGCGTAGAAATTTTGCCCTGCTACGCCGCTTTTGCTAAGAAGAATTTTATCTACAGCACGCTCGCCGCTTTTACAATTACTTTGCTATGCAACGTCGCTTTCGCAAGAAACCCTAGCAAAACGCCACCGCCTCAAAGGCGAGCTTCGCCGACGAACGCTACCGCTGCTAGGAATTTTTTAAAAGAATACTGCTTTTGCGCGAATTTCAGCAAATAGCGCGGTCTTTGCGCAAATTTCCCTCGCTCTCTTCGCGCAAAATTCCATCTTCGCTAGGTGTCTCTAGCAGC
>NZ_CALIMY010000164.1 GCF_938045205.1 uncultured Campylobacter sp.
CGGGTATGAAATCCGCAAATTTATAAAAAAACGGCGGGTAGCGATACGCGGCGAAGGGCAGGCAAAAGGGCAGCTTCGGCGCGCTTTGCGGGCGCAGCAAGATATCAAATTTAGATATATTAAATTTAGAAAACCCGTCGTCTAGGATCACCAGCTCAAAGCCGAGAGTTTGCGCGCGCAAAATCCCTGCGGCGCGATCTTCGCTGACGATCACGTTTGCGCCGCGCAGAAACAGTGCGTACTCCATCGCCTCATCTCCGCTTTGCCCCACGTCGCAAAGCACCCGTCCGCCGAGCGCTACTTCGAGCAAGCCTCTGCTTTTGCGCCCGTATCCGCGAAGGATGATGCATGTTTTGAGCTCCCCGTTAAATTCTTTAAAAAGCGCCCGCACTAGCGGAGTTTTTCCGCTGCCGCCGAGGGTTAAATTTCCGACGCTGATTATTGGAATTTTAAATTTTTGCGGCTTAGCAAAGAGCCTTTTTAGGCAGACGATAAGCGTATAAAGCAGCGATAACGGCGCTAAAATCACTCCGAGCGCAAGCCATGCGGGGCTCGGGTCGTATAAGTTTCGCTCGATTAGGAGTTTAAACACGATTTTGCGCTATCTCTTTGATCTGCTCGCAGATGTAGCTCACATCGTCGTCGCTAAGCGCCGTATAGATCGGCAGGGATAAAATTTGCTGATAGTTTTTAAGCGCATTCGGGAAATCATTGACCTTGTAATTATATTTGCTTTTATAGTAGCTTAGCAGATGCACCGGCACGTAGTGCAGCGATACGCTTACTCCGCGCGCGATCAGCGCTTTGGCAAAATCGTCGCGATTTTTGTCGATCTTTACGATGAATTGAGTATAGATATGCTCCTCGCTGTCGCTTGGAAGCGTCACGTGCGGGCAGTTTGCGAGCTGCTCGCGGTAGGCTGCGGCGATCTGCTTGCGGCGCTTTATAAAGGCGTCGGTTTTCTCAAACTGAGCGATGGCGTAGGCGGAATTTATGGCGTTAAGATCGTATTTTTGACCGATGCGATCGACGTCGTAGGTAAAGGACATATTACCGTCTTTGTAAAAGGCGTCCCCCACGATGCCGCCGTTTCTTAAAATTTGCGCGGCGCTTGCGATCTCATCGTCGTTCGTGACGAAAAAGCCCGCCGTAGAGATTGCGTCTTGCGCTTGAGGATTGATCTGAAAGCAAGATATGAGCGAACTTTTAAGCGCTCCGATTTTTGCGCCCTTATAGGTAGCGCCCATGGCGCGGCACGCATCGTCGATGAGGATGATATTTTCGCTTTTGGCGACCTCGCTGATAGCGTCTATATCCGCAGCAAGCCCCGCGATGTGCGAGATGAAAGCGCATTTTAGTTTCTTGTGGCGGTTTTGATCTATCGTGCGAGCAAGGCTTTCGCTCGTGATATTAAAGTTTATCGGATCGATATCTACGAAAACGGGCTCTGCGTCGAAGTGGCGGATCACTTCGGCGACATTGGGGAAGGAATTTACGGAGCATAAAATTTTATCTCCGCGCTTAATATCCATCGCACAAAGCGCCAGATGCAGCGCCGTCGTGCCGCTCGTAGTCGATACGGCATGCTTTACGCCGAAGTACTTACAAATATCCTCTTCAAAAATTTCGCTATATCTTATATCGCTGTTATAAAGGGCGCTTTTAATTAAGTCTTCCTCTTTTTTATCGATTTGAGCCTTATAAAACGGTATCTCTTTCATAAATCTCTCCTTAGTGTGCGGGCTCTATGCGAGCGACCGCGGGTGCGCGAAGCTTAAAATTATTTTTAAGAATTCTACGGACGACAAATTTCACCAGCTCTTGATTGTGGCGCGAGTTTTGCAGATATTTTAGATCGTTTGCGGTTATTTGCTCGCCTGAGCGAAATTTCGTCCGCAGCGCTTCGTGCGAAAAAATATCTCTTAGCACGCTATCTAAGATCTCGTAGCTGTATCCAAGCTCACGTTCGTCGCTTTGGTTTTCCCATAAATCGGCGCTTGGGGCTTTTTTGATGATCGCATCGTCTATGCATAAAATTTTTGCGAATTTAAACAGATCGGTTTTTAAAATTTCGCCGATCGGATTAAACGCGCAGGCCAGATCGCCGTGGATCGTGCCGTAGCCGAGCATCCTCTCGCTAAGATTGCTCGTGCCTACGACTACGCCGCGTTTTTGCGCGCTGTAATCATAAAGTAAGCTCATTCTCACGCGCGCGGCGAAATTTCCGATGCGAAGAGCGCTTGCACCGGGATTTAAAGCGGTAAAATTTTCTACAAATGGCGCGATCTCTTGGATTTCGTAGGGGATATTAAAAGATTCGCAGTGAAAGATGCCGTCTGCCATATTTTCTAAATTTGAACCCGCACTAGGTAGGATAAGCCCGTAAGTGGGGATCTCCGTAAGTGCACAAAGCGCAGAAACCACGGCGCTGTCAAGCCCACCGCTGATGCCTACTACAAAGGCGTCCGCGCCCGTTTCATCGAGTCTCTCCGATAAAAAATCGGTCAGTTGCGGCAGCAAATCATCCAAAAACATTTATCTAACCTTAAAATTTTATATTAATTTGTAAGATTTTAACTATTTTTGGCTAAATTACGGCTTTAATATGAGCTTAAAAGGAGATTTTTGATGCAAATTTTAAAAAGAGCTTTCGGCGAATACGTGACGAATTGCTACATTATAAAGGGCGAGCAGGGCGATTTAGTGATCGATCCGGGCGAGGGCAGCTTTGATTGGGTGATACAAAATACGGGAAAGATCGCGGCGGTTTTGAATACGCACGGGCATTTCGATCACGTTTACGACGACGCGAAGCTGCAAAGGGCGGGCGCTAAAATTTATATCCACGAGGATGACGCCTTTATGCTGCGAGCGGATCCTTTTGAGACGATGCCAGAATCCATAGAAGCGGACGTGCTCATAAAAGGGCAGGAGCAAAGCCTTGAAATAGCGGGCTTTAACGTTAAATTTAGCCTCTTTGCAGGCCACACGCCGGGCAGCTGTATGATTGAAGTGGACGGCGTGATCTTTAGCGGCGACGTCATATTCAAAGGCTCTATCGGCAGGTGGGATTTTCCCTTTTCAAGCGGCGAGCAGATGAGAGAATCTCTGCATAAAATTTTGCAGATAAAGGGCGATTTTACGCTCTATCCCGGACACGGCCCGAATACGAGCCTAGCGGCCGAGAGGCAAAATTTAAAATATTTTTTGCAACTTTTTGAGCGCTGATCGTTTAAATTTAACCGTGTTTCGTCTCACAAGAAGCAGTGAAGCGGTGTGAAGCGGTGTGAAGCGGGTCGGCACCGGAAAATTTATACCGCTTTGCTCGCGGGCGCTAGAATTTATGCCGCTTTGTTTGTAGGTAGCGGAATTTATGCAACTTTGCCCGCATTACAGGCGCCGAAATTTGCCGCTTTATTTACCGCTGCGGGCGTTAAATTCTGCGCTGCGTTCGCACTATACCTGCGCCAGCTTGCGCTGCGTAGATAAAATTTTAAAATTTACCGCCGCTTATTAAATTTAGTAAAATTCCGTGCCGCCGAGCATGCAAGACGCAAAACGTTACGCGTGCGGGAGGAGGCGAAATTTAAATTTTGCACCGCCGTATCGACCCTAGCCGCTACAATAGATCCAATCCGAGCCCGCTAAATTTAGCTAAATTCCGCACTCTGTCGAATGCAAAATTTTCCCCGCGAACTGATTAAATTCGGTAAAATTTTACGCGTTTTTAGAGGCGCAGATCTCATTTCATATCGGTGCGCGAGTGCACGAAAAACGTTTTAAAGGCGCAGATCACGCCCGAAGCTGCACGTAGATACGCCTCGGGGCAGGGTAGCCCTCGATCGTGCGCGAGTCGTCGAGCGGGTCTAGGAAATTCTCCAGGCTCTGCCCGTCGATCCACTCCGTTTTGCGCTGCTCGCTAGCATCCGTGGGCTTTTGAGCCAAAATTTCAAAATCTCTGAATTTCGCCCTCTCGCACCAATTCTGCAGCGCGCCGACGGTCGGGACGAAGTAGATATTTGAAATTTTCGAGTAGCTGTTTTTCGGGCACAGCGCGAAATCGCCCGCTCCTTCGATATACATCGTGTCTAAAAACACCTCGCCGTCCGCATTTAGCGAGGCTCGCAGATCTTTTAGCATCTTTACGGGATCGCTGCGATGGTAGATGACGCCGAGACAGAAGATCGTGTCGAATTTATGCTCGTAAAAGGGCAGATGCTCCACGCCCAAAAGCTCGAATTTCGCGTCGCTGCGGAGGAATTTCTCGATGAAACGAAACTGCAGATAAAATAGCGCGCCGGGATCAAACCCCACGAGCCGCGCAGGCGCTAGCTCGCTTGCGCGAAACATATAGTAGCCGTTGTTGCAGCCCACGTCAGCGACGGTTTTGCCGCTCAGATTTAAAAACGGCCGTAGCAAGTTAAATTTCATGAAGCTTCGCCACTCGGCATCGATAAAAAGATCATTTAGCGCGAAAGGCCCCTTGCGCCACGGCTTTAGCGCTCGCGCGATACGTGTAATCTCATTCTCTTGCTCCGCGCTAGCGCTAAAGCTTGCACGCACGACGTCGCCGCACTCGCAGCCGCACTCGCCTATTTGCAGCGCCTCGATTGCACTTAAAATTTCGCGGTTTTGCCCGCTTTGTAGCTTTTTAAAGTTCTCGTCTCTGATTTTTTGCAGATCCATTTTTAATCCTAAAATTTCAAATTTAGCGCCATTTTAACATAAAATTTTATCCATTTTAAGGCGCAAAGAGATAAAATCGACTTGCAATTCAAGCAAAGGAGCAAAAAATGCAAGAAGCAAAAACGAGAAAATTTAGTCTCAGGTTTAATCACGAAATTTCAAGTAGTGGCGCAGAGGTGCGGCTTTGGCTGCCGTTAGTGCTGCAAGAGCCATATCAGAGGTTGCTTGGCGAATATCATGCCCGCTCAAATGCACAAGAGTCAGCTATCTGCGGAGATCATATAAGCACGTACTACGCGCGCTTCGCACCCGATAAAGAGGCAAGAGCGGGCGTCGGCAAATACGGCGAGCAAGGTGTCGTAGGCGAAGAGGATGATTATTTTGAGCTTAGCTTCGATATTGAAATTTCGGAGCGAAACACTGATTTTAGCAAGGTAAGTTTTAATGAAAATGAGCGCTTGAGCCCTGAAATCGAGGAGTTTTTAAAGCCATCAAAGCTAATTCCGGTAGAAGGCGCTGCGAAACAAAAATCAGACGAGATCACCGACTCGCTTAAAGGTGATCTGGAGAAAGCGCGCGCGATCTATGATTGGGTCGCAAAAAATATGAGTCGCGATAATAGCGTGATCGCATGCGGCAGCGGCGATGCAGCAGCGATTTTAAGCAGCGGTAAGCTAAGCGGCAAATGCGCCGATATTAATAGCGTGTTCGTCGCGCTCTGCAGGGCAGCTGGCATTCCTGCGCGCGCTATTTACGGCATCCGTACGGGCGCAGCGCAGAAATTTTCGCCTGAAATGGGCGTCATGGGCGTCCTAAGTGGCGGTGCGCTTGAAATTTCGGGCGCGCAGCATTGCAGAGCGGAATTTTATCTAAAAGGCCACGGCTGGATCCCGGTCGATCCCGCAGACGTTACGAAGGTGCGACTCGGCGAAGGCTTAAGCGAGGATGATTCTAAGCTGGCGCGGGTGCGCGAATATCTTTTTGGCAACTGGGAGCCGTGCTGGTTAGGCTTTAACTACGCTCGCGAAATCGTGCTAAATCCGCGCCCGGCGCATGTTCCGATTGAAATTTTTTCGCATCCGTATTGCGAAGTGGGCGGTACGCCGAAAGATCCGTACTCGCCTAAAAATTTTATCTACGAGTATTTTTCGCGCGAAATTTAATCCTCTGGCGGCTTGCATTTTACCGCCGCGATTTGCTTAAGCTAAGCCGCCGCGCTTCGTCGAGGCTCAACCCCGTTTCATCGAAGCGCACGCTTGGCTTTGCGACAGCAGCGCTTTTTGCATGATTTAGCCTACGCCACCGATACATACTGTCTGCGCGCCTAGTTTGCGGGCTATCATGCCCGCTTTGACGAAATTTCGCGCTATGTCTTAAAACGAAATTTTGAAATTTTAAAATTCCGCGGCGAGCGAAATTTTGAAATTTTAAATGTGGATAGAATTTTAAAATTCACGGCTTGCGGAATTTTAAAATTTAGCGATTTCAAAGCCGCAAAAGGCTAAAATCCACGCGTAATTAGGGCTAAGGCTTAGCCATTTTATTTTGAAGGCATTTCATGCAAAGACGCGATTTTTTAAGAAACACTGCGATTTTAGGCGCCGTTATGGCAACTCCGAGTACCATTTTGGGCGGGGAAAAAGTCATTGGCAAAAAGAGAACTTTCGGGCTATCGCTAAATCACGAAATTTTGGAGAAGGGCAAGCAGACTCGGCTTTGGATACCGCTTCCTCTTATCACGGAATATCAAAAGGTAAGCGACATAAAATTTGACGGCAATTTCAACGATCCGTCCGTGGACTACGGCGAAATTCCGACGCTCTATGCCGGCTACGTCGGTGTGGCAAAGCCCACGCTAAATATTAAATTTAGCGTCGAGACCTTTGAGCGTAACACCGACTTTAGCAAGGTAAAATTTAATCCGAACGAAAAGCTTAGCCCCGAGGTAGCGAAGTTTTTAGAGCCTAGTGCGCAGATTCAAATCGACGGCGTCGTCAAGCAAAAATCAGACGAGATCGCAGGCGGCATCAAGGGCGATTTGGAAAAGGCGCGCGCGATTTATACGTGGGTGGCGAACACTATGCAGCGCGATAACAGCGTGCTAGGCTGCGGGTTAGGGGACGTGAAGCAAATTTTAAGCAGCGGCAAGTTAAGTGGCAAATGCACCGACATAAATAGCGTTTTCGTTGCACTTTGCCGCGCGCAGGGCATCGCCGCAAGAGAGATGTTCGGCATCCGCGTCGGCGCGTCAAGATTTAGCACTCAAATGGGCGCCGCGCCTAAAGACGGCGTCAGCCATATCTCGGGCGCGCAGCACTGCAGGGCGGAGTTTTATCTAAAAGGCTACGGCTGGATCCCGGTCGATCCTGCGGACGTTACAAAGGTGCGATTGGGCGAGAAGCTAAGCAATGACGACAGCAAGCTCGCTAAAATCCGCGAGTATTTATTCGGCAACTGGGAGATGTGCTGGATCGGCTTTAACTACGCCAGAGACTTCACGCTGAGCCCACGCCCAGCGCAGTTTCCGATCAATAATTTCGGCTATCCTTACGGCGAAGTGGACGGCAACACGCTTAATTATTACTCGCCGAAAGATTTCAGCTACGATTACAGATCGAAGGAGCTGTAGCAGTTCGCGTTTTGCTATGTGGCACGTCGAACTACTTGAGCTTTTTGAGTAGGTATACAAGAGAGGCTTTCCGCTAGACGACTTTGGGCGGATGTGTAAAAGCGCGCCTAATCTGCATATCGCCGCGTCTGCATTGGAAAAAAATTCCGCGCTTTATTTGGCGTGGAATTTTAAAATTTTTTAGAATTTTGCGAGCGACATGGCAGCGAAATTTTGAAATTTTAAATGAAGGTACTATTAATTTTTCAGTAGCTAAAAAATCTACTGCAATTTTTGCTGAATCAGCAAGAGTTAAAAATGATGGTGTGATTAAATTAGGAGAAAGCTCAACAGGAATCTATGGAATTTATAAAGATAGTACTAGAAAATATGAAGGACATCCTGCTAGTCATAAGAATAAATTAGAAGTAACTACAACAGCGAATTCTAAGATAAGTTTAGGAAATAACTCAACAGGTATGTACTTAGTTAATGCTCAAAAATTAGATAATCTTGGTGGAGAAATAAAATCTAATACAGGAGCAACAAAGAATGTTGGTATCTATGCAATAAACGGTAAAATTGATGTTAAAGGAACTGCTGTAGAGAAAGCAGAAGCAAATGCTTATAATGGTAATGATGCTAACTTTAATATCTTAACTATGAATAATAAAGCAGATATCACATTAGGTAATGGTTCAGTAGGTATTTTTAGTAGAGGAAAAGATGCTGCAATAGCAAAGAGAAATATTGTAACAAATACAGGTTCTATTACAGTAGGTAAGAGTCTAACAGGGGCACCTGCAGTTGCTTTATATTCTGAAAATACAAAATTAGATACTAATTCAACAATTACTGTTGGGGAAAATGGTATAGGTTTCTATGGAAAGAATAGTGAAATAACAGCAAAAGGTACAGCTAACTTCCAAAATAAAGGTGTTTTAGCATATTTAGAAAAATCTAAATTTGTTTCTTATTTAGGAAATTTAAATGCTACACAAAATACTATGCTTTATTTAAAAAATAGTTCAGCTCAATTAGATGGAGCAGGAACTAAGGTTGATTTGAAAGTTGCTGATGGATATACTGGAGCATATATAGAAGGAAATTCTAAATTAACAGGAGTAAAAACAATAGAGTTAGGTAAAGATTCTACTGGTCTTTTCTTAAAAAATGCTAATTTTACTTCTGAAGCAGAAAAAATAGTTGGAACAAAAGCTAAAGCAAGAGGAATTTTAGCAACAGATTCTAATCTAATAAATAATAGTAAAATAAATTTAAGTGGAGTAGAATCAGTTGGAATTTACTCTAATGCAAATAGTTCAAAGACTGTGGTTAATAATGGAGAACTTACTTTATCTGGAAAACAAACACTAGGAGTATTTTTAAGAGGTGGACAATCTTTTGAAAATAAAGCTAATATAAATATAGCAGATTCAGCTGATGGAAAGAATCCAACTATTGGAATTTATACTGCTGAGGGAACTTCTAATATTAAACATACTTCTGGAACGATAGAAGTTGGACAAAAATCAATAGGTATCTATTCAAAAACTAGCTCAAATGTTGAAGTAAGTGCTGGAAAAATCCATATTAAAGATCAAGGTATAGGAATCTATAAACAAAATGGAAAAGTATCTATAAAAGGTATATTAGATATAGATAAACATACTGCAACAGTAAAAGACAGCGAACCTACTGGTGTATATGCTGTAAATGGAGCTCAAGTTGATGATCAAGCTTCTAAAATTTCTATAGGAGCAAAATCTTATGGATTTATCTTAAAT
>NZ_CALIMY010000165.1 GCF_938045205.1 uncultured Campylobacter sp.
ATCCTCAATATAATGCGATGTAATAGCCTTGTAAAAACCGTATTCGTCAAGCGGAAGCGCCTTTTTATAATCATCCTCGCGAGCATTTATTATCGGCTTGTGTTTGCCGTATTCTGCACCGCTTCCAAACGATATGATCTTTGCAACCTTATTTTTTTGCTTAGCAATATTGAAAAAAATCCGCAAATTATACTCAGTCACATTTGTCATATCCAGCGTATCACGACCGCCGCCACGATTGGCTAGATGAACGATAGCATCGATTTTATGCGCACAGACAAAATCGTCAACTGCGCTTTCGTCAGTCAAATTTAGCTCGCTACTTTTTGGAGCGAAAACGTTTAAATTTTCATTTAGCGCAAGACGCTTTTTTAGATGTGAGCCGATAAAACCACTACCGCCCGTGATGAAAAGATTCATCTGCTACTTAGCCTTTTTTCTAAATCTTCTATACGCTGTTCATCCTCAGCTTTTATCCTTGCATAAAATCTTCTTTTTGACTTTAGCCACAACAGTTCAAATTTTAGTGCCGTATTGATTCCTTCGCGCGGATTGGCATTAATAGAGTCTATAGCAAAAACTACTTTGCGGGTTTCATATTTGTCTATTAAATTTTCTGCTTTTAGGGTCTTGATAAAATCAATAGATTTAGCCGTAATATTTCCGCCTATTGCAAATTTTAAACCTTTCGCTTTTACGGCGCGAGATACTCGCTGAACGGCATTTAAAATTTTCTCATTATCTACATTTTTTTTAGCCAAACCGCATGACTGCGCAAAATCGCTTCTACCGAATGTAATGCTTCTTAGTAGAGAAATTTTTTCTAATTTTAAAATTTCATCTATATTTTCTACTGCGGTTTTTGTCTCGATATTTATAGCAAAATCTATATAATCTCGGTTGTCTGGATTTATTAAATTTTCTATAACTCCTAGATATTTATAAACGGCATATGGAGTCTCTACCATAGGCGCGATAAGCCCTTCTACGCCTAAAATTATACCGTTATAAATATCAGTAACCGCTTCGGCTCCGCCGATTTTTAAAATGATAGGCAATTCTGCTCGATTGGCAATATCTCGCAAACGCATCATCTCCTCCATACGACTTCCCTCGGCTTCAAACTCGGCCTTTAACTCAAATACGCCATATTCGTTTTTAAGCCTTTTAAGTACGTCTATCATCTCAAATTCATTTATATTCATACCTCTTCCTCCAATACGCTTAATATCATTTTAATATCACCCATATACTTACTATTCCTCTCTACATATCCCCAATCAGGCTGCAATAACTTAAGTCCTTTTATGTGCTCACATTTTTTTAAATGTATCTCCGAATCATCTATAAAAATCCCCCTATCGTCATCTTTTAAGATTGAATTTATTATATTGGCTTTTGAATTAAATTTAGCAAATATATCTGCTCCTAATATATTATCGTTATCTATAAATTGAATATTGAATCTTTTGGCTAAATCCAATACAGTTTTACTATCTTTAGTAGTTACAATAAATATTTGCCAATTAAGCTTCATGCTTGATAGCTCTGATAAAAACGGATATGGCCTATTTAAAGCCAACCAGCCTTCATAGTTATTTACTTTTAATTTTTCACGCGTCTGAAAAAAATCTTTTTCAAATTTTTTTGCTTCGTCGTTATAATCAAAAGCCAAAAGCTCTTTATCGTTATCGGCTATAGCTCTCATAACGAAATAATAATTCCATGCAGGGCCCACAAGGGGCCTAAATTTAAAAAATTCCGTATATTGGTTTTTACCAAATTTTTGACTTGAAAAGCTTGGCGTAGATCTACAAACTTCATAGGCTTCGGATGCTGTATCAAAAAGAACTCCGTCAAAGTCCAAAAATAAAAATCTCATATCAATCCAAAGGCTTTACTATCATATTTTTATAAAATTCATCACGAGGTAAAAATGGAGCCAGATCTTCTAGCGGTTTTGATATCATAGTCCCATCCCGGAGCTTCATAGATGCAACTTTTGGTTCTATGGCTTCATTCGGCGGCAGTATTACTTCGCAAAACACCGGTCCCTCGCATGATAAAATTTCATCTATTTTTGCATTGGCATCATCGTTATTTTTAATTTGAAATACTTTAAAGCCATAAATTTTAGCAAGCGCCTTCATATCTGGAATACTTACACCGCTCATAGGACTTTCGCCGACAAAATTGTTATTGAAATAATTGTGCTGAGTTATGCGGATAGAAAGGTATCCGTTATTGTTATACATAAAAATTTTAACGGGAAGCCGATAATGGATAATAGTTTGCAATTCCTGGATATTCATCTGAATGCTTCCATCACCGGTTAAGCATATAGTTTGTCTTTTATTATTTGCTACGCATGCACCAATTAGTGCCGGCAAATCATAGCCCATAGAAGCACATCCGACATTTGCAAAAAGCCTATCACCTGCTCGTACCGGATAGCTCTGAAATGTTGATGTATATGCTATTCCATTGCCGGTAAGCAAGAGAGAATTTTTTGGTAATTTTTCCGAAAGTAATCTTGGAAAATAATATGAACTGACATAATTCTTCTCTTTCAATACGGACTTATCAAAAACAGGATATTTCATTTTTATTCTATTACAATATTTAAGCCAGTCTCTAATTTCCAGATTTAAATCTCTAGTTTTTTCTCTAAGATCGTTTATAAAAACCTTTGCATCGGATTTAATTTTTATATCCGGAATAAAAGTTTTTTTATTAAGTTCGTTTTCATCTATATCAATCATAATTTTTTTGGCTTCTCGCGCAAAAAATTCCCAATTAAAGCTCAAAATTCTAAGATTTAATCTTGTACCTAATACTATTACCAAATCGCTATTTTGAATTACAAAATTTCCGGCCCTCTCACCTAAAATTCCCGGTCTACCAAAAAAATACTTATTTGAAGTCTCTATTAAATCAACTCCTGAAATAGCAGTCAAAACAGGGATTTTTAACTCGTCAATCAAGGCTCTAAAATCATCTTTTGCATTGGCTAACCTCACTCCGTTACCGGCAATAATTATGGGACGCTTCGCAACCTTTAATGCATCTAGAACCTGCGGGATTTTTGTGTCAAACTTCGGCGCTTCGGGGATTTCAAATTCTATCAGATCTGCTTCGTCCACCATCGCGCCTTGTATGTCTAGCGGCACATCCAGCCATACGGGTCCGGGTCTGCCGTGCTTAGCCTCATAAATAGCTTTTTGCAGATGAAATTTTATGCTATTTTTATCCGTTATCATTACGGCGTATTTTGTGATAGGTTTTACGATGTCAATGATATTGACCTCTTGATCGCCGAGCTGACGCAAATTTAGCTCAGGCTGCGAAGCGATGGTGGTTTGGAATTTCACCTGTCCCGATATAATCATCGTAGGGATTGAATCCACCCAAGCGCCGTAAACGCCGGTAATCGCGTTCGTTCCGCCAGGGCCCGTGGTAACATAGGCGATGCCGATCTTGTTTGAGACGCGGGCATAGCCCTCCGCGGCTATCGCGCAGGCTTGTTCGTGATGGTTGCAGACATACTCTAAATTTTCATTTTTACCAAGCGAATCTATCAGGTGCATATTGCCGCCACCCGAGACCATAAATACGGTCTTTGCGGTATCTTCGTGTTCGGCTATAAATTTTGCTATAAAATCGCTAACTTTTATCATCGCATCATCTCTTTTACGTAGTCGTTTAAATTTTGCTCGGTATCGATTGTGCCGTTTTCGTAGAAATTTTTATACCATTTTACAGTTTTTTCAAATGCCGTTTCGCTATCCCAAACGGGCTTCCAGCCAAGCAGCGCATGTGCTTTAGAGCAATCAAGCTTCAATAAATTTGCCTCATGAGGCTGGTTTATGTCGGAATTGATTTGAAATTCTATCTTATCCCAATATCGCTTGGCGCTTTTTAGTACATCAAGCACCCTAATCGCGCCATCATCGCTAGGACCGAAATTCCACGCACCGCCGAATTCCTTTCGCCCTTCAAGCAACTTTTGCCCCACGAGCAAATATCCGCCAAGCGGCTCAAGCACGTGCTGCCAAGGGCGTGTCGCATGCGGATTGCGGATCGTTACCGCTTCATTTTTAGCTGCTGCGCGCATAACATCGCAAATCAATCTGTCTTGCGCCCAGTCTCCACCGCCTATGACATTACCTGCGCGACACGTAGCAAGCAGCGTTTGATGCTTTGTGCCGTAATCTTTTTCATTAAAAAAGGAGTTTCGATATGAATTAGCCAGAAGATCCGCGCAGCCTTTCGACGAACTATATGGATCATATCCGCCCATAGGATCGCTCTCGCGATATCCCCAAACCCATTCTTTATTTTCATAAGCCTTGTCACTTGTGATATTTACGATCGCGCGAACGCCTGCTTTTCTGCAAGCTTCAAGGACTTTTAATGTGCCGATGACATTGGTTTCGTAGGTTGTGATAGGGTCGGCATAAGATGGGCGTACGAGCGCCTGAGCGGCAAAGTGAAATACGATGTCTGGTTTATAAGTCGCAAAGGTTTCGTTTAATTTAGCAAGATCTCGTATGTCGGCGATTACTTGGACGATATTTAAATTTAAAAGTCCTATATGATTTGGCTCTGTAGGCGCCGGAAGCGAATACCCTATCACTTTCGCGCCCAAGCGCTGCAGCCATAGACTAAGCCATGAGCCCTTAAAACCGGTATGCCCGGTAAGCAAAACTGTTTTGCCCTTATAAATTCCGGAGTATAGATCCTGCATATCTTGCATTGCTACCACTTTTTCCACGGAGCGTTGCCGCTATCCCAAATTTTGTTTAACTCAAGCTTATCTCTAAGCGTATCCATCGGCTTCCAAAATCCGCTGTGTTTATACGCTAAAATTTCGCCGTCGTGAGCCAAATTCATAAGCGGCTCTTGCTCGAATATCGTCGCATCTCCATTCGTAATATAGTCAAAAACCTTAGGCTCGCATACAAAGAAACCCGCATTGATCCAATTGCCATCTCCTTTTGGTTTTTCCTTAAACTCATGCACGCGACTTTCGTCATCTATATTTAGCGCTCCAAAGCGACCTTCCGGTTGAACGGAAGTCATCGTAAGCGATTTGCCGTGAGATTTATGAAATTTCACAAGCTCATGGATATCTATATCACTAACACCATCTCCATAAGTAAGCAAAAACGGCTCGTCTCCCACTATGCTCTGAGCCCGCTTAATACGACCGCCAGTCATAGTGTTTAGCCCGGTATTTAACAGCGTAACGCTCCAAGGCTCGCTAAAATTGCTCAAAACTTCCATTTTGCCATTTTTCAAATCTATAGTCATATCGCTTTGATGCAAAAAATAATTGGCAAAATATTCTTTGATATAGTAGCCTTTATAGCCAAGCAGAATGACAAATTCGTTAAATCCGTACAAACTATAAATTTTCATAATATGCCATAAAATCGGTTTTTCGCCGATCTCTACCATTGGCTTTGGCCTAATGCTCGTCTCTTCGGCAAGCCTAGTACCGAAACCTCCTGCTAGTATTAAAACTTTCATTAAAGCTCCCTTTAATCAAAATTTATTCTTTCTTTTTCAAATACCAATGGGCGATTTAACACTTGTGTATAAATTGCCCCGATATATTCACCTATTATACCTATAAAAAACAAAATTCCAGATGAAACGAATGAAAAAAGTATGATAAGAGGCGCGATGCCCACGCTCATCTCGTCCCAATAAATTAGCTTAAGTATAAAATACACAAGTCCTACTATTATACTTAAAATGCCCGTTATCATACCTATAAAGGTTGCGAGCCGAAGTGGTACTTTGGAATTGCAGATTATACCGAGTATCCCCATATCATAAAGCGTATAAAAGTTATTTTTAGTAACTCCTCGAATTCTTATAGGCTGATCGTAAGGAATTTTGGCTACCTTATAACCAGCTTCCGCGAGCATTCCTCGAAAAAACGGATACGGATCATGCATCTGTCTAAGAGCCGCGATGACCTTTTTATCAAAAAGTCCAAAGCCGGTAAAATTCTTAAAAATTTCGATCTCAGATAGTTTTGATAAGAGCTCGTAATAACACTCTCTGATTTTAAACATCACGCCGCGCTCCTCGCTGTCGCGCTTAATCGCCAAAACCAAGTCGTTGCCCTCTTGCCATTTTTCTATGAACTGTGCGATCATCTCGGGCGGATCTTGCAGATCGGCTACGATAGAGATCACCGCATCTCCGTCTGCGCCCAAAAGCGCATAGGTAGGAGATTTTATATGACCGAAATTTCTAGAATTTACGATGATTTTTAAATTTTTATCATCCTTTGCAAGGCGTTTTAAAATTTCAACCGTCTTATCAGTCGAGGCGTTATCGATAAATATGTGCTCGTAGGCATATTTGGGAAATCCGCTCATAACCTTTTTTACGCGCGAATATACCTCCTCTACATTCTCCTCCTCGTTAAAGCAGGCGGTAACTATACTGATCTTTTTCATATCATCTCCTAAAGACGAAAAATTTATTTAACAAAAATGATACCGCAGCCAGCGGGATCAAAAGCACAAAGCCGTTTAGATACATATTTTCAAATCCAAGCCGCTTAAAAAGCCATAAAAAGAATATATTTAAAAAATAAGTAATGATGTAAACTAGTATAAATCTAAATATCAGACCGTTATCACTGCTACCAAATACCAGCTTGCCTATAGTTTTAAAGTTAAACAATACGCCTAGTATCGTAGAAAACAATACGGCAAGAGGATAATATAGACCCAAATAGATAAAAAGAGCGAATAGCCCATACCCAAAGGCAGTATTTAGAATACCGACGAGGAGAAACTTGACGGCTTGTCGTTTAATCATAGCTATCATTTCGTCTATAAATATTTATAGTATTAAAATTTGCCTTATCAATCGGCTCAACCCCAAGTTGAGGTAAAATTTCCATTATATTGGCTACATTACCATTCAAGGTTACTATATCCGAATTCCTAATTGTATTATTAATATCTTGCAAAACGACTCCGTCTCTAGTGATTTGTATGAGATTTACGCCGCTATCCTGTAGCCATAAATAGAACCTTTCATAACTTTGATCAAAAAAGTTACTATTTTGAATTATTACATCTGTTTGAATATTTAAATTTTTAGATGCATTATTAAACATCAAGCTATTAGGTACAACAAAGGAGTTTATAAATTTATATCTACCCTCTTTTACCCATTTATTCATTATTTTATAAAAATCCTCTTGAATAAAATCATCTTTTCTCAAAAGTCTTTTATTTATATCAAACGCTTTTTTATAATATTGATATAAAACGATGTTCTTGGTTGGTCTATTTGTAAAATTAATATATTCTTGTTTAATCAGTTTTGTTGGAGTTACATCAAACCATTGTGTTACTAAGTGATATGGTGGAATTTTATCATTTAAAAGATACATTATCGGTAAGTTAAAAAAGTAAAAATCTTTGTCAGATACTGTATTTTTAGGTACATAATCATGAATATAGTCAAAAATATAAGATAATTTCTGATTCATATAAATATTTTTTAAAGGAATATATGAGGTCTCGGATTTAGCCTCGAATACACTACCTTGATAATTTTCAAGCCAATTATATGGTATTAAAAATTTTACGTATATTATGAAAGATACCATTACAAGTATCCAATAGATCAGTAAAATCCTGGCTATTTTGCGCAAATTTTGATTTAATAAAAAGCTGAATGCCAACCCTGCACACAAAAGAATGCTATTCATATTTAAGGCGATAGTAGTGAAAGTATTACTATAAACTATAGCAGCAGCACAAAAAGTAATGAAAATGTAAATTTTTGATCCAAAAATACTACTGTTTTTATAGAACATAGCAGCAAACATGATATACAAAATCATAGCTATGGAAAAGCTAATATAAGAGATATATTTAATAATATATAATATAACAGTATTATGAAATAAAACAATATAAGTAAGCACAGTCAGTCCAATAGCTACGATAGTAAATCGAAATAAGATAGTTGTTCTTGCTGCAATTTGTCCTACCAATACATCATATAGATATACAATATTTTTTCCAAAATATGTAAGAATTAGTATTATAAAAAATTCCAACACGCTTATTGTTAATATCCGACTAAGCTCTGGTTCAAAAATAAATCTAGTCGCTACAGTCCATAAGCTTCCCTTTGAATCATTATCGGTTATCGATGAAGGATCGAAAGGCATTATAAAATTTATGAATGAAAAGAATATAGCAGTAAAGAATAGTAAAAATCCTATTCTTTTAAAATAATCTTTTACGCTACTAGATATAAAAGCATAAGATACAAAAAGACTTGCAAAAAGAACCAATCCCACATTTTGCTTTATGAAAAAAAGCAGGACTAAAAATAAAATTCCAAGTATTTGATATATGGTACCTTTTTTAGAATTCTCATTCTTTATGGATTTTACTAGAAATAATAAAGTAGAAAATTCTATGATGAAGACGTAGGTATGATAATCCTTCGGTATATATGTCTCCATACTAAACCATAAAAAACTAGCAAAAGTGGCTCCTATAGCACTAGCCGGTTTTGAAAAAAACTCCCTCAAAACAGCATAAAGCAAGATTA
>NZ_CALIMY010000166.1 GCF_938045205.1 uncultured Campylobacter sp.
GGCGGGAAGGGGGCTTAAATTGCGAGGTCGCTCCCCTCCCCCCCCCAAGCCCCACCCATCCCCCTACGACGCTTTATAAGGGGCGAGCTACGCTCGCGCTAATTTTAAACTGCGGACTGCGGCCGCGTTAAATTTAAATTTCGGCACGGCGGGGATAAGGCGGATGTAAATTTAAAATTTAACCGCCGTGAGTCGAGAAGCGCAATCAAAGCCCAAGCCCAGAGCTCCGGCGAAATTTTATAAAATCTCCCTGAAATCATACCCTGCGTTTTTGAGCGCCCAGGCGATGTCCTCTTGGTGAGCCTTGCCTTTGGTCTCAAGCGTAATCGTGATCTGCGCGTCGCCGTACTCGATATTGGTTGAGAAGCGGTCGTAGTCGATCTTGACGATGTTTGCGTTGGCGCGGCGCAAAATTTCGGTAAGCCCCGTAAGCGCGCCCGGCTTATCGACGAGCGTGACGTTGATCGTCATCTTACGGTGCGATTTTATGAGGCCCTTTTCGATAATGATGTTTAGCATCTGCACGTCGATGTTACCGCCGCTTAGGATAATTCCGATCTTTGCGCCCGCGGGGAATGCAAATTTCGCGTTCATTAGCGCCGCTACGCCCGCCGCACCTGCGCCCTCGACGATGATTTTTTGCTGCTCGAGCAGATAGAGTATCGCGCTTGCGATCTCCTCGTCATCGACCTGCACGAACTCATCAACGCACTCGATGATCGTAGAAAGCGTGATCTCGCTCGTATCTCGCACCGCGATACCGTCGGCGATGGTGCGGACGGATTTGGAATTTAGTGGCTTTTTCGCGACGAAGCTATCGTGCATCGCGGGCGCGCCCTTGGCGGCTACGGCGATGATTTTGATGTCGGGGTTAATCTGCTTGGCGCAGCTGCAAACCCCCGTCGCAAGCCCGCCGCCACCAACCGGAACGACGATGTATTCAAGATCTGCGACCTCTTCGATCATCTCAAGCGCGATCGTGCCCTGGCCCGCTTGGACGAACTCGTCGTTGAAGGGATGGACAAACGTCAGATTGTGCTCTTTGGCATATTCCAGTGCAAACGCGTACGCCTCGTCGAAATTATCGCCCTTTAGGATAATCTCTGCGCCCAGAGCCTTCGTGCCGCTTACCTTAAGTAGCGGCGTGGCTTCAGGCATTACGATCACGGCATGCACGCCGAATTTTTGCGCGCTCATCGCTACGCCCTGGGCGTGGTTGCCCGCGCTTGCAGCTATTACTCCATGGGCCCGCTCCTCATCCGTTAGGTGCGCGATTTTATTGTAAGCGCCGCGAATCTTATACGCGCCGGTGCGCTGCAAATTCTCGCTTTTGAGATACACTTCCGCGCCGTAAAGCTTGCTGAGCTTCGGCGCCAAAGCAAAGGGCGTTTTATAGACGAAATCGTTTATCGTGCGCTTTGCTTGGATGATTTTATTTAGATCAACCATCTACTTCCTTTCGTAATTTTAAATTTTGTTATTATACATATTTTAGGCGAAATTTTATCCCGCGCGCCGTCTAAATCCACAACTTCGGTTGTAAACCCGCCTAACTCCTGCGCTTTAGCAGCACGCCGCATTCGATATGGCTCGTATGCGCGAACTGATCGAAGATCGCAAATCTGCGCACCTCATGCGTAGCGCAAAGCGAGCGTAAATTTTCAAAAAGCGTCTGCGGATTACAGGAGATGTAGATCAAATTTTGAAAATTTTTTATGAAATCAATCACGCTAGGCTCCAGCCCCGCGCGCGGCGGATCGATCAAGACGTGCGAAAAATCGTAGCTGAAAATATCGATCCCCTTTAGCCGCTCAAACCCACGCCTGCGCGCAAACGCGCTCATCAGCTCATCTGCGCTAAGGCGAACGAATTGCGCGTTACAAACGCCGTTGAGCTCGCAGTTTATGCGGGCATTAGCAATCGAGCTTTTTGAAATTTCGCTCGCCAGCACGCGGTTAAATTTAGCCGCAAGCGGGATGGTAAAGTTACCGTGCCCGCAGTACAGCTCCAGCAGATCGCGCGCGCCGGAGCTTTCTGGGCGCACGGAATGTTTTTCGCAGCTCGAATTTTGCGCAGCGGACTGCTCGTGGCTCGAATTTTGCGCACTTTGCTTTTCGCAATCTAAATTTTGCGCGGTCAAATTCTGTTCGATGAAATTTTGAGAGGCGGAATTTTGCGCATCTAAAACCTTATGGGCGAAATTATCATCCGCAGAGCTTTCGTCTGCGAACGCACAGTTAAATTTCACGGAATTTTCGCCGCTAAATCTCGCTTGCGCAGAATTTGATGGAGTAGAATTTCGGCAAGCGGCATCCAATTCGGTAGAATTTTCAGAAGCGAAATTTCGATCCATAGAATTTTGCGTAGCAGACTGCTCACAGCCATAATTTTGCTCGGCGGAATACTCCGCTATGAAATTCTTTGCGACGGAATTCCGTGCGGCAAAATTTTTTTCAACAAAATTCCTATCGGCGAAATTCTGCGCGGCGCATAGCTCGCTCGCACCCTCTTTGCCGAAGTCCACGCAGCTTCTCGCCCAGGCGATCATCTTTTCGTTCACGCCGCGGTTGGGCTGGATGAAGGCGTTTTCGCCGAAGCGAAATTTATAAACTCGCCCGTCCACGCAAAGCTCGTCCGTGAGGCTTAGCTCGCCGCTTAGCAGCTTCTGTCCGCGCGCGCGAGCCATAACCCTGATGCCAAGCTTGCCTGCCAGCTCGCAAATCGCCCCCTGCTCGCGCTCGCCCAGGCGCTTGTGATAAAGCAGCGTCGCCAAAATCCCGCTGGCGCACGAGATAAACTCGACGCCGAAGAGCCTTTCTTTTAAAGCTTCGCTCCGCCTAAGCGCCTCTAGCAGCCGCGGCATTAAATTTGCGATAGGAAGCACTACCTTAGGGCATTCGTTAATTAAAATTTTCTTGCTACGTGCGCCACCCATCGTGTAAGCAAGATCAAATGCGCTATGCCAAATATCGTGCCAGATGCCAAATTCCGCCCTGATACGATAATTTTGCGGTTGCGAGGCAAAAAATTCAAACTCGCCGTCAAAAAATTCTCTGAACTTATCGCTTATCAGCTGCTTTTTGTATGAAATTTGATCCTCATAGGGCTCACCGAGCGTGCAGCTGCCG
>NZ_CALIMY010000167.1 GCF_938045205.1 uncultured Campylobacter sp.
CGCTTAGCCGCCCTATTTTTACGTGCAGTTCCCTTATCTGCGGACTTTTTGCGCTAGGTGTATCACAAGGCGCCTGCGGATTTACATCAAAGTTTTCAGCAAAATCGCCGTTTTTGTCGTTCGAGTCTATATTCGTAACGCCCGTATTTTCGGTATTCTCGGTGCCCATGCCAGTATTCGCGGAATTCGTATTTTCATTGGCAGTATCGGCTATGTCGCAACGATTTTTATCGCCCTGCTCGGCTGCGCCTTTTTTCTTTGCTTTTTCGGCGTTTAGCGCCTTTTCACATAGCGCCACAAGATCCGCTACGATCGATAGTTCATGCATTTTTCCCTCTAAATTTTACGGTCGCGCCGTATTTTATACGAAATTTCGTTGTAAATTTAAAACGTGCTCTGAAATTTAGGCTTAAATTTGCTAAATTTGCACGCAAATTTAACAAATCCTCGGCAGCAGTTCGCCTTTCGGAAGCTCCAGAAATCGCTGCGAGCCGTAAGCGTTTTGCAAAATCACTCGCCCTTTTGCCGCATACGGAGCTTGAAATTGCCCCGCCCTATTTTCTGATACCGCGCCCGCGTCGCTCCTCGCGCCCATAGATTCATCCCGCGTGCCAAGTTTAGGCATTAAAGTGCCCTTAAATTCGCCTTTGTCGTGCCCTACTTCGCGTACCTCGCCGATGATCGCGGCATTCGCGTCAAATTCGCGCAGTATATCAAGCGCCCGATCCGCCTCGGCGTCATCTTCTACGATCGCTACGAAAGTTCCTTCGTTTGCGAGCTCGTACGGCTCAAAGCCCAGTAGCTCGCACACGCCCACTACTTCGTCGCTGATTTTGATATCCTCTTCACGCACTAAAAATTCAAGCCCGCTAGAGCTTGCAAATTCGTTCAAAACCGCGCTGAGCCCACCGCGCGTCGCATCTCGCATCGCCTGGATCTTCACGCCTTGCGAGATCAGCTTTTCGACCGCAGCGCAAAGCGGTTTGCAGTCGCTTTGTAGCTCGCTGCTTAGCGCGATCTCATCGCGTGCCGCGAGTATTACTGCTCCGTGTCGCCCGATGTCGCCGCTAAGAAGGATTTTTGCGCCCGCTTTGATGTTTTGCACGCGTGCAGGTCGCAAAACACGGCCGATACCGCTTGTGTTGATGAAAATTTTATCGCATTTGCCGCGCGGCACGACCTTCGTGTCGCCGCAAACGATACGAACGCCACAGCTTCGCGCGGTGCTCGCCATCGAGTCCAGGATGCGTCGCAGCTCGCTTAGGCTAAGCCCCTCCTCGATGATGAGCGCGCAGCTTAAAAACAGCGGCTTTGCGCCTACCATCGCAAGGTCGTTGACGGTGCCGCAAACGGCGATCTTGCCGATGTCGCCGCCGTTAAAAAATAGCGGCGTGACGACGAAACTATCGGTGCTGAAAGCTAGCTCGCCGCCAAAACTCGCCGCCGAATTCAAAGCAGAGCTCGGCGCCGCGCGATCAAAACCAGCCCCAGCGTCTAAATTTAAATTTAGTATCGCGCTATCGTTGTTCGCGCGCAAAATTTCATTATCAAACGCCGCAAAGATCGTCTCGTTGATGAGCCTATTCATCTCCTCGCCGCCGCCGCCGTGGCTTAAAAGTATAGTTTCGTTCAAATTTTTCCTTTTCACTCGGTTTTAAATTTATAAGCCCGTATTTTTGCAGCCGAACAGCCGTGCCGCTACGGCGCCGCACAAAATTTTAAAGCAAATTTAGCGCAACGTTTTTCTTCGGTCAAAATTTTAAATCATGACTTATTTTTAAAATTTACGCCCTGCTATACCGCGTGCAAAATTTAACCCGCGTTTTTGACATCGCCGTATTTATAGTACGCTGCGCACGCCCCTTCGCTTGAGACCATGCACGATCCTATCGGGTTTTGCGGCGTGCAGTGCTTGCCGAAGACCTTGCAATCATATGGGCTTTTTTTACCGCGCAAAATTTCGCCACAGATACAGGCCTTACTCTCGGGCGCGCTCTGTACGCTGCAATCAAACTGAACCCTGGCATCCAGCGCCGCGTACTGCGGTCGCAACTTCATGCCGCTTTTTGGAATTTCGCCGAGCCCTCGCCACGGAAAATCGCAAATTTCAAAATATTTATCTATTAAATTTTGCGCTTTTTGGTTGCCGCCCTCTTTTACGACGCGCTCATATTCGTTGAAAACCTCGTAAGTACCGGCGTTTTGCTGCTCCACCAAATTTAACACGCCCGCCATTATATCAAGCGGCTCAAATCCGCTTACGGCGATCGGTTTTTTGTAATCCCGCGCAATGCTCTCGTAGGTTTTCGCGCCGGTGATCACACTTACGTGGCTAGGCCCCAAAAACGCGTCTATTTGCACGTCTGCGTCGTCTAAGATTGCTCGCACGGGCGCGGGCACTGTGACGTGGTTGATGTGAAAAAAAAGATTTTTTAGCCCCAAACTCAGCGCTTTATCGATCAGCACGGCGCTCATCGGCGTCGTCGTCTCAAAGCCGATTGCAAAAAATATCACCGTTTTTTGCGGATTTTCCTGCGCGATCTTTATGCAATCAAGCGGACTATAAAGCGCTCTGATGTCGTGCCCCTCGCTGCGCAGCTTCTGCAAGCTAGTGCGAGAGCCCGGTACGCGCAGCATGTCTGCTAGAGTGCAAAAAATACTCTGCGGCATCGCGGCGAGCTTGATCGCCTCGTCGATGCGACTGCGCGGCATCACGCACACCGGGCAGCCGGGACCGTGGATAAATTTGATATTTTTGCCGACCAGGCTCGGAAGGCCGAATTTCATGATCGAGTGCGTGTGTCCGCCGCAAATCTCCATAATGTTTAGCGGCTTTTTGCTTTTAGAAATTATCAGCTTACTAAGCGCTAAAATCAGCTCCTTATCCCTAAAATCCTTAATTAGATCCATTATTTACCTTAAATTTTACGGGTTTGCAAGCCGTTTTAATTCTCTGCGCCGGCTCTCGGCTCTATGCTTTCATACACGGAGCTCTCTTTCGCCCTCATCTGCTTTGCAATCTGCTCGTAAATTTCGATACTCTCCTTCGCTCGCTGCGTATCGATCTTCTCCATCGCAAAACCAACATGGATCAGCACGTACTCCCCGACCGCCGCGGGCTCGGGGAGTAGATCCAAGCTCACGCCGCGGCGCACGCCCAGAGTCTCCACGGTCGCGAAATTATTTTCGTCGATCGAGATGATTTTTGAAGGGATTGAAAGGCACATTAACGAAATTCCTTCTTGTATTGTAGGAATTTCAGCCATTTCTCCACGCCCTCGCCACTTTTACTATCAAGCGCGATGACGTCGGCTTTCGGATTGAGCTTGTGCACTTCGCGCACTACCTCCTGTATATCGAAGTCAAAATGCGGTAGCAGAGCGGTTTTGGTGATTACGACGCAGTCTGCACGGCGAAATATCACGGGGTATTTTGCGATCTTATCGCTGCCCTCGGGCACGCTTAGAAGCACTACGTTCAGGTGTGCACCCACGTCGAATGCCGCAGGGCAGACGAGGTTTCCGACGTTTTCTATGAAAACCAGATCTAAATTTTTAGTATCGATATGATGAAGCCCCTCGTGAACCATAAAGGCATCCAGATGGCAGGTTTCGCCGGTGCTGATCTGATGGGCCTGCGCGCCCGCTTTTATGATGCGATCGGCGTCGCGGTTGGTCTGTAGATCGCCCTCGATGACGCCGATTTTAAATTTGCCGCTTTTGATAGTGGCCTCAAGTAGCGTCGTCTTGCCGCTACCGGGGCTACTCATCAAATTTAGACATAAAATTTTATCCTCATCCAGATGGGCTCTGTTGTGAGCGGCCTCCTCGTCGTTGGCGTTTAAAATTTTACTCATCACTTCTATCGTCTTGGCATCGCTGATAGCGATATTTGCGTGGATATGGTCGTGCGCGTCGTGCTCGTGATCGATCCCTGCCTCATGCATATGGGCGTGGGAATGGACGGTGCCGTCCGCGTGGGTATGGACATGCTCGTGTGTCATATCTGCGTGCGAATGGGCGCCCGCTTCGTGAGTGTGGCCGATGGAACAGCCGCAATCTTTACACATTTTTTCTCCTTGGATAATAAATTTTGCGCGTAAAATACCACGTTTTTGCTTTAAATGGCGTAAATTTGATAAATTTTATATCTAGATGCGAAATCTTATAAAATTTAACAGCGCTTAAAATTTATGCGCTTCGGTTTTATCTAAATTTCATGCGTTGTTTGCGAAGGCTCGCCGCAAAATTTTAAAGCTCGCGAGCAAAGCGCTGCTTTAAATTTAATCGCCTGCTCACAGATTGCAGAGCCGCGCTCTGCAAATTTAGACTTCGCAGCTCGCAACGGCTCAAAACAAACTAAAGATCGCCGTAGATAGAAGCGCTAAATTCAGGGCTTACGAGTGGATTTGATCCCGGCACTCTACAATCTCGCGCGTGCTCTCCGGCGTGCCAAACATCATCAATGCGGCGGTCGTGCTCATATCCATTT
>NZ_CALIMY010000168.1 GCF_938045205.1 uncultured Campylobacter sp.
GTTTAGCAATATCAAACGGCGGTTAGATAGATTTATCCAAATTAAATTTAAACGATGTGTTTTAACAAGAGGTCTGGATAAATCTTGCCGTGCATATAAATTAAAATTTCATTTCAACGCCGTAGTGGCAGAATTTTTAAATTTAAATTTTACGCAAAGCCGCGTCCCTCGTGAAATTTAACGAGTGAAAATTCATACAAAATTTAGCCCGCGAGAAAATAGACATAGGTTTTGCGAAAAGGAATTTTTAGAAAATGAAATGAGCGGTAGGAGGTCTTTTTAAACCCACCCTGCGTGCCGGTCCGTAAAAACCGGCGCCCTTATAGCTTCACGAGCGAAGCTATAAGGATTTCGGACTAAATTTTGGCATGAATTCTGCGCGCTCGCGTAAATTTTACAAGCCTGTATAGAAATTTCGCGAGCTTGCGCAAATTTCGCGCCGCCTATTTTTTAGATTTTTCTAGCGCGGCGGTAAGGTCTGCTATGAGATCGTAGGCGTTTTCGATGCCTATGGCTAGGCGCAGCAAATTTTGACTGATGCCGATGCGCTCTTGCAGCTCGCGCGGATAGCTCTCATGCGTCATCGACGCGGGGTGGCAGATCAGGCTCTCTACGCCGCCCAGGCTCACGGCTAGATCAAATAGCTCAAGGCTGCGCGCAAAGGTTTTATAGTCGTATTGCGGCTTAAGTACCAGCGAGATGACCGCTCCGATGCCGCTGGCTTGGCGATCTTGTATCTTTTTCTCGCTCTCAGAATGCGAGCCTGCGAAATTTACCGCCTCTACCGCAGGATTGCCGCGTAAAAATTCTATTATCTTTAGCGTATTTTCGCTCTGACGGTCGAAGCGCACGCTTAGTGTTTTAAGCCCGCGTATGAGCGAATACGCATCGGTAGGCGATAGCGTCGCGCCCAGAGTGTTTTTCATAAACTGAATTCTTGCAGCAAGCTCATCGTCGTTCGTCGTAACGATGCCAGCGATCAGATCGGCATGTCCGCCTATGTATTTGGTCGCGCTATAAACTACGACGTCTGCGCCGTGCTCTAGCGGGCGCTGATAATACGGGGTCAAAAAGGTATTATCCATCACCACAAGCGCGCCGTTTTTATGCGCGAGCTCGCTTATGCGCTCAATGTCGGTTACGCGCAAAAGCGGATTTGATGGCGTTTCGATGAACACCATTTTAACGTCGCTTGGAATTTCGGTGATCAAATTTAGATCGTCCACCAAGTCGTAATTGATCCCTTGATTTTTAAAAATCCCGCTTACGTAGCGATAGGTGCCGCCGTAGACGTTATTATTTAGCAGCACGCGATCTCCGCTTTTAAGCAGCGCGAATGCAGCGCTCGTAGCCGCCATGCCCGAGGCTAGCGCGAAGGCGTATTTGCTGCCTTCAAATTTTGCAAAAAGTTCCTCGAAGGCGTTGCGCGTAGGATTTGCGCCGCGCGAATAGGCGTATTTGCCGAAATCATCCAGGCTTTCTTGCACGAAGGTGCTGGCTAGATATATCGGCGGAATCACCGCGTTGTGAGGGTTGGACTTAGCCTCTATGCCCTTTACGATTAGGGTGTCTATTTTCATATTTTCTCCTTGAAATTTAATGGATTTAAAAGCTCATCGCTCCGATAAATTTAGCTATGCGCTCGTCGTTGCTACCGAAGAATTCCTCTGCGTCGCCGTCGAATGCGATAACTCCGCCGTCTAAGAATAAAATTCTATCTGCGATCTTGCGCGCAAAGCCCATATTGTGCGTGACGATGATAAGCGAGCGATCCTCTGCGGCAAGCTCGGCGATAGTCTTTAGCACCTGCGCCTCGAGTTCGGGATCAAGCGCGCTCGTAGGCTCATCCAGTAGCAAAAACTCAGGCTGCATCGCAAGCGCCCGCGCGATCGCTACACGCTGGCTCTGACCGCCGGAGAGGCGAGCCGGATACGCGCCAGCTTTATCCGCCATGCCGACCTTTTTTAGCAGCGCCATTGCATTTGCCTCGGCAAGTTCGCGTGGCTGTTTTAACACGTGTACGGGCGCTTCGATGACGTTTTGTAAGACGTTGAGGTGCGGAAAGAGATTGAAGCTTTGAAAAACCATGCCCGTATGCGCGCGGAATGGATGATATTCGCTTGTTTTATGCTGAGCGTCGAAATTTATCTTAAACTCGCCTAGCTGTAGCTCGCCGCCGTTTGGAATTTCGAGCAGATTTATGCAGCGCAGCATCGTGGATTTGCCAGAGCCAGAGCTTCCTAAAATCACTGTCGTTTGCCCGTCGCGAAATTCTAAGCTTAGCCCATTTAGCACGACGTGATCGCCGAAGCGCTTAGTTAAGTTCGTAAATTTTATCATCACACGAACCTTGAAAATCGTCGCTCTAGCTTGGATTGTAAGAACGTAAGAAGGGTGCAGACTGCTAGATAAAATAGCGCCGCCAGCACGTATAACGTGAGCGGATCGAATGCCCGCGCAGCAATACGTTGAGCGACCATAAACATATCGACCATCGTAATCGAGGCTACGAGCGAAGTGTCTTTAAGCGTAGAGATAAATATATTTGATAGCGGCGGCAGCGATATGCGCGCTGCTTGCGGAGCGATAATACGGCGCAGAATTTGAGCGTAGCTCATGCCTAAAGAGGTAGCCGCCTCCCATTGCCCCTTTGGCACTGATAGGATCGCAGCTCGCACCGCCTCTGAAGCGTAAGCGCCGATATTGAGGCTAAAGGTAATGATCGCAGCAGCCCAAACATCAAGTGTGATCCCGATGATTGGAAGCCCGAAATAGACGATAAAAAGCTGCACTAAAAGCGGAGTGCCGCGAAAAATCCAAATATAAATTTCGCTTAGCTGCTTTAAAATTTTAAAATTTGCGATGCGTGCGACCGCCGTCAGCACCGCAAGCACGAGCCCGAGCAGAAATGAGATTATCGTAAGCGGGATCGTAACTTGCAGCAGGGCTAGCGCCATCGGCTCTAGCGAGCTGCTAACAAGCTCTAGAATTCTGCTTGTTTCGTTCATTTACTCACATCTTTGCCGAAATATTTAAGCGAAATTTCTTTTAGCTTGCCTTCGGCTTTGAGTTCGTTTAAGGCTTTGCTGATTTGATCTGCGAGCTCTTTATTGCCCTTCTGCACGATTGCAGCGCTATAATCGACATCTTTTAGCTTTGCGGCGATCTTAATCGGAGCGTCCGGACGTTGTTTTAAAAAGTCGTAAAATACGGTATTATCGCGCACGACGGTATCTACGCGGCGAGCGATCAGCAGCTCCATACTTTTGGCGAAACTATCGACGGTTACGTTTTGCGCGCCGTATTTTTTAGCGACTTGCGCCCAGTTGCTGGTAGCGGAGTCTGCATTTTTCTTGCCTTTTAAATCCTCGAAGCTTTTAATGTCGTTGTTATCTTTATGCACGATGATAGCTCCGTAAACGACGGTGTAGGGCACTGAATATTCATATTTTTTCTTGCGCTCATCAGTAATGCTTACTTGATTAAACACAGCGTCTGCCTTGCCTGCATCAAATGCTGCAAGCATCGCATCCCAAGGCGCGGTTAGAAATTCTATTTTTAGACCAAGCTTTTCGGCGACTGCGCGCGCGACATCTACGTCGTATCCTACGAGCTCATTTTTGTCGTTATAATACGAAAATGGCGAAAAGGTGCCTTCGGTAGCTACTTTAAGCGTGCCTTCGCGTAGCGTTTTAGCGTTTGCGACGCATATTAAAAGCGCGCACGCAAGCAAAGTTTTTATTAAATTTTTCATAATTCCTCCAAAATTTTATGAGCGAAATTTAAAATGCAAAATTCCGCTCAGCTAAGTTTAAAATTCCACGCTTCAACTAAGCGGTCGTAGAATTTATTCCGTAATGTCTTTGCCAAAATATTTAAGTGAAATTTCTTTCAGCACGCCTTTTTGCTTTAGCGATTTTAGCGCGGAATTTATCTGCGCAGTCAGCTCGTCGTCCTTTTTAAGCAGCACGGCGGAATAGATCGGCTCATTGCCTTGAGCTGCGATCTTTAGCGGTGCGTTCGGGCGCTGCTTCATATAGTCGAAAAATGTGATGTTATCGTTGATCGTAGCGTCTGCGCGACGAGCTATGATAAGCTCCACGCCCTTGCTAAATCCGTCTGCCGTAACGATCTCGGCGCCATAGCTGCGCGCCATGTCAGCCCAGTTACTGGTAGCGGAGTGGACGCTTTTTTTGCCTTTAAGATCCGCAAAACTCTTAATCTCCTCGTTATCAGCTCGCACTACTAGCGCAGCATAAGCCACGGTATAAGGCTCGCTGAAATTATATTTTTTCTTGCGCTCCTGCGTGATGCTTACTTGATTCATCGCTATGTCCGCTTTGCCTGCGTCAAATGCCGCGAGCATCGCATCCCACGGCGCGGTTAAAAATTCCGCCTTTAGCCCTAGCTCTTTTGCTAGTGCGCGAGCGATATCGACATCAAAGCCGGTAAGATTATTTTTCTCGTCATAGAAAGAATACGGCGAGTAAGTCCCCTCTGTGGCTATTACGAGCGTGCCCTCTTTGAGCGTCTTAGCGCTTATGGTGGCGGTGATCAGCGCTGTTGCGAGCAGGGCTTTAAATATTTTCATTACATCTCCTTGAAATTTAGCTATCGCTCGCGCTGCGAGCAGATGCGCGATTATATCGTGCGGAATATATAATTTTTATTAAAAATTTTAAATTTTAGTAAGACGTGATACAAAATTTCGCCTGTATGGCAAAGCTTTAGCGTCATATATTTTTAAAATTCTGACAGAGGTGATTTATAAAATTTCAAGTTTATTTGATAAAAGTATCGCAGACCGAATTTGGCCTGCGATACAAAATAAAATTTGCAAGTATTTCGAGGCGATTTTTTTGAGTTAGAAGCTAAAATTTTGCGCAAGCTAGACTTCTGCTTGCAGTTGCGAGCGCAAGAGAAGCAAAATTTCTCTCAAAAGCGCTCGCAAGATAAGCCTTTTAGAAAAAGACGAGCCGCTAACGAATTTGTCCGCCTCCGCGGACGACGTATTTGTAGGTCGTGAGCTCCCTCACCCCCATCGGCCCTCTGGCGTGCAGCTTTTGCGTGCTTATGCCGATCTCGCTGCCGAATCCAAACTCGCTACCGTCGCTAAAGCGCGTCGAGGCATTGGCGTAGACGACCGCGCTGCCGACTTCGTTTAAAAACCGCTCGACGTTTGTGTAGTTTTCGCTTAAAATCGCGTCCGAATGCCCGCTGGAATGCGCGTTTATAAAGCTGATCGCCTCATCCGTATCTCGCACCGCGCGCACGGCTAGCACGAGATCCAAAAACTCGGCGCCAAAGTCGCTCTCGCCTGCAAGCTTGACGTTTTTAGCGCCTCGCAGCTCCGACTCGCACGCATTAAAAAGCTCCGAACTCACGCGAAACTCGACCTCTGGCATTTCGCGCACAAGCTCAGGCAAAATTTCGCCCGCCACGCGCTCATGCAAAAGCACGCACTCAACGGCGTTACAGACGCTTGGACGCTGGGTTTTGGCGTTTTTGATTATCTTTGCCGCCTCGCTCAAATTTGCGCTCTCATCGACAAAGATGTGGCAAACTCCCTCACCCGTCATGATTATCGGTACGGTCGCGTTTTGCGCGATAAAATCTTTTAAGCTCTTGCCGCCGCGCGGTATCAAAACGTCGATATACTCGCTCATTTTCGCCATGTGCGCTACGACTTCGCGTTCGGCGCTCTCCACGAGCTGCACTGCGCCTTTTGGAAGGCCAAATTTAGCCCCCGCCTCGTTAAATAAATTTACTAAAAAGATGTTCGAATTTAGCGCGCTAGCACTGCCTCGCAGGATCGCTGCGTTGCCGCTTTTTAGCGCCAGAGCCGCCGCGTCGATACTGACGTTTGGACGGCTCTCGTAGATGATGCCGAGCACACCCAGTGGCACGCGCACGCGGCTGATTTGCATGCCGTTTGGATGGCTCCAGCCGCCTAGATTTTCGCCCACGACCTCTGCAAATCCCGCCACTTCGCGCACGCCCTGCGCCATCGCCTCGATACGGGCGTCGGTTAGCCTTAGACGGTCTAGCAGCGCCGCGTTAAGGCCCGATTTCTCGCCGCTTGCAAGGTCTTTGGCGTTTGCCGCTTTTATCGCATCCTTTTGCGCGAGCAGCTCGTCTGCCACGGCGTTTAAAATTTCAAATTTAGCCTTGCTACCAAGTCTCAAAAGCTCGTCGCAAGCGGCTTTTGCGCGCTTACAGATCTCTAAAATTTCGTTCATTTTCGCTCCTTAATCATATTTATATTTTAAGTTTACCATATGGTTTAAATTTGATATATTTTTAAATGCATCATTTAGGTTAAACCCCAGTCGTAATAGCAAAATTTCAATATTTACAGTTATTGATTTTGCTTTGGTTTTTGGCGGATTATTGTGAAAGATATCATTGCGTGCCTTACGAATCATAGAAAATACATTTAAAAGACTATTTTTTGTGCCGTATTCTGGCAACCCTTGCCCCTTGTATTTGCACACGCTTGCAAAAATATCTCTGAAATCGCTCCAATTCGAGCCTATGACGTTTTGCAAATCACCTAGCGTAAATAAATCAAGCACCTCAAAGCTATTCATTTGCTCTGTTAGATTAACCTTTTTGGTCTGCGCTATGTGGGCAGCTTGTTTTATTAGCTTCGCATTTTTTCCGTATAAAAACCAGTCGTCGGCGTTAGAATTTGAACTATAAATTTCAGATAGTACTAGTGCAACTTTAGAACGCAATGCCGTTTCAAAAATATGGATGATTAAAAACATTTCGTGGTGCGATTTTATGCGTTTATTATAGATTGAAATGACTAAATCAAAGATGTCAACATTATTTTTGGCATATTTTTTAATAATGACGGCAGCTTCTTTACAAGCACCCAACAAATATTTATTGTGAAGCAGTGCAATAGAATTTTTAAGTTTACCAAAGCCTGGCATTTTCGTTGCATCACAGTCTAAGTTTTCACATAGTTTTTTACAGATTACACTTTCAAGATACATTTAATCATCTTTTGTTATAATAGTACCAATTTGGAGGTCTCATCGCTATGAATTAAGCGAGTATCCGAAAGGAAAGACACTCCAAATTCTATATTTTCATTCAAAATTTCACTCATTTTATTTCCTTGACTTATAAAAAATCGCAAGCTACGCAGGCTAGTCTAGCAAAGAATATCGCCACTGCCGTACTTGTGGCAGTATTGTAAAGTATGCTTTTATTCATTTTCTAAAAGATTTCTCCCTATGCTGTAAATTTACTATCAGCCAAACTCATGCCATAAATCCCTTTTTTAGCTATTTCTCGGCATTATGCCCAACCTTCTCATTCTAATTCGCGCAGGGCGCTTTTGCGTAATCCGCCAGCTCATATCCGCGCAGTTCAAGAACGTCTAGCTCCGCCGTTTTTATCGGCGTCCGGTTCGTTAAATTTCGCCGCCCAAGCCGCGCCTTGCGCCGTAAATTTTAGCTTGATATTCTTTGGGGCTACCGCTTTCTCCCGCTCGGTGCGGTTTAGCGTGCTGCCTTGGTCCTCGTCGTTAGCCTCTATAAAAATTCTAGCGGGATTTGCCTCTTTGCACGCCCACGCCGTGCCCGCCAAGAGTAGTGCAAAAAAATATAATCTTTTTCATCTTCGCCCTCCGTTTAAATTTAAATGCGCGAGCACGGCTAAAATTTCATTGCAGCGCGATATTATCCGCGTGGATCGCGTCATCGTCGCTTTTGTAGCCTAAAGCCTGCTCTATTTCATCGCTTTTTGCGCCCGCTATGCGCGCAAGCTCGCAGCTTGAATAGTTGCTAATGCCGTGCGCCAGCAGCTTGCCGTCAGTCGCGCAGACGTTTACGATCTCGCCGCGCTCAAACTCGCCGCGCACCTCGGCGATGCCTACTGCAAGCAGGCTTTTGCCCGATTTTATCGCCTCTGCCGCACCCGCGTCGATAATCACCGCGCCTTTGCTAATCGCGCCGTATGCGAGCCAGTATTTACGCGAGCTAAGCCGCGCTGCGCCCGCGCTAAAGAGGGTACCGACCTCGTTGCCCGCCGCTATTTTAAGCAAAATTCCGTTCGTACGCCCGTTTGCGATGATCAGGCTAGTGCCGATCTGATTTGCCATTTGCGCCGCCGCGATCTTGGTCGCCATGCCGCCCGTGCCGAATTTACTGCCCTCGCCGCCTGCCATTTTGACGACGTGCTCGTCGATTTTTTCGATAAAGCTTAAAAGTTTTGCGTCCGCGTGCTCGCTCGGATTTTTGTCGTACAGCCCGTCGATATCGCTTAAAATCACGAGCAGATCAGCATCGATTAGCCCCGCTACTAGTGCACTTAGCGTGTCGTTGTCGCCCACTTTCAGTTCATCTGCTACGACGGGATCGTTTTCGTTTATGATCGGCACGATGCCGCGCGAGAGCAGTTCTGCGCAGACGTTTCGCACGCTAAGATAGCGCGCTCTGTCGCTAAAATCGCCGCGGCTTAGCAGCAGCTGCGCGATAATGCGGTCATGCGCCCAAAACAGCCGCTCGTAAAGATGCATCAGCGCGACCTGCCCGACTGCCGCCAGAGCTTGTTTGCGGCTTAAAATTTTAGGTCTTTGCGCGATGCCTAGCAGCCCCATGCCCGCGCCCACGGCGCCCGAGCTTACCAAAGCCACGCAAAAGCCCGCATCTTTTAGCTTGCAAATTTGCGCGACTAGACTTTTGATAAGCCGCTCATTTAGAGAACCGTCCGCGTTCGTAAGCGTCGAAGTACCGATTTTTACGACGATACGTTTTGCGCCGCCCAGAAGCTCTTTTCTACCCATTTTCCGCTCCAAAATTTTTGAAAATTATATCGAAAACGGCTTATTTTAAATTTTATGTTTTGAGCTGAGTAGATGCGAGCTTTTGGTTTAAATTTATTCTCGAGTAATTCTAATAAAGCGTAGAGATAGTCTGTTTACGAAGATCGTAACGGGAGATAAACTCCCGTTATCGCGCGAAATTTTACTGACTTAAAATTTACCGGATCCTTGCTAAAGCGCGGCGTTGAGACTTAGTTGCATCTCCACGTCGTCGCTAACGAGCAAAATTTTCTTCATTTTAGCCTACTTTTTGGTGGCATTGCCTTCTTTATTTTCTACTTTCGGCGCTACATAATCCTCCCCAAAATATGCCTTCTTTATCTCTTCTTTTTTGATTGCGGCTTTCTTTTCGTAGATTTTGTATTCAGGCTTCCAGTAGTTTAGCATATTGTTTAGCCCGCTGTGGCCTACCTCGGCGTGACAGCTAGCGCAGGTTAGTTGCTTATCGGTATTTAGCAAGCTTTGATAGTGAGCGTGCATCTTTTGAGCCTGGGCTGAGGTTAGCTTATTATCCACCAAATTCGTATGGCAACTAACGCAACCGTTATCAAATACGAAGTGCTCTCTTTTCTCTCTATTTTTATGCCAGTCTATAGCCTCCGGGTCTTTGAAGAAATGAATATATCCCTCCATCAATCCGTTTTTAGCTTTAACTAGGACGTATTTGGCTAGGTTGTCGTGAGGTATGTGGCAGTCTACGCATTTAGCCCTTACTCCGCTTTTACCTTTGCCGCTATGTACGTCGTTACTATAAGCTATAACCATAGGATCCATCTCGTGGCATACTACGCAAAACTTCTCTCCGCTAGTTTCTTCTAGGGCGTAATGCACGGGAAGCACGACTAAAAACCCTATAATGCCGCTTACTAATATAATAAGCGCTAGTACTTTCTTTGAAATTTTCATGGCGTTACCCCCATCCATTGCGGAACTTCGTGTTCGTGGCACTCCGTGCACATATTGGTTGATTTTTTATGCTCGTTGTGGCACTCGTCGCAGTATAGCGTAGGGCCGTCGTGAACCGAGTTGTGGGGATTTGCTTTTAGCAGATCCATGTATTCTAGTCTTTTAGCTATCTTTTTCTTGTCGCCGTGACAGGACAAACAGCCTTTATCGCCTATGGATTTAAATTTACTAGCGTCGTTTCCTTGTCCTTCGTGACAATCAAGACAGGTGAAGCTTAGCTTTTCGTGATGAGGCTTTAAAGGGTGTTTGGCTCGCAGCTCGTCGGTGACGTTAAGATCTACTAAAGACGTTATCTTTGCGCTTGGTGCGCCTGCGCTAAATGCGAAAGAGCATAGCAGCATAGATGCGCATAAGGCGAGAAACGCTTTATGTTTCATGCAAATTCCTTTCGGATGTCAAATTTACAAATTTAACTGCAAATTCGGCTTTAAATTTAAAAGTACCGCAAGCCGAATTTTCAAATTTAACTTTAAATTCGGCCTGCGATTAAAATAAAATTTGCAAGTATTTCGAGGCGATTTTTGGGGTTGCGCGGCTAAAATTTTGCGCAGGCTAGACAAAATAGTCTGTCAAGCAAAATTTTAGCAAGCTCCGCAAAAAGCGTCTGAAAGACGCCGCTAATTAGCCTATATTCTCTCCCGCAATCATACCGAATGTCAGACAATCTGCGATCGCCACGCTACCTAAGCGGCTAGCTCCGTGTACGCCGCCCGTGATCTCGCCTGCTGCAAATAATCTTGGGATAGGCATCTCGGTTTGTAGCGAGATGACCTGAGCTTTGGTATTGATATCGATACCGCCCATGGTGTGGTGGAGTTTTGGCGTACCGCGCATAGCGTAGAAAGGCGCTTTGGAGATATCTACGCCGTTTGTAGTGGTTTTATCCATTGGTTTGCCAAAGTCTTCGTCTTTGCCTGATTTAACGAAGCTATTATATCTCTCGACGGTCTTTTTTAGCTCTGCAGCAGGGATTTTATAAAAAGCCGCTAGTTCGTCTAGAGTTTCAAATTTCTTTAGTACGCCAGATTCTAGCGGTTTAGTGTAGTGTTCAGGTATGACCATGTTTTTTACGCCCTCGCTATCGCAGAAGTTGATCGGATAAATATCTGCTTTTGCGTCGATTACTTTAAACATAGCTTGAGAGCGTGTGCGGCGGTCTGCTAGCTCGTTCATATAGCGTTTGCCGGTTCTTGGATCTACTGAAATTCCGTAGCGGAAGCTGCCGTTTACGTTAAACATAGAGCCTACGCCAAAGCCTTTTTCGTCAGGGCATGCCCATGGACCGAATTGTATCCAGCTTAGCTGCACTGGAGTTGCGCCGATCCTAAATGCCTCTTTCATAGCACCCGCTGTTGCTCCTGGGTGGTTGGTGCTATCTGTGGTTGGTAGGATAGACGGATCTTGGACTTGTCTAAAGAATACGTCGCGGCAAAATCCCCCTGCGGCTAGTACTACGCCTTTTTTAGCTTTTATAGTCTTTTTAGTTCCGGTAGTGTTTTCGGCGTCGTCTTTTTGGCTCTTTGGATCAAATTTATAATCCTCTCTGATGATCACGCCGTCTACGCCGCCATCTTCGCCTAGGACGAATTCGTCAAATTTAGCTCTTTGTCTTAGCTCGCAGCCTTGTAGGTTTTTAAAGTATTCTACCATCGGCTGAACGATACCTGAGCCTGAGCCGTTAGCGGTTTGAAGCGATCTAGGTACGCTGTGTCCGCCTGCGTGAGTAACTTTATCTATGTATTTAGCGCCGCATTTTAGAGTTAGTTTATATGCATCCTGCGCGCGAGTAGCGATGGTGTCGATGAGATCTACGTGGTTTAGTCCGCGGCCGGCTTTTAGGCAGTCTTTGATAAATAGCTCGTTGCTATCTTTGATGCCTTCGGCTTTTTGCTTGTCGCTGTTTGGAACGGCAAATATTCCGCCGTTAATAACGGAGTTACCGCCAACGCGTCCCATCTTTTCTAGGATTAGGACTTTATTGCCCTTTTCGGCTGCGGTGATACCAGCTGCAAGTCCTGCAAAACCGGAACCAACGATAACTACGTCCCACTCTTCGTCAAATTTGACGTCTTTAGCGTTTACCGCAGCATTTGCGTTTACGGAGCCGAGCGCTAAAGCACCCGCGCCAACTAGGCTCATTTTGAGCAGATCACGTCTTGAAACGTTTTCCATGATACATCTCCTTTGTTTTAAACCGAAATTTCGGTTTTTGATGTGCCTAATTTTGGGAGAATTATAGCCAAAGTTAAATAAAAGCAAAATAATATTATTTAAAAATTGTTTTTAAATTTTAAAAAAGCGTCGCTGTCAAAAAGCCGCTTATCGGCTGCCTACTAGCTCTAAATTTAGACAAATTTTAAATTTAAATCTCTACATAAAATTTTGTGCGCTATGAGAGCGTGTATCCTGCGCCGGATAAAAGACCCGCAAAAGCAGGTCTTCATTTCTCGCAAAGCTTGCCGCATGCGTCGGCGCGACATCTGCTGCAGTGAGTCATTTGATGAATGGAGCCGCCGATGAGCTTTCGCATGCTGCGAATTTCTTCGTTTGAGGGCGATTTGATATTTGCAAAAGGGGTGTCATGCACGGGGATCATCGCCATACAGTTCATGATATCGGCCTGCCACTCTTTGGCCTTTTTCGCGATACATGGGACGTGATCCATATTGACACCGGGGATTACGACTGTATTGATCTTTACGATCATGCGGGCTTCTTTTAGCTTGCGGATCCCTTCCTCTTGGCGCTCCCCAAGAATTCTAGCGCCATCTTCGCCGTGGTAAATTTTGTTTTTGTGGCGCACCCACGCATAAATTTTGCCGCCTACGCCTGGCGTTACGGCATTAACGGTCACCGTCACGTGGCTCACGCCTATCCGCACGATATCATCCACATGCTCGGGCAGGGACAGGCCGTTTGTGGATAGGCAAAGTAGGGCATGAGGGAAGCGGGCTTTGCATTTTTCAAAAGTCGCTAGGGTCTTATCGGCATCACACATAGGATCCCCGGGTCCTGCGATACCGATGACCGAGATATCCTGTCTAAATTTAAATAGATTTTCCACGTATTCCACGGCCTCGTCCGGGCTTTGCACTCTCCTCGTTACGCCTGGGCGATTTTCGTTGGCGCAGTCGTAGATGCGGTTGCAAAAATTGCATTGTATATTGCAATGCGGCGCTACGGGAAGGTGCACGCGCCCGTAGCTGGCGGACGCTTTTTTGCTAAAGCAGGGGTGGTTGTCGAAAGAGGGTCTGGCGAAAAAATTCATCAATCTTTTTTCCTTCCAAATTTGATAGCGTCCGCGTGGCAAACATCCATACAATCGCCGCAGTTCGTGCAGTTCATCTCGTCCGGTCTCGTGCCCATTTCGCATTTGCGCAAACAGGCGTTGCAGTTATCGCAGGCGCTTGTTTTATAAACGCGAAATATTGAAATTTTACGCAGTAGCTCCATTATGCCGCCGCTAGGACAGGCGAAGCGGCACCATAAATTTGCGACGATCAAGGATGCGGCGATGAGAGCTACGACGACGGCAGTGCGAACCGCCCAGTACCAGTCGGAAAATTTAAAAGACATGATAACGGCGTTTAGATACTCGTCGCTGGTGCGGATAGGGATCATAACACGAGGATTGCCGTAGATAAAATACACGCCGAGGCAAAGTAAAACGGCTAGAACCATGCCTATTTGCGCATATCGTAGCTTCCTGTTATTTTTTAGCTTAAGCTTAAAAGCGGCAAATTTGCCGAGCATTTGATTTACGAATCCGCCCGGGCAAAGCCAGCCGCAAAACGCGCGCCCGAGGAAAATAACCAGCACGGGGATAAACAGCCAAAAGCCGAAAAACACGGTCGCGATCCGCCCCCAGCACGTAACGATCGGACAGGATTGGCAGTTTACGAAAGGCACTATAAAAGGACATCTAAAAATTCCGTAATACGCCCATTGCCCGATTGCGCCGATAAAAATGAGCTGCACCAAGCGACGAATTTTAGTTAGCCTAGAGACTTTTTTCATCTTTGCCATATTTACGATACTAAACATCTTTTACACCAAACCTTTCTATGAGTTCAAGCCCGCGCGCCGAATGGATGGAGGTAAAGCCGTGCCGCTCGAAAATTTCCTGCCCGTCCGAGCAGACGAAGTCCGCAAAGTCATCGGCAAGCTTCTCGTCTTTTACGTATTTCATGATATTTAGCGTAAAGGTAAGCGGCCCGGGCGGGATGAGTTTCTCGTCGATAGGCATGTATTCGATTTTGTCTTTAAATCTATCGTGCGTCGTTAGGCGCTTTTCGATGATGGACGCATCACCCTTGCCATCTACCAGATCGCACATCATCTGGATGACGCATGAACCGTTGGCGATCATATTTTTCATAACAGGCCCCGTGAGGCCGGAATTTTTCAAAATTCCCTTTACCGGTCCGCTACCCGGAGGCGAAGCCCTTAGCGGCAACATCACCCGCACGCCGGGTTCCGCTAGATCCTTCAGATCGCGAATGCCCGCGGGATTTCCTTTCGGCACCACTAAGACGTAGTCGGTAAAACACAGCGGTCTAAAGCGAAGGCTAAGGCCAGCCTTGCGTAGTTTTTGGCTTAGCTCCAAAACGCGAGCTCCGAAAACCTCTGTCTTGCCCTGCAAGGCCAGTAGCGACTTTCCGAGCGCACCCGCAAAGGCGCCGGTGTACTGGATATTATGCCCCGTTTTGGACTCGTACGCTGCGTTTATCTGCGCAAAAGCCTCAGATAACCCTCCGCACGACCAAACCTGCAGCGAATCGGGCTTAAACGGCGTGAAGCCTGCAAGCATAGATTCGGGTCCGGCGATGGCTGCCGCTGCCAAAGCTCCTTTTAAAAAGCCGCGACGAGATGCGTCTACTTCTTTAAATTTCATCTAATCTCTCCTTTCTTTGGATTGTTTTTAAATTTAGAAAATTCTTCATTTTAAAATTTCGAGCTACCCGCTTAAAGCAGTTCTATAAACGCCTCTAGGCGCGTTCGGATTTGCCCGACGTCCTGTTTGGAGTAGTCAGTCTCCAGACTCATATAGCTTACTCCCGCTTCTTTGCTTGCCTCCTTTATTTTATTTGTCTCGATCGCGTAGGTGTGACAGCCACTTAGCATGACGTCGATGACACCGTCTGCTTGATACTCGCGTACGAAATCCTTGATAACATCTGAGCGCGCGTCGTTTTGATACATCACCGAACAGGGGATTTTGAGGTAGCGCTCGGCGATATTTGCGACCAGATTGCCCTTTGTTTGCACTTGGTTTTGATAGCCTTTGGTGCCGGAGCAGTTTTCAAATGCCACTACGTCCGCGCCAAGATCTTCGATCTGTTTGATAACCTTTTCATACACGCCTCCGCTTGGACAGCCTGTGATGATGATCCGCTTTTTGCGAGTTTTCGGCGGGGCCATCTCCTTTGCGGCGGCTATGTAGGCGCGTATCATTTTGAGCTTTTCGCGTTTGTCGTATATAAAGTCACTCGCAAATGAAATTTGATGAATTTCGCTGCCCGCTACCGGCATCGGATTTAGTTTGCCAAGCTCTAAAAGCTCCAACATCACATCGCGCTCTTCGTTGTAAATTTGCACCGCATCGAGCAGTGCTTCATCCGTGATTTTCGTATTAAATTTTTGCTCTAAAACTTTGCGAAATTTCCTAAGCTCATCGGTGAAAAGCTCCAAGCTCTTGCCTCCGGTCATATTTGGCAGTTGCAGTACGTGGACGTCCTTATGTTTTGCCAGCAGCTCGTACATCTTTTTCTTGCCGTCACAGGTCGTTTCGCCTATGACGAGATCGCTGGCGTTCATGTAGGGGCATTTTTTCGTAACCGCGTAGCCGTAGCTTGCTTTGATTAGTGGGCAAAGATTGCGCGGAAGCTCGGCATGAGCGGCGTCTATAGGACTCTCGTCATAGGCGCAAAGCCCAACTGGCACGGCGCCCGCTGCGTAGATGAGCTCCTTGGGAGAGTAGGTACAAAACATCCCCACTACGTGTTTGCCTTGCTCTTTTAGATCGTGAAGAGCCATTGCATTGCGCTTTTTAAGCGCGTCAAAATCCATCTTCATCTCGTCTCCTTTAAAATTTCGTTTGCTTTGCGTGCTCCGATGAGCACAGCGCCCATCGCGCCGCAGTAGATTGCGTTTTCGCAAGTAAAAATTTCAGCCCCCAGATGCTCGCCTAGAAGCTGCTTAAAGAGCGGCACGTTGCTAAGTCCGCCGCTTAAAAAATAAATTTGATTTTCCAGCCGTTTGATGAGAGAGGCGACCTTGTGCGCGGAGGAATCCACGATAGCGTAGGCGATTTCGCTAGTTTCAGCTCCGTTTGCACTTAGCGAGACGATTTCGCTTTCTGCAAAAACAGTGCATGTCGAGCTAATTTTAATCGAGGGATTTTTGCGGGCGGTTTTGTAAATTTCGCTAAGTTCAAGCCCCAAGCGGCCCGCACTGATCTCTAAAAATTTGCCCGTGCCCGCCGAGCATTTGTCGTTCATGATAAAATCCGCTGGTTTGCCGTTTTCTATTTTGATCGCTTTGGTGTCTTGCCCGCCCACATCGATGACGGTGCAGTCTTGCTCAAATAAAAAGTGTGCCCCAAGCCCGTGGCATAAAATTTCGCTCATGCTAAGCTGCGCGTACTCCACGCTAACGCGTCCGTAGCCCGTAGCCGTCACTAAGCCCTCTGCGTAGCCTTTTTGCTCTAAGGCTTGCTTGATCTGGCGCGCGACCTTGACCGCGCTAAAGCCGCTTGGCAGCAAAAACAGTTCGCAAAATTTGCCGCGTTCGTTCATAACGGCGACCTTTGATGAGGTCGAACCGATGTCGATACCGATAAAATGCATAAAATTTTAAATCCGTCGAAAAATATTTCTACGCCGTAGAACTTTGATTTGAATGTTAGTCTTTTTAAGCTTTTAGACTGCTGAAATTTAGCGTAGGCTTGCGGCGCGGATAAAATTTAGCTTTGCGCCGCATTTGAATTAGATTTAAATTTAGCGCTCGCGGGCGATTAAAATTCCGCTTAAAATCACCACCGCAATGCCTGCTAGCACGATCGGACCGGGCAGATGATCGCCTAGCATAATGCCGAGTGCCATGCTAAAGAGGATGTCGCTGTAGCTGATCGCAGCGACTATGCCCGCTTTGCGCGAAGCGGCGTAGGCGCGCGTCATGTAAATTTGAAAGTAGATCCCGCTGACGCCCAGAAGCGCCACGAGCACCCAGCCAAAAAGGCTTGGCGGGTTGAAGTAAGCAAGCCTCGCCAAATCTGCCCCGCTGAAAAGTCCTAAAATTTTAACCTCGCTACCTTCAAGCACCCAGCCCGTTATCATCATCGCAGCACTTAGAAAGGTAGCGGACGAGACGAAAACCAGCACGATGAGGTTTGTGGCGTAGTGTTTGCGGAGCTCGCGCACGCTCGTGTATGCAAGCCCCGCGCACATGCCGCCGAAGATTCCCACCGCGTCGGTTGCGCTGATGCCGATGTGCGGGCGCACGACGAGTAAAATTCCGCCAAAGCCGAGCAGTATCGCAAACCAGCCGCGCGAGCTTAGCTTTTCGCCTAAGAAAAATGCCGAAAATAGCGCGGTGAAAATGGGCGCCGTCTTTTGGAAGGTAAAAGCGGTGCCAAGATCGATGTGAGCGATGTTGTAAAAGGTCGCTAAGATACCGCAGCTGCCGATAAAGCCGCGAAACGCGAGCAGCCACGGCTTGCCGCCCGGGCCAAGATTTTTTACCCGCCGTAGCGAAAACAGCACGATCGCGATGCCTACGACGTTGCGGAAAAACACGATCTCGGCGCTACTCATCCGCTCTGCCATGACCTTGGCTAAAGCGCCGTTTAGCGCGAAATAAAAGCTCGCTACGAGCATATAATAAACGCCCAGATGTTTCAGCCAAAACGCGGAGTAAAATTTCTGCTTCATCGCCTGCTACTTTCGGTTCGCTACGAGTGCGCCCGCGGCGATGATGAGCGCCATACCCACAAGCGCCATGAAACTGGGCAAGGCGTCGCCTAGCAGCAGCCCAAATAGCGTCGAAAAGATGATGTCTGCGTAGCTGATCGTAGCTACTATGCCCGCTTTGCGCGTCGCGGCGTAGGCCTTGGTGACGTAGGTTTGATAAAACAGCCCCAGCAGTCCCAAAAGCACGGCAAAGAGCCAGCCCTGCGCGTTTGGAATTTTAAATTTGCAAAGCATAAAGCTAAGCGCCGGCGCATCTATAAATTCCGCCGCGATCATAAGCACTACGGGCATTAGCGTGCCGGCAAGAAGCGCCGAGAGGATGATCGTATCGGAGCTATAGTATTTGCGCAGCCCGCGCACGGAGGTAAGCGCCATTGCGGCGAATAATCCGCTTAAAATTCCAAAAATATCGCTCGGCTGCAAGCCAAACTGCGGCTGAATTACCAAAACGATGCCCACAAAGCCTAGGCAGACCGAAAACCAGCCCATCGCGCCGAATTTTTCGCCGAGGGTGAAGTACGCAATGATCGCCGTCCAAATGGGTGCCGTTTTTTGAAAGGTAAATGCCTCGCCTAGGCTAATGTTAGCGATGTTATAAAAAAATACCATCAGCCCCAAAATCCCGATAATGCCGCGAAACGCGAGCGTAAAAGGATGACCGCCCTTGTTTGCGAAGCGCGCCGCGCGGGGACGCGCCTTGATTTTATAAAGCAGGATCAAAAGTCCGGGCAGATTGCGAAAGAGCACGACCTCAAGCGATGAAATTTGCGCGCCCAAAAGCTTGGCAAAAACGCCCGTAAGAGAGTTGTAAAAGCACGCCATCAGCATATAATACACGCTTAGATGGTGCAGCAAGAAGTTGTTGTATTTCATCGCGTCCCTTTAAATTTGCGGAATTATACACGCATAATGATTAAATTTTAATATTCCGCCGTTTTAATATTTCGTCGCGCCGCCTGTTTTTGTGCGCCTGGCGCGACGGCTCGATTTTGCACTTCGGCGCTTGAATGCGCAAAGCAGCCAAATTTGCGCAGCTGCGGGCTTTTATGCTTTCGCGCGGTTGTGCTCGTTCCGTGCCTCATTTGCTAGTTTTTCGCGCCCAGGCTGCGGTTTTTAAATTTATAAAATTTACGCGCAGCTCCGCGCTTCGCGCTATCTGCGGCGACGGATCGCGCGTTTTGATGCCTTGCGTCCGTGCGGCGTCCCGCTAGTGCCGCTGCTCGCGTATGTGAGCCGCAAGCGCATCTCGTCGAATGCGTCCGTCGCGCTGATGTCTATGCGAGCTGCGGTAAAATTCCATAAAATTTAGCGCCTAAATTTCATAAAATTTTGCCGCTTCCTTTCGCTAGCGAGCGCGTAGAATTTGGCTTTAATCTATTTTTGGTTATAATCGCGCCAAAAACTACAAGGACGAACGTGAAAAGTTTGATCATCATCGGGCGCCCCAACGTCGGCAAGTCGAGCCTTTTTAACCGCCTAGCGGGCGCTCGTATCGCCATCACGAGCGACGTTGCGGGTACGACGCGCGATACCAATAGGGTCGAAGCCGAAATTTTCGATCGCCGCGTGCGCGTGATCGATTCGGGCGGCTTAGACGACACATCCGAACTGTTTGCGCGCGTGCAGGCTAAGACGCTAAGCGAGGCCAAGAGCGTGGATTTGATAATCTTTATGACGGACGGCAAGCTGCTTCCGAGCGATGATGAGCGGCGGATATTTTTCTCGCTGCAAAAGCTCGGTAAGCCCATCGCCCTAGCGGTCAATAAGATCGACGGCAAGCGCGATGAGGAGCGTAGCTGGGAGTTTAACGAATTCGGCGTTAAATTTTTCCCGATCTCCGTTTCTCACAACAGCGGCATCGACGAGCTGAAAGAGTGGATCTACGGCTTTTTGGATCCTGCGCCCGCACAGCAGGACGAGGATGAAATTTTTGATGATTTTATAGAGGGCTTTAACGACGAGGGCGAGCCGAAAGAGGGGCGCGACGAGGAATTTTATGCTAGCAAAACCATCGGCGTGGGTATTATAGGGCGGGTAAATGTCGGTAAATCAAGCCTTCTAAACACGCTTGTAGGCTCGCAGCGCTCGGTCGTGAGCGATTACGCGGGCACGACGATCGATCCGGTGAACGAAAGCACGGAATTTGAAGGGCGCACGCTTGAGTTTATCGACACGGCGGGCATTCGCCGCCGCGGCAAGATCGAGGGCATCGAGCGTTTCGCGCTAAATCGCACCGAAAAAATCTTGCAAAGCTCCGACATCGCGCTTTTGGTGCTTGACGCAAGCGAGCCGCTAAACGAGCTGGACGAGCGCATCGCGGGGCTTGCGGCTAAATTTGAACTCGGGCTTATCATAATTTTAAACAAATGGGATCTTTGCGAGCGCGATTACGACGAGTTTTGCCGCGATCTACGAGATAGGTTTAAATTTCTTTCATACGCGCCGATCATTAGCGTCAGCGCGACGGACAGGAAGCGGATTCATAAAATTTACCCGCTCATTTTGGAGGTTTATTCAAATTTCACGCGCAAGCTCGGCACCGCAAGGATCAATGAAGCGGTAGAAGCCGCGATAAAGGCGCATCCGATACCTCGCGAGCGGGGCAAATCGGTTAAAATTTACTACGCCGCGCAGATCGGTTTTGCGCCGCCGAAGATCGCTCTTGTGATGAACCGCCCGCAAGCGCTGCATTTTAGCTACAAGCGCTATTTGATGAACAGACTGCGCGCGAGCTTTGCTCTTTCGGGAAGTCCGCTAGTGCTGCTGCCGCGCAAAAAAGGGGAGAGCGATGAAGAGCGGTAATATCGTGCTCATCGGCTTTATGGGGGTCGGCAAGGGCACGGTAGCGCGGGCGCTGGCTGCGCAAAGCGGGATGTTCGCGCTTGATTGCGACGATATGATCGAAAGCTACGCCAATAAAAAGATCGGGCAAATTTTTAAAGAGCAGGGCGAGCAGAGCTTTAGAAAGATGGAAGATGGCCTTGCGAAATTTTTAGAAAAGTCTGTCCGCTGCGCTGTGATCTCCACCGGCGGCGGCTTTTACGCCGTGAAAAATTTAAACAAAATCGGCACCGTCGTGTATCTGAAATCAAGCTTTGAAGGGATTATTGAGCGCTTAAAAAATAGCGAAAACGCGGAGAAAAAATTTGCCAAGCGCCCGCTGTTAGCGGATCTGCAAAAGGCCGCGGCGCTGCACGCCCAAAGAGACGGGGCGTATGAAAAAAAGGCCGACATAGTAATTGATGTCGAAAATAAAAGCGTAAAAAAGATCGTAAAAGAAATTTGCTCCGCCTGCGACGGGCTAAATTTAAAGGGGAAAAAGATGTCTAAGCAGAAGTGCTCTGGCGGCGGCAAAAATTCCAAGCTGCACGGCAAAGAGGGCAAAAGCTATAAGCTTGAAAAGAAAGAGGCGCTAAAGCAAAAGCTGCGCGAGCTACTGGAGGGTTTAGAACGCGAGGAAATTCCAAAGCGGGTGATCGCGTGGCACTTCGATCTTTACGAGCCTTACGCGCTTGAGCTCGCGGGATCGAGCAGCTTTGATGCGGATGACGACGACTGGGCGTGCGAGGACGAGGATGAGTTCTATCCGCAAAGCTCGCGCTTGCAGCTTGATTTTTTAAGCGAGCTTTCGTGGCGACAGGTTTTAAAAATGCTCGTGCAGGCTCTGCGCGAGCTGCGAGAGCAGATGCCTGGCGCTAAAATTTTTAAGTGCAAGCACGTCGCCGTAGGCTTTATAGACGGCGATCTGATTTTGATTTAAAGGAGCAATGATGAGAATTTTAACGGGTCTTCAGCCCAGCGGCAAGCTGCATTTGGGCAACTACTTCGCGAGTATCAAGCAGATGGTGGATGCGCAAAACGCGGGCGAGCAGATGTTTATGTTTATCGCAAACTACCATGCGCTCACGTCCGTAAGCGACGGCGCAAAGCTTAAAAACTCCACCTACGAGGCCGCCGCGGCGTTTTTATCGCTGGGAATCGATCCGAAAAAGACGGTGTTTTGGGTGCAAAGCGACGTAAAAGAGGTGTTGGAGCTTTACTGGATTTTAAGCGGATATGCGCCGATGGGGCTGCTCGAGCGAGCGCACGCATACAAAGACAAGATCGCCAAGGGTTTTGAGAGCAAGCACGATCTGTTCAGCTACCCCGTGCTGATGGCGGCGGACATCCTGCTATACAGCGCGGAGGTCGTGCCCGTGGGCAAGGATCAGATCCAGCACGTCGAGATCGCCCGCGACATTGCGCTTAAATTTAACAACGCCCACGGCGAAATTTTAACTATTCCGCAAGCGCGCGTAAATGATGAAGTAGCGATCGTGCCGGGCACAGACGGCGCGAAGATGAGCAAAAGCTACGGCAATACGATCGATATTTTTGCAGATGCCGCGACGCTAAAGAAGCAAATTTCAAGTATCGTAACGACTTCTGAGCCGCTAGAAGCGCCTAAGCAGTGGCGCGGGTGCAATGTCTATAATATCGCGAAGCTATTTTTAAACGAAGCGGAGCAGACGGAGCTACAGGCTCGTTACGAGCGGGGCGGCGAGGGGCATGGGCATTTTAAGGCGTATCTAAACGAGCTCGTGCTCGGCTACTTCAAAGACGCGCGAGATAAATTCGAATACTATCAAAGCCACCGCGAAATTTTGGATGAGATGCTAAGACAGGGCGCGCAAAGGGCGGCTGCGACGGCTACTTCATTGATGCAAAAGGTTCGCGCTGCCGTAGGGATTTATCGCTAAGGAGGGTGAGATGACGGATTACGCTAGAGAAATTTTATCTGATGGTAAGCTGCTTCGGCAGAAGCTGGAAATTTTCTTGCAAACTCCTAGCAAGGTTGAAATTTACGCACGCGCCTGCGAGAAATTTTTCGCCGCGGGCAAGCAGCGCGAGTTAAATTATGTAAGCACGTGGAGTTGGTGGGGATTTTTCGGCACGCTGTTCTTTTTTCTGTACCGCAAGGAGTATAAAATTGCCGTAGCCCTATTTGCCGTTGTGTTAATTTCCTGCTTTATTCCGTTTTTGGATGAATATGATAGAAGTATAGGAATGGCGATTAGCGTCAGTAGCGGAACTATGGCGAAATATTTCGTTTGCTATAGTTTTGTTTCATTGCTGGATAAACAGGACGATGAAGCCCTAAGACGGGGCGGCGGCGTGAATAGATGGGCGATATGGCTCGCGGTAATATTTTACGCTTTTGTCGCAATTGTGTTTGCGCTAATAATTTCAAACGGCGGCAAAATTCAGTAGTTTTAAAGGGCTTCCGCGCTCAAAATAGCTAAATAAATTTTAAAAAGGAGTAAGAGTGAAAGCGATCGTAACGGTGATCGGCAAGGACAAGGTTGGCATTGTAGCGGGCGTTTCGGCTAAGCTCGCGCAGCTTGGGCTAAACATAGACGACATCAGCCAGACGGTTTTGGATGAGTTTTTTACGATGATGGCGGTGGTTTCCAGCGACGAAAAGCAGGACTTCACGGCTCTGCGCGAGGAGCTAAACGAGCTAGGCGAAAAGCTAAAAGTTAAAATCAACATCCAAAGCTCGGCGATATTTGACGCCATGCACAACATCTAAGGCGCGCAGATGGACATCAAAAACGTAACCGAAACGATCGCGATGATCGAGGAGCAAAATTTCGACATCCGCACGATCACGATGGGCATCAGCCTGCTTGACTGCATCGATCCCGATATGGGCAAAGCAGCGGAGAAAATTTACGCAAAGATCACCGACAAGGCGCGCGATCTAGTAAAGGTCGGCAATGAAATTTCAGCAGAGCTTGGCATCCCGATCGTAAATAAGCGCGTCTGCGTAACGCCGATCGCCATCATCGGTGCGGCTACGGATGCCGTGAGCTACGTGCCGCTTGCTAGAGCGATGGACGAGGCTGCTAAAAAGGTCGGCATCGACTTTATTGGCGGCTTTTCGGCGCTAGTGCAAAAGGGCTACGCAAAGGGCGATAAAATTTTAATCGACTCCATCCCCGCCGCGCTCGCCGCGACGCAAAAGGTCTGCTCGTCGGTCAATATCGGCTCGACCAAAACGGGCATAAATATGAGCGCGGTCGCCGATATGGGACGCGTGATAAAAGAAACCGCGCGGCTTTCGGATCTCGGCGCAGCAAAGCTAGTCGTATTTGCCAACGCCGTCGAGGATAATCCCTTTATGGCGGGCGCATTTCACGGCGTGGGCGAGGCAGAAGTCGTTATAAACGTGGGCGTATCGGGCCCCGGCGTCGTTAAACGCGCGCTTGAGAAGGTGCGCGGAGCGAGCTTTGACGTGGTAGCAGAGACCGTGAAAAAGACGGCGTTTAAGATCACGCGCATCGGACAGCTCGTCGGCCAAATGGCGTCCGAGCGCCTGGGCGTGAAATTTGGCATCGTCGATCTCTCGCTAGCTCCGACTCCGGCGGTGGGCGATTCGGTCGCGCGCGTGCTTGAGGAGATGGGGCTAGAACGCGTCGGCACGCACGGCACGACGGCTGCACTTGCGCTGCTAAACGACGCGGTCAAAAAGGGCGGCGTGATGGCGTGCAACCAAGTAGGCGGGCTTAGCGGCGCGTTTATCCCCGTCTCCGAAGACGAAGGTATGATCGCCGCAGTGCGCGCTGGCTCGTTAAATTTGGAAAAGCTCGAAGCGATGACCGCGATCTGCTCGGTGGGGCTCGATATGATCGCAATCCCGCAGGATACGCCCGAGCAAACGATCGCCGCGATCATAGCCGACGAGGCCGCGATCGGCGTGATAAATCAAAAAACGACCGCCGTGCGCATAATCCCAAAGGGCAAAGAGGGCGACACGCTGGAATTTGGCGGGCTTCTGGGCAGCGCGCCCGTGATGAGCGTAAATAAAAACTCATCGGCGGACTTCATCGCCCGCGGCGGCCAGATCCCAGCACCCATTCATAGTTTTAAAAACTAAATTTAACCCGCTTAAGGAGAAAAAATTCGAGCTGGCGGGCTTGGGGCAAGACGGGGTCTATAGGACCTCGGACGGCAGCGCAGACACGCTAATAAAAATAATGTCCGCCCGCACAAAAGAGGGCGAGCCGTATCGTATAATCCACACGCTGGAAATTCCTAAAAATTCTACCCAGACGGATTTTGATAGCAACGATAAAGAGGTATTTAAAATAGACTGCTCAAAGAATCGTTGTTCGCCCGAATATGACAGGGAGCCGAAAAGAATTGCCATTTCTTGGCCTGCGCCGAATGGGGGCGGCGTTTTTGACGGCGTCATATATCTAAAAAATTTACGGCTCGTAAAGGCGTATTAAATTTGCGGATTTAAAAGAGCGCAAAATTTATAAAATTTAGCGAGTAAAATTCTAAGTCGCCGCGATGGAATTTTTCGGGCTTTAAATTCTGTGCTGCGGACGTGGAATTTTGAGTTAAAATTTCGGTGCGGAATTTCGCTTTTAAATTTTACGGCGTGAAATTTTACGATGCGCTACCTCTAAGGCGCGCGATCCCCGCGGCGAGCTAAAATTTTAAAATTTCGCCGTAAGACGCGGCGTTAAAATTTCATTGCCGTGCAAGACGGACAGCGGCGGGTCTTTTAAAATTTTAAATTTTAAAGCGGCTTGCATTGAAATTTTAAAATTTAAAAGCAACCTGTTTCGTTATCATTGCCCGTCCGCTTAAGAAGCGAGCGGGATTCTATTTCGGCGGGGATTAAACACGGCGCGCAAAAACAGGTGCAGCATCGAAATTTTAAAAGATGAGCGAAAATATGAGGCGGAAATAAAATGCAAAAAATGGCTTGGAAATTTGGCGAGCTTGAAAAGGTCGCAACGGACGAGGGCTTTATTTGGTATGCGGAGCTGGAGTTAAAAAGCGAAAGCTTCGGTGAGGTGCCGTTTTGTCTTGTATCTGCAGATACGGCGGATGTGGACGATGAGACGATTTCGCTTGCTCGGCGGATCGCCCGAAATATCGATCGGTACGTAAAAGACGCCCTTGCCTTCCTGCGAGACGAGCTTAGGCGCGAGTATCGTTTGGGCGAGGATGAGCTTAGGCTGCTTGACGTGCCCGTTTGCGATCTGCCGTTTGAGCTGCCGCAATGCACGTTTTACGCGCGCGATACGCAGTGGCTACTGAGGTTTGCCGAGGGTGCGCTTGATATTTGCGAGCCTTTCGGCATCGGGGTGATTTTCGAGGGTGAAAGACCGCTGCGCGTGGAAAATTTAGAGCTTTGCTAGCTGCGGTAAAATGCTAAATTTAAAGGCGGACGGGAATTTTAATGCTTTGCCGAGTTTAAAATTTTTCGACTTTTCGCGAATGTAACGCGGTAAATTTTAAAATTTAACCGCAAGGTGTGACATCAAAAAGACGCGGCGCCGAATTTAATATAATCTCTAAAATTTAAACGCTTAAAAGGAGAGGACCGTGAGCGAAAAATTTCAAGCCGAGATGAAAGAGCTAGACGAAAAATTCGCCGCAATACCGGAGAAGTTAAAGAAGCGATATGACAAACATAGGCTAATTAGGTGCTCTAGTATGGTATTTTTAGCGCTTTTATTCGGCATTACATCGGTAGCTTCGCGACTTATTTCTTACGTGGATATTCAGATGCCCGAGCCTCTTTTGTTTTGTGTGGCGGTAGTTTTATCCATTTGCTTCACGACATTTTGTTTAAAGTGCTACAAGACAAAAAAATACAGCAGCTTTTTCATAAAAAATCAAGATGCCAGTTTGATGATTTTTACTTTTGAGAATACGGCTAGCTTAGTCTTGGTTTTATTTCCCACTTTGCTATTTCTATCTTCGGCAATGGGAGGTTCGCGAGATGAGTTAAGCGGCGCCGGCACTTTATACGGAATCTCTATAGCCCCGATTTGCATATTAGTTTTTCTTTTATGCTATTTTTATAATAAAGGCTCATATACTCCAAGGGTCCATATCTGCGGCTCTCAAACGAAGCTTGATTTGTCGGTGCGAGAAGCCGAATTTAAAGAGGATGAACTAAACGAGAAATTTGCCAATATTCCAAAAAATTTAAAAAGGCGATATGACATACATAGATTGATTAGGCGTGCGAGCACAATATTTTTGGCGTTTTTATTTATCATTGTCACATTTGCGAGCGCTATTGCTACATTGCGCAGCGTTGTTATTGTTTTAGTAATGTTATTTTCGTCCATTCTATTAACTATAGGTTATTTAAAAAGTAATTCTATTAAAGAATATAGCAAGCTTTTCATAAAAAATCAGCGAATTTCTTTAGTGGTTTTTACTATTGAAAATTTAGCTAGTGCGGCTTTGATTTTGTATCCGCTAGCGCTCATAATAGTGGCATTGATCGCTAAAAATAATGAGAGGATAATAGACTTGCTTTTAAACGGCTCGAATATATCGTCTGTTTGCTTGATCGTTTTCGCAGCGTGCTATTTTTTCAACCGAAGCACATATTCCAAAAGACGATAAATTTTGCTAAATTTAAACGGGATGAGAGCTCGCGAATATTCTTGCTGATGAATTTTGTGGTGCCCGCGGCTGTTCTTATTCGCGTGGTTTCGGACGGAAAAAATTGCTTAGAATCTTACGGATGTTTACGTAAGAAATTGGGCGAAATTCCGCTTCGGCGCGGAATTTAAGCATAGCGCGACAAACGCGTAAAGATGGCTGTAAATATGGACGCACGGAAAAGCAATAAAAGTCGCAAGATGCAAAGATGGGCACGGAGCGCGTTGCGGAATATAGGCGCGAGCTGCTGTGAATTTCACATTGCGTTACGCGCGCAAATTTTATGCTCCGCCAGGTGGAATTTAACGCGCAAATTTCACGACGAAATTTCACGGCGCTTTTAGGCCTTGCGACTTACAGCTTCCTGAGCTTCGCGATCTCATCGCGCAGTGCGGCGGCCTTTTCAAACTCTAGTGCGGCCGCGGCGTCGAGCATCTGCTTGCGAAGCTCCTTTACGAGCTTGGCGCGCTCGGCGGCCGGCATCTTCTCTAAATTTGCGCCCTTTCTTAAAATTTCGGTGCCGTCCTCGATCTTTAGGCTCTCTTCGATATTGCGGCTCGCAGAATGCGGAGTTATGCCGTGGGTGCGGTTGTATTCATCTTGAAATTTACGGCGCTTTTGGGTGATGTCGATCGCCTCTTGCATCGAAGCGGTGATCTTTTTGCAAAACATCACGACCTGTCCGTTCACGTTTCGCGCGGCTCGCCCCATCGTCTGAATGAGGCTGGTGCGTGATCGCAAAAAGCCCTCCTTGTCGGCATCCATGATCGCGATAAGGCTTACTTCTGGCAGATCAAGACCCTCGCGGAGCAGATTTATACCGATTAGCATATCGTATTCGCCGCTGCGTAGGCCGCGGATGAGCTCGTTGCGCTCGATCGCATCGATGTCCGAGTGCATATATTTGACCTTAAGCCCAAGCTCCAAATAGTATTTGCTCAGCTCCTCCGCCATCTTTTTGGTTAGCACGGTCACCAATATCCGCTCGCCGCGCGCGATGACCTCCTTTGCCATATCGTGTAAAATTTCGACCTGATTGTCGCTGTCTTTTAAGACGATCTGTGGATCGAGTAGTCCCGTCGGGCGCAGTATCTGCTCATATACGGCGCCGCGGCTAAGATCCAGCTCGTAATCATTGGGCGTTGCGGAGACGAATAGAAATTTAGCTTTTTTATTGATAAACTCATCAAACATCAGCGGGCGGTTATCAAGTGCGCTAGGCAGGCGGAAGCCGTATTCTACGAGCGTTTCTTTGCGGCTGCGATCTCCTGCGAACATCCCGCGAAACTGCGGCAGGCTCACGTGGCTTTCATCGACGATGACGAGATAGTCCTTGCCCTTGCTCTCGTAGTAATCAAAGAGCGAATAGGGCGTCTCGCCCGGCTTTTGGCCGGTCAGATAGCGCGCGTAGTTTTCGATCCCCTTGCACATCCCCGTAGCGCCCAGCATCTCAAGGTCAAATTCCACTCGCCCTTTCAGCCGCTGCGCCTCGACGAGCTTGCCCGCGTCCTCAAAAAATTTCAGCCTCTGCTCAAGCTCCTCCTCGATCCCTTTGATCGTCGATTTCAGGCGCTGCTCGCCCACGATGAACTGACTCGTCGGGTAGAGAATAAATTTTTTTACGCTCTGAGTCTTTTTATTTTCGAGCACGTCCAGATGATACATCGCCTCTATCTCGTCGCCGAAAAACTCGACCCTAAACGCCTCGTCGTTAAAATATGCGGGGTAGATGTCGATCACGTCGCCGTTTACGCGAAAATTCCCGCGATCAAAAAAATCGTCGTTGCGTTTGTAACCCATATCGACGAGCTTGCGAAGTAAAAATTTAGTACTAAATTTTGATCCGATCTCAAAAAACAGCACCATGCCTTTGTATTCGGCGGGATCGCCCAGGCCGTAGTTTGCCGAAACCGACGCCACGGTGATGACGTCGTCGAAGCTCAGCAGGCTCGCCGTGGCGCTTAGCCGCAAGCGCTCAAGCTCAGCATTTACGTCGCTGTCCTTTTCGATGAAAAGATCCTGCCTGGGGATGTAAGCCTCGGGCTGATAATAATCGTAGTAGCTGATGAAGTACTCGACGTGATTTTGCGGAAAAAAGCCCTTAAATTCGCTATAAAGCTGCGCCGCGAGGGATTTATTATGCGTCATTACGAGCGCGGGAATTCCGAGGCGCTTGATGATATTTGCCATAGTAAATGTTTTGCCCGAGCCGGTAACGCCGAGAAGAGTTTGGTATTTGTTGCCGCTTTGAAAGCCTACGACGATGCCTTCGATCGCTTTTTCTTGATCCTCGCTCGGAGAGAATTTGCTCTCGATTTTAAAATTTTGCAAAATTTTTCCTTTTTTAAAGCCAAAATTGGGTAATATTTTCATTTAAATTATATCAGAAAAGGCGAAATAATGGAATCAATCTTTGACGAAGAGAAAAAGGTCGAGGGCTTAAGCAATAAAATAGCTGAGCTGATTAGACGTTATAGCGAGGCTAGAGACGAGAACGAAAAGCTACGCACCGAGCTAGCGACGGTCAAGGCGCAAAATGAAGCTTTGGGAATGCAGCTTGGCACGCTAGAAAATGATCTGGCGTATCGCAAGATGAGCGATGAGGATCTAAGCAAGCAGATCGACGATATTTTGGCAGGCGATAATTTAGGCGAGAAATGAAAGAAATTTCGGTTCAGCTGACGAGTAAGTCTTTGACGAAAAAATACGCGATAAGCCTGGATGATGACTTTGCGAAGGTCTTCGGCAGGGACTGGCGAATTTTAACTCGTGGCAGCGATCATCTGGATGCGGGCGAACTACTTGAAGCCTATATCCAAAAAAGCTATGAAAATTTTATGCTTAATAAAAAAATAGATGCCTTGGTAAAGGACATCGACGAAGGAGTAAAATGATGAAAATGAGAAAAGGTGCGGCAGTAGGCGGCGGCGTAAGTGGGATAATATTTTTAGCTATTATAATCTTCGTGATAGTAAAAATAATATATCCTAAATTAAGCGGTGCTAAGGATGAGGTTTTAGTAAAAGCTTACGCAGTCGAGCTTGAAGGTGTATTTAAGGATATACAAAGAGATTACCTCAATCAAGGTGGATTTAGAATGCTTAAAAGTATGACGGGCTCCAGGCAGTTTAGTGATAGCGATCTAGAAAAAACCGTCACTTTAAATCAATCCTTTGATTACGGAGTAGGACCGAAGTTAAAAAACGATATGATCTTTTGCGCGACGATCACCTTGCGTCAAGATAGTGATGGCTATTTCTTTACAACCGAAAACATCAACCGCAACAGGGAGCGCTGCGAAGCATTTCATAAAGATACAACTTATATGAAGTTAAATGGCTTTAGGATAGGCAAATAATTTTTAAAATTTAATCGCGCTACTGCTATGGATTCGTAAAGCATCCGTGCAGCATAAGCGCGATAGTGCTAGTGAAGTGCGATAAGCCGTACGTCGGCTCGCACCTCGTGCCAAAAACATGTTAAGATTTCAAGAATTCATCTTTATAGGTATTTTTTTAAAATTTAGCTTTAAAATCGGCATTTTTACATTTATATTGACAGCTTATCGGCTAAATTTTAATCATATTTTAGTTTGTAATTCATATCGGTCATGATTTATGCTATTGCGGTTAAATTTATGAAATGGGTGCTTTGAAGCTATGCCCCTCGCGTGACGCGATGCGAGCTGGGATTTACGAAAAGCGCCTCATAAAACAAGCGTATTAAAGCAAAATATCAAGATCATCTTAAATTTATTGAAATTCGCACTCCAAAAACGCGCGGAATTTTATCGGTGCGGGCTTGGGCGTGAGTTTTAAAATCTCTCATAGAATTTTATCGCCGATTTACAACCACCGATTTGATCCAACTACGCAAATAATCTAGCTGCTGCGGCGTATGGAACCAATGCTCGCCGTTTTTCATAACGCTTAAGTCGCAGTCGAACTTCTGCGCGAAATTTCTAACGATACAAAGAGGCGTCATATCGTCGTTTTCTGCATATAGAATTCTACTGGGCGTTTCCCACTTAGTTATCGGATTATTCAAAACAAAACTCCAATATTCCCAAAAAAGCGGTTGCCCGGTAGGGGCCAAAATCATCCGCTCTTGCTTTAATCGCTCTTCGCTAACGCCAGCCCTACGCATAATATTTGAAATAACGTATTTCATATCAAGTATCGGCGAGACGAAGAGGCAGTCGCTAAGCTTTTCGTCGCGGAAGCTTTGCAGGCCGAGCCATGCCCCTAGGCTAACGGCAAACAGCGCGACCTCGTCCCAGCGGTTCCTTGCATACGATAAAATTTCGCGAAATTCCAAAATAGCGCGCCGCGGATCGCAAAAAGCGGGCTCGTGCCGCCTCTGTCCGTGCCCGGGCAGGTCAAAGCTAATAACCTGCCAGCTTTGCTCACAAACGACGGAAGCCAAAAGCTCCGCATCATCTTTGCTTCCGCCTTGCCCGTGAGCGTAGATATAAACCTTTTCCGAGCAGCTTCCCCAAACGGCGGCGGGAACGCCGCGTATCTCAATAGCACTCTTTTGCATTTTTCGTTCCTTTAAATTTTTTGCGTCGATACCCGCATTTTGCGGCAATGTTACAAGCAAAACCATAAATATTGCTGGAATTTAATAGCACGCCCTGCTAGACTACCTGCGATTAGCGATAAATTTTAAAATTTTACGCGCGAGCTGCGCCTGCCGCTTTGTTTTAAATTTAGCCGCACGAAATTTCAGGCGTCATAATTTTGATTCTTGCAGCGTAATTAAATTTTTATATCGTAGAAATTCTGCGCCGTCAGACTGCAAAAATTCTTGCTACGAAATTCTGTATCGCAATTGCGCGTGCCCTGAAATTTGTGTCTTAAAATTTTTACGCCGTAGAATTCTGCAAGCTGCGAAATTTAAAATTTAAGACCACGCAAATTTTATCGCGACTCGTGTAAAATTTTAAATTTTACGTTTGCTTTATTTGCAGGCTGCGCGGATAAATACCGCTTAAATTTTAAATTCCAAGCGTGCTCACGCCTCAGAAGTTAAAATTTGCGCTAATTCATAAGCCCGCTCAAGATGCGGTTTTTAAAATTTCGGTGCTTGATAGCGCCCGCAATCGCGCTGTATTCTCAGCAATCCACCCAAAAAAGCTTAAAAAATCAATCCCGCGGCACCGAGCTTGACCCCTAAAGAGATAACTATCAAAACCCCAAGCCCCGCGAAAAAGCCCGCCAGCACGTCATCTAGCATAACGCCGAGCCCGCCTGGTACGTCGCGATCCACGCGCCCGATGATCGATGGCTTGAGGATGTCGAAAGCCCTGAAAAACAGCAGCGCCAAAATCATCGAAAGGATCGATATCCTGCTGCTCTCAAAGCCCGCGATCAGCTCCCGCAGCGGCAGCGAAAAGATCTCGCCCGCGGGCGCGGCGACGCACATCGCAATCCACACCCCCACTACCTCGTCGATGACGATCTCGCTGTTATCGTGCGCGCCTACCCGCCTTTCGTAATCGCTTACGATCTTAAGCGAGACGAAAAAGACGAGAGCGGCGCACAAAAACAGCGTCACCTCTCCCGCTAGCATCAAGATCGCAAGCCCCGCTATCCAGCCTGCGATGCTGCCCCAGGTGCCGGGCGCGGGTTTTAGCAGCCCTGCGCCGAAAAATGTAACGAAAATTTTATCCATAATTGTCCTTTTAAATTTTGCTTTTTAAAATTTTACCGCTTATTTTAATTAGAGCATCTGCTCGCGCGAAAATTTTAAATTTCGTTCGCGCGTGCGAGGAAATTTTAAATTTTGTTCGTGCATGTAGAATTTAAATTTCGCCTGCCCGCACGAAATTAATTCTACTCGCTCGCCACGAATTTTGCTCACTAACGTAGGAATTTTAAAATTCTACTCATTTGCGTAAAAATTTTAAAATTTTGCTCGCCTGCGTGGAGATTTCAAACCCGTCCGCAAACGCACGGCATTTTGCGCGAGCGAGCAGTCGTTGCGCCTCGCCCAAATTTATGCACTGCGACTTACTGCGAGCATCTGGCTAAATTTAAACTTGCTTGCTGAAAGCTTAAATTTTAGATCCGCTACACTGCTAATTACGCATATGCCGCGCCTTAAAATTTTAAATCCGCTTCGCCACAAAATTTTATGCCAAATCTGCGTCCGCCGCTCTTTATTCTATAAAATTCCGCACAGTCCTTTCTTTTCACACTATGGAATTTTACTTTACGCCTAGTCGCCATAAATTCTAACGCCGCGAAATTTTACCCTCTGCCTAGATGCTGCAAATTCCACATCATTTTTGCGTTGCGCCCTCGGGCACTACGTCTTTAGCGCGCTGGTTTGATACAGCTGCATAAGCTGCTCGTAAAACTCGCTCTCGCCGTGGCTCTGTAAGATCCCGCTGTTTGGAAAAAGCTCGTCGTAAAGCTTTTGCAGATCTGAAAACCGCGCGGGGAAAAGCTCGCTTAAAATCATCGCCGAGATCTCTTTACGCATAAAAATCGCGGGCGGCAAGATCCCCACGCGCAGCAGAGCTTTGAGATTTTGAGTGCGGTAATGCACGTGATGATGAGCGCCGTGAGGGCAGTTTTTCGTGCTTACGAGCACCTTGCACTTCTCGCAATAGACGTATTCTGGCATAAGCAAAATCTCTATTTCGCCGCGTTTTTGATACTCGTCCAGCACCGAATGCACGCCGCCGCCTTCGAAAAATAGCTCCATATTTGCGTGATTTTGCCCAAAAATTATTTTGTTTATACCTAAATTTTTTGCGATCGCGCATTGCAAGGCGGGCTTATCGTCAAAAATCGCAAGCGAGCCCAGATCGATCATCATGGCGCGCTGCGCGACCAAAAAATTCTGCAGCAAATAGCTTAGTGTTTTTTTGCGTAGCTCGTAGGGCAGGGCGTCTGCGCTGCTCGTGCCGGTTAAAAAAATCACCACGAAATCCGCCTTGTCGATCATATGCCTAATCAGCCGCTCATGCACGCGGTGGATCGGATCGGCGCAGGTAAAAAACGCTGAAATTTTAGGCGCGGCAAGCGAGCTTGCGACTTTTTTTATGCGCGCGATTTGCTCTGCAAGACCATTTTTTAGCAGCGTGATGCGCCCTTGCACCGCAGTTTGCTCTGCGTATGCGTTTTGAAATACCGAGCCTGCGACCTCACTTGCGCTTGGAGCATAAACGTCGCTAACATCTATGCGCGCGACAAGCTCGCAAGAGGCGGGATTTTTTATGAAATTTTCGGTGGAATTTGAAATAAAATTTCCCGCCGAATTTGCTACGGATTTTGCATCTGCGCTACAAACGGGATTGAGTGCGGAATTTTCGGCAAAGCTCCGCGCGGAATTTACTGCAGAATTTTCACTGGAGCTTTTCGCCAAATCCAAAGCGGCGTTGTTTGCAGATTTTGTATCTGCGCTGCTAGTAAAAGTTCGATCATAGCTCGCAGTAAGGCTTTCTATATGGTCTAAGCCCTCGCTTGTGGCGTTTATAGTGCTTTGCGTACTTGCAGTGCGCGCGAGATCCGTGCCGCTTTTCGCAAAATACTGCTCATTTTGTGCCGCGGCAGAAACTCTATCCTGCAAGTTGCGCGATTCTTTAGCTAGCAAATACGCACCACTTTCGCCGCTAAGCGAATTTTTGGCGCGTTCGGCTATGCCGTCCTTGCGGAGATAAAGCTCTAAAATATCGCCCTTTTTTGCGTCCGCGCAGGAAAAAACGAAATTTATGCCGCAGATGCTAAGCTTGCTTGGGCGCAGTAGCTCGCAGTTCTTGCCGAAAGCGCCGTTTGCGAGCAGGCTCAGGACGTTTAGGTCGGAGCGCGATATCACTATCTTGCGGATTTGCGTTGCGCTATTATTTGTGCCTTTGCTCTCGCTTCCAGCTTGCTCTGCTTTTAAATTCCTTGCCGCTCCCTTAGCTCGCGCCTCATCCTTACTAGCATCGCCAGCCCTTGACGCTTCTAAATTCCGCACCGTTTTTAAATCGCGCTTTGCTTTTGAGTTCTGTGATGCTTTTAAATTTTGCTTCGCTTCTAAATTCTGCGCCGCGTCACTCGAAGCTATTGCGACGTTTAGAGTTTTTGTGCCATTTGAAATTCCTTCACTTTCAAGCGGTTTTATTTCGTGCAAATCGTCCGCATCGCGCGAAATTCCCATCTCGCCTGCGATCCGTACCGGATGCGCGCGACTATTTTTTTCTTGCGATGCCATATTTTTTCCTTTTCTCCCAAAGCGATTTTCGCGAAATCCCAAGTGCCGCCGCCAGATCGGAGTCGAAATACTCGTCTTGGTGCGCTACGATCGTGAGCTTTACGTATTCTTCGATGCTTAAAATTTCACTGCGTTCTTTGTTGCTGCCAAGCGTAATTTCGTCGTTAAAGCCCTTTTGCGCGCCGATGGATCCGGCGATTATACGCATGGATTTGGTTTTGCTTAGAAATTTTTCCTTCTGTGCGCCGCTTAGGCTATCGAAATCTGGTGCGTAAAAAATCTCCGCGCCGCGTTCTAGCGGCTCAGGGCTTTGCGCGGATAGAATTTTAAGGCGCGATTTTAGCGCGAGTGCGATCTTAAATACCGCCGCAGCTCGCGCTGCCGCATCGCCGCGCAAAAGAAGCGGAAATTTTATCTGCGCCAAACGCGTATGCGGTATTTCGCACGAAAGGGAGGCTTCTTTAAGCAGTGCTTCGTAGGCTTCGTTTTGCGATTTTAGCGAGCGAAACTGCGCGTAGTGCTCGATCTTTTTTATGAGCTCCTCTATCATAAAAGGCTTTTGGATATAATCCGTAGCGCCCGCTTTTACGGGGTTTAGCACCGTTTCGCTATCGACGTAGGCGACCATCAAAATTATGATCGAGCGCCTAAATTTCTCGATCAGCGGATAAAAGCTCGCGCCGCTCCAGCTCGTAGAGAGTAGCACCGCCTCAAACTCCTCCGCAAGGCCCGCCGCGGTTGCTAAACTCGCCGCGTTAGTGCATTCATGCCCAAGCGCGCCAAGCTTGTTTGCGATACTTTGAGCAAGATAGCTTTCGCTCTCGATTATTAAAATTTTCATACGTCCTGTGCCTTTGCTGCGTGCTTTTGCCAGTCGTAGAATTTCAAGTTTACCGCAGCCTGTGCGGCGATGCCTTCGCTTCTGCCCGTAAATCCCAGCCCTTCGGTCGTGGTCGCTTTGACATTGACGCGGGCGCAGTTTAGAATTTCGCTCAAAATCTCTTGCATCTGTGCTTTGTAGGCGCCGATCTTCGGGCGCTGCGCAATGATCGTAATATCGGCATTTACGAGTTCATAGCCGTAACTTCTGACGCGCCGCATTACATTTCGTAACAGCTCCTTGCTGTCCGCGCCTTTAAGCTTGGCGTCGCTGTCGGGGAACAGCTCGCCGATGTCGCCCAGCATCGTCGCGCCGCAAATAGCGTCGATTAGGGCGTGGATCGCTACGTCACCGTCGCTGTGCGCGATCAGCGCGAACTCGCACGGGATCTGCACGCCGCCGAGCACGATGCCCACGCCTTTTTCAAGCGCATGCACGTCGTAACCCGTACCGCAAAAAATATCGCGCGAGCATGGTTTTAAATTTAGCGCCGCCAGATCGCTTGCGCGCGTGATCTTAAGCGCGCCCGCTTCGCCTTTTATAAATTCCAACCGTCCGCCCGCGCTGCCGACTGCCGCGCTGTCGTCGGTAAAAATTTCGTCTCCCTCAAGCGCCTTTTTAAGTAGCGCCGTACGCGAAAGCTGCGGCGTTTGGATGAGGCGCAGTTCCTCTCGCTCCACAATGCGCTCGCCGAGATAGGTCGTGTCATTTACGCCAAGATAGGGGCTGACGCAGTCCGCGCCGCCTAAATTTCGTATCAGCGAGGAGATCAGCTCGGGCGAAATTTGCGCGCGGGCTACGTCGCTTACGAGCACGAGTTCGCTCTCTACGAGCTGCAGCGCGTTTTTTAGCGAGCTTTGACGATTTGCACCGCCCGGGGCGAAGTGAAATTTTAAATTTGCAGAGCCGCGTTCATCCGCGCCGTGCTCGCTTTGAAATTTATACTCGCTCGTGTCGTACTCCGCGCTTTCGCCGCGCGCCGAAGCCGAGCTGCACGCATAGAGGCGCTCGCAATAGCTCACGTCCTCCTCATTTACGGCGATTACGATCTTTTTAAATGGGTGCGCCCGCGCGATATTTTGCGCGACGTATTGCCAAAGCGGCAGCTCGCCCACGCGCAGCCACTGCTTTTTGACTGGGAGCTCAAACCTGCTCGAATCGCCCGCGGCGAGCAAAATCAGCGATATATCTTTCAAATTTTATCCTTGAAATTTTGTTACGAAATTATACGTATTAAAAATGAAAGCAAAATTAATCGCGACTCGCGGGCTAAAATATCTTAATCTTAGGCGTAAATTTACGCGGCGCGGTGGTAAAATTTCATCCTGCGTTACGAAAATAAACGGCAAAAGAAAAGTAAGGATTAATGAAATTTGTTATATTATACGCGCATTTTTAAGAAACGAGGCGAAAATGACCGAAAGCTGCGTATCACAGATCTATTTTGCAAAAAAGGGTGAGCCGACGCCGCAGATGAGAGAGGTCGCGCAAAGCGAGCGCATGGACGTGCAGGCCTTGTGTGATCTCATCGCGCAAGGAAGAGCGATCATCCCTGCAAACGTTAATCACAAAAGCTTAAAGCCGATCGGTATCGGGCGCGCGCTGCGGTGTAAGATCAATGCCAATATCGGCTCTTCGGGCACGACGAGCGATATCGAGGGCGAGCTGGAAAAGCTTGAAGCGTGCTTAAAGTACGGCGCCGATACGGTGATGGATCTAAGCACGGGCAGCGATCTGGACGAGATCCGCGCCGCGATAATCGAGCGCTCGCCCGTACCCATAGGCACGGTGCCGATCTATCAGATGATCCATGAGCTGGGCGATATTAAAAATTTAAAAACGAGCGCTATTCTTAGCACGATCGAGAAGCAAGCGCGGCAGGGAGTGGATTATTTCACGATCCACGCGGGCTTTAAGCTCGAGTTTATGCCGCTGCTGTCCCGTCGCAAGATGGGTATCGTAAGCAGGGGCGGCTCGCTGATAGCGTCGTGGATGATGAAATTTCATAAGCAAAACCCGTTCTACGAAGCGTTTGATGAAATTTGCGATATCTGCGCCGCCTACGACGTATCGCTATCTCTGGGAGACGGCTTGCGCCCTGGTTGCTTATACGACGCGACCGATAAAGCGCAGCTTAGCGAGCTTGAAATTTTAGGCGAGCTGGCCCTGCGCGCGAATGAAAAAAACGTGCAGGTGATGATCGAGGGGCCGGGGCACATCCCGTTTAACGAGATCGAGCTAAATATGCAGCTAGAGCGCAAGATCTGCCGCGACGCGCCGTTTTATGTGCTGGGGCCGCTTCCGACTGACATCGGCGCGGGCTACGATCATATCAGCTCGGCTATCGGCGGGACGATGGCTGCGTATTGCGGCGCAAGCATGCTCTGCTACGTAACGCCGAAGGAGCATCTAGGCCTTCCCAATGCAAGCGATGTCAGAGAGGGCATCATCGCGCACAAAATCGCCGCTCATGCCGCAGACGTCGCGCTAGGCAAAGCGGGCGCAATAGAGCGCGATCACGCGATGAGTGACGCGAGGTATGGTTTTGATTGGAACAGGCAGTTTGAGCTTAGCTTCGATCCAGATCATGCGCGCGAGCTACACGACGAGAGCCTGGGCGATGAAATTTACAAGGGCGCGGAGTTTTGCTCGATGTGCGGGCCGAAATTTTGCGCATATAAAATCAGTAGAAATTTAACCGAAAATAAGGAGAAGGAATGAGTAAAGACGAAGTCTTAAATTTGCTTAAAAGCGTGATCTATCCGGGCTTTTCTAAAAGCATCGTGGATTTTGGATTTGTAAAAGAGGTCGAGATCGGCGATAGAATTTTCGTAGGGATCGAAATTCCGAGTGCCAAGCCTGAGATTGCAGCAGAGCTCAGATCGGCGGCGCAAAAGGCGCTAGGGGCGGACGCCGAAATTTTAATCAAACAGCCTAAGATCGCCGAGGAAAAGAGCAACTCTCGCAGCGGCAAAAATATCGCGCCGCAGATCAAGCATTTCGTGATGATCAGCAGCGGCAAGGGCGGCGTAGGCAAGAGCACGACGACGCTAAATTTAGCCATCAGCACGGCAAAGCTCGGCAAGAGGGTGGGAATTTTGGATGCCGATATTTACGGACCGAATCTGCCGCGAATGCTAGGCGAGGATAAGACGCAAGCAAGTGTCGTGGGACAGAAGTTAAAGCCAATCTTAAGCCACGGCGTGGAGATGATGAGTATGGGCGTGCTGATGGAGGAGGGCGCGAGCCTCATCTGGCGCGGCTCTATGATAATGAAGGCGATCGAGCAGCTGCTAAAAGACGTGGCGTGGAGCGACCTGGACGTGCTATTTTTGGATATGCCTCCGGGTACGGGCGACGCGCAGCTTACGCTTGCTCAAAGCGTGCCGGTGACGGCGGGCGTATGCGTTACGACGCCGCAGACGGTCGCGCTGGACGACAGCGCGCGCGGGCTTGATATGTTCGAAAAGCTTCACATCCCTATCGCAGGCCTTATCGAGAATATGAGCGGCTTCATCTGCCCAGATAACGGCAAGGAGTATGATATCTTCGGTCGCGGCGGCGCGCAAAAGCTGGCGCAGCGATACAACACCGAAGTAATCGGCGAGATCCCGATCGAGATCGCTATTCGCGAGGGCGGCGACAGCGGCAAGCCGATAAGCTTTTACGCGCCCGATTCTTTAAGCGCGAAGCGCTACGAGCAGGCTGCGCGCAAGCTGTGGGAGAAGATCGAGAAGATCGATCGCGAGGAGCTGGCGGACAACTCCGCGATCCAGCCGGTGATGGACGGCAAGAGCGCCTGCTCGAATTAGGACTTTGGCGGGCGCGGTGTCAAAGTTCGCGTGGAATTTCTCTTGAATTTTGCAGATTGAAATTCAACGCGGAATTTCATAGTTTGAAATTTCACGCCTAATTTCGCTGCAAATTTTATAATGCTCGCAAAATTTCGGTATGCAAATCCGTCATAGAATTTTGCCCGTAAATTTAACGGGCAAAATTTCACGCGGGTTTTGCGGCTTGAAATTCTGCGCCGAATTTTGTAGCTCGAAATTCTGCGTTAAAATTTCGCCACGAAATTTCGTAGTTTGAAATTTCGAGCTAGAATTTTACTCAAGCTCCGTTGCATGAGGTTTTGGATAAAATTCTAAGCGCAGAATTTTACGGCGAAAATTAAATTCCAAACGCGCAATTCAACGAGGTAAAATTTGCCGTAGAATTCCGCTTTGGAGTTTTAAATGTAAAATTTTAAGCATAAAGCTTTGCCGCGGAATTTTAAAATGTGAAATTTTAGCGCCAAAGCTCTGTTTTAAAATTTTAAGATGGGGCTTTAGCGATGAATTTCTGGCTTGAAATTTATCGCGCCTAGCTTTTTAGCGGTAACCACAGCATTGCGCTAGTCTAAATTTTATTTCGCCGGGTTTCATGGCGGTGGAGTTTATCTGCGAAAACCTCTGCGAAGCTTATTTGGGATGGAATTTTATCTGTAGCGGTCGCGGCAAGGGAATTTCTCGCGTAGCTGAAATTTAAGCAGTTGAAATTTAAACAGCTGGAATTTATTCGTATAGGCTGTGAAGCCAAGGCAGTAAAATCCCTAAGCCTAGGGCTTTTAGGTTTATGGATTTTACTTTTATACGAAAGAAGAAAGGTCGGTAATGAGGTTTTTGATTATTTTGGTGCTTACATTTGCGGCGTTCGCGCAAGAGAGTAATATGCAAAAATGGGCGAAAGAGATTACCGCGGACGCGCAGATCCCGCAGGATAAGTTTTTGGCGTTTTATCTGAATAAAGATGAGCCTAAAAAGGTGGTTTTCTCTGAAAACGTCGATCGCATCAGCGTCAATTACGAAGGAAATTCCTTCCATGAAATTCCATCTCCAAATCTTATGGCGTATTGGGTCGGCGAGTTTAATTTCGACGCAGATGTCGAAAAGATGGTGCTAGGAGATTACGGCTGGTCCACGCTGGTAATCGCTGTGGATGGCACGGACGTGCTGGGTGGGACATCTAGCAATCAAAAGCGCCCGCTTACGTATAAATTTAGCAAGGGTAAGCACAAGATCGAAGCGTGGTTTTTAAATGACGCGCATTCCAGCGAGCTTTTCGTAGATTTTAAAGATGTAGAGCCCTTTTATCGTCAAAAAGACGCCGTAGCCAAGATCCCTGCGGATAAGGACTATGACCTGTGGCTGGGCGCGATCTACGAAAGCGCGCAGATGAATAATCGCGTCAAGCTAAATTTAGCTAAATCCGATAAGCCCATCGTGCTACTGCTTAGCTCATATCGCGCCGTGGAGTGGGAGATCTCAAATCCGCAAAAGAATGAAATTCTAGCCGTGTTAATTTACAACCCCATAAGTAGCGTCCGTGGTGTAAGCGGTGCGCTTTACGTCGAGGACTACAGATACACGGAGGCTGCGGATGGACTTAAATGCGAGTGCATATCGGGCAATGTCTTTCACTGCGACGGCAGCGAGATTTATGATATGAACGGGCGCGTAAACGGGATATTTGGCAGAGGCTTGGGGGCATTTGCCGGTAAGCACGCCGTAAATTCCTTAGACCTACCGGGGCTTGTTATCACTCCGAAAATTTTAGACGAAAGCAAAGCTCGCCTACTCTCGGTAGAAGCGGACCGCAAGAAATGCGAAAGCACACCGATGGATGATGTGTTTAGGTAGGATAAAATTTAAAATTTGGAGGAAAAAATGAGTAAAATTTTATATAATTTTTTGATTGATTTGTATTTTATGGGAGAAAGATATGGCTGATAATACGAAAGATATATCTGAAAATCCTAGAAATATGCCTGAAAACTCTAAAAATATTATTGACGAGCTAAAAGAATTTTATGAGAAAATTTCGCCGATTGTAAAATTGACTTCCTTAATAGCATCCGCATTCTATAGTATTATAAGCTTTACATTTGCTATGACATATATGAGAGATAATGGCTTTTTTAGTTATGAAATTTTTAGTATAAATTTTATGTGGATTTTCTTACTTGTGGGTATATCACTGGGTATATCACTGGGGGTATATTGTTAATAGTTATTCACGGACTTTATGTTGTTGGTATATATTTACGTACATATAAATCGTCTAAAATTTGGAATCATATTTGCATTATTACAAACGCATTTATTATGGTTTTTGCATTTTTGAAATATTGTCATGAGTTATATAATAATACCATTTTTGTGAAATTTAACTTGATTGCATTTTTTATATTGTCTATTATTGTATTAATTATTTGCTTTTATCAAAAATGCAAAATAGCAAAGCTTGCTTTATTTGTTCTAATAGTATATATAGTCTTGTTTATTTGCTTTATTGAAAAATTTGGTTTTAAGGTCGTGTTATTTGTTTCTTTTTTTCTTTTCTTCGAAATTTTAATAATTGCCATTTCATATACAGCTTTAGATATCAAAAGATGGTTTACAACGTTTAGCGCGATATTTATTGGTACCTCTTATATATTATTTCCACTAATCGTAGCTCTATACCCCGAATTGCTTAATGATATTTACAAAAAAATTTTAAAGTCTATCAACTTAGCTTCCGATCATGTTGAAATTTATCTAAAAGATAAAAATGAATCCATTAACGGCGAACTGATTTTTGACGATGGCAAATATGCTTATGTGAAATTTGACCGCACGGTTAGCAATTGCGGCGATGTCGGCAATTCTTGCATTAAAACTATAAGAAAGAAAGTTCCTAGCGAGGACGTTAGCATTATTACCAAAGTTAAAAAAATACTAAAGCAAGTGTTCCGAAATAAAACTACAAGAAGCCAAGCAATATAAAACAAAATAATCAAGAATTTAAAAGCGCGTGTTTTCGCTTTTAAATTCCATTCATGCGCCTTTTCAAATCCCCTTTTAAATTAAATTTAGCTATACTCCCGCGCAATTTTGCGATTAAGGATTAAATATGAAAGAGATTAAAAGCCTAAGCGAGCTTCAGGCTTTTGCAGATAAAGTTCGCGCCACAAAGGGCTACCGCGATCCGATCATGTGGGCGATCGGGCGTGTATTTAAGGGGCGTGCGGAGGGGCATAAAAGCTTAAGCGTGAATTACGCGCACGTAAATTTTAAAGATGGGCTAGTAAGCGCAGCAGTGCTAATCCATGCTCTAACCGAATGCGGAGAGGTCATGGATTTTAGCGGTAGTGAGTGCGTCCTTCCGCTAACGCACAAAGCCCTAAAAAAGGCGATCGAGGTTTTAAAATTTCTGCAGCCAGACGCCAAAGAGGGCGCGCACAAAAATCTGCAGGTGCTACTTGCGGTTAAAGAGGCGATGAAATCGGACGAGCACGCGAGCTTTTGCGCTAGCTTTATCTTTGAGGATACCGCGCCGAAAAGCGTCGAGAGCGTCTATCTCAAGCTTTACGCGCTTTCGCTAAATCTCTGCGAGCCGCGCACGCTCAATCTAGACGGCGCATTTAGTGTGCTTCCGAACGTCGCGTGGGACGAAAACGCCCGTCCGATCGAGCTTTGGTGGCTGCGTGAAAGCGAAATCCATTTAAAAATGCAAGGCCGCTATCCGCGTATCATCAGCGTCGATAAATTTCCGCGCTATCTAAGTCACGTCGTACCGCCGCAAAATGTTCGGATTTTAGACGATGCGAAAGTGCGTTTGGGTGCGCATATCGCCGCGGGTACGACCGTGATGCCGGGTGCTGCGTATGTGAATTTCAACGCAGGCACGACCGGCAGCGTTATGATCGAGGGGCGCGTCAGCAGCTCGGTCGTCGTGGGCGAGGGCAGCGATATAGGCGGCGGCGCGTCGATTTTGGGCGTGCTAAGCGGCACCAATGGCAATGCTGTGAGCATCGGCAAACACTGCTTGCTGGGCGCAAACTCCGTCACGGGCATTCCGCTCGGCGATCGCTGCATCGTGGATGCCGGTATCGCGGTACTTGAGGGTACGAAGGTTTTTATCGCGCAAAAGGATCGCGAGGCGCTAGCAGCGCTAAATCCAGGCTTTGCGTTCGATCGTGAAATTTATAAAGGGCTTGAGCTTGCCGGGTTTAGCGGTCTGCACTTCCGACAAAACAGCCAAAGCGGGCAGATTACGGCAAGCGTTAGCAAGCGTGCGATCAAACTCAACGCGGAACTGCATTAAATTTATAAATTTAAACGGCGGGCGCGGATTGGCTGGAGCTTTTCAAAACTGCGTTAAATCTATAACTTAAACGGCGAGTTAAAAAAGATACGGACGGATCTCGTCGCGCGCCGCTTTGAGCGATAGCATGTGATCCATCACAAAAATTTCCGCTCATAGAATTTCGCGCGGAATTTAAAGAATTTTTGCCGCGATTTAAAAATCTCTAGCGGTGATTTATGGAATTTATGCCGCTATTTTAACGCAAGTAATTTTGGCGGCTAGCGGATTTTTGCCGTGCAGAGGATTCTTAAATTTTAAAAATAGATTGAATTTAAAATTTGAATATGATAAATTTCAAATAAAATTAGGAGGTTAAAATGAAAAAATTTATACCCGCCCTGTTTGGCGTATTTATCTGCAGCGCAGCGCTTGCGGAAGATATAGATGCCCAACGCTGCAAAGCTTTGGCGGACGCTGTAAATGGGCACAGTCACCCCGCGACTAAAAATATAGAGTTGAGCGCGGCTGCGTGCGAGGGCGATAAATTTGTAATTCCCACGATTCTAAAAAATGAAATTTGGGATAAAGTAGACCCTAAGATCAAGCAAAATTTTGAAAGCATTTTGCGCGCTAACAGGCAAAAGGACGTCTGCGCGACGATGAAAGCGGGCGGTCTAAAGCGCATAGGCGTGCGACAATTTCTGCAAAGCGGCGAAAAAATCGCCGATCTGACCTACACGCGCAGCGATTGCGGCTTAGAGTAAAATTTCAAAGGAGAGATAATGGAAGTGCCTCAAGCGGCGTATAGCAGGGATAAAATCATCATTCGCACCGGCGCGATCGGTATCATTTCAAATGTAATTTTAGCGGCATTTAAGGGCGGCGTGGGGCTGATCTCAGGCTCGATCGCGATCGTACTTGATGCCGTAAATAACCTAAGCGACGCGCTTTCGTCCGTCATTACGATCGTGGGCGTGCATCTTGCTAGCAAGCAGCCCGATCGCGCGCACCCCTTCGGGCACGGCAGGATCGAGTATCTAAGCGCGATCGTAATCGCCGTCATCATCCTCTATACCGGCGGCGTCTCGCTCGTCGAATCGATCAAAAAGATCATCCATCCGCAAGCGGCGAATTATAATGCGGTTTCGCTCGCCATCATCGCCGTAGCGGTCGCGGCAAAATTTAGCCTGGGACTTTACACGCAAAAGACGGGCGAGCGCGTGAACTCTGACTCGCTCATTGCTAGCGGCGTGGACGCCAAATACGACGCGCTCGTATCGCTAGCCACCCTCGTAGCGGCTTTTATTTCGCTTATTTTCGGACTGAGCTTGGAAGCGTATCTGGGCGCGATAATTTCGGCGCTTTTGATAAAAACGGCGTATGAAATTCTACGCGATACGATCAGCAAGCTTTTGGGTTCGCGTCCGAGCTTGAAGCTTACGAATGAAATTTACGACGTCGTGCGCGGCTTTGAGGGCGTCATCGGCGCGTATGATCTGATGTTTCATGACTATGGGCCCGACAAGATGGTCGGCAGCATCCACATCGAGGTTGCAAGCGACACTACCGCGGCGCAGATTGACGCTCTTACGCGCCGCATCCAAAACGCCGTTTTTGCGAAATTTAATATCATCCTAGACACCGTAGGAATTTACGCGTTTAACAGGAACGATCCGCGCGCCGCCGAGATCCGCGAACATATCAAGCAGATGGCGCTATCGCATGAGTTCGTCTCGCAGATACATGGATTTTATCTCGACGAGCCAAAACACTCGATCAGCTTCGACGTTATCGTCGATTTCGCAGCGCCCGACATGGAGGCGACGTTTCGCGCGGTCTGCAAGCAGGTACGCGCCGCGTATCCGAACTACACGCTCATCATCACTCGCGATAGCGATTACAGCGGCTAAAATTTAAATTGCTCTAGCTTTGGCAGTCTAAATTTAATCGCACCCGCCCGCACCCCCTTCGGCGAAATTTCAGAATTTTAAGCTACAATAGGAGAAATTTATCGCAGCTCCGCGCGGCGCAAATGCCGTAATAAACCGCGAGATAAAATTTGCGCGCAAAACCTGGCAGAAGCCCGCGCGCAAGGCAATGCAAAGAGAAATTTAAAAGGAAAAATATGGTTGAAATCAAAGATCTTACGATGCGCTTCGGCAAACAGCTGCTTTTTGAAAACGTAAATTTGAGCCTCGATAAGGGCAGACGCTACGGCCTCATCGGCGCAAACGGCGCGGGCAAATCGACGCTACTTAAAATTTTAAGCGGGCAGATCGAAGCAAGCAGCGGCGAAATTTTAATAGAGAGCGGGCTTAAAATCGGCGTTTTGGGGCAGGATCAATTCGCCTTTGAAAGCTTCAGCGTCAAAGACGCCGTGCTCTACGGCAACAAGCGCCTTTATGACGCCGTGCGCGAAAAGACGCAGCTTTACGAGGCGGGCGAGTTTAACGATGAGATAAACGAGCGCCTCGGCGAGCTTGAGATGATCTGTGCCGAGGAGGACCCCGCCTACGAGTACGAAACGCGGATCGAGAAAATTTTAAGTTCGCTGGGGATTAGCGACTTCGATAAAAAGATGAGCGAGATCGAGACGAGCGATAAATTTAAGGTTCTGCTCGCGCAGGTGCTCTTCCCGCGCCCCGACGTGCTGTTTTTGGACGAGCCTACGAACAATCTCGATATCGACGCCATTTCGTGGCTTGAGTTTGAGCTAAATCGCCACACCGGCACGCTCGTAGTCATCAGCCACGACCGCCACTTTTTAAACCGCGTCTGCACGGACATCCTCGACGTGGATTTTAGGCGGGTGCGCGAATTTAGCGGCAATTACGACGACTGGTTCATCGCGTCCAATCTCATCGCCAAGCAGGCGCAGTTCGAGCGCGAGAAAAAGCTCAAAGAGAAGGCGGAGCTTGAAAAATTTATCGCTCGCTTCAGCGCCAACGCAAGCAAAGCAAAGCAGGCCACGAGCCGTCAAAAACAGCTCGACAAGCTCGATCTTAGCGAGCTTGCGACCTCTTCGCGCAGAGAGCCTAGCATTTTATTTAAGCCCGCCCGCGAGATCGGCAATGAAATTTTAGAGCTAAGTGGCGTGGATATGAGCTTCGGCGAGATTGAAATTCTGAAAAATTTTAACCTCAAGCTCGCTCACGGCGATAAGATCGCGATTATCGGTCGAAACGGCGTGGGCAAAAGCACACTTTGCAAGATCATCATGGGCGAGCTCGCGCCTCTTAGCGGCAAGGTTCACATGGGCGCCACGATCGAGCCCGGGTACTTCGCGCAGGATACGAATAATAAAATTTCAGGCGAGCTTAAGCTCTACGAATATCTACAAAGCCCGCAGAATAGGGATCTGGATGAAATTCGTAAATGCCTTGGACGTATGCTTTTTAGCGGCGCGGAGCAGGAGAAAAGCGTGGGCAGCCTAAGCGGCGGCGAGAAACACCGCGTGATGCTAAGTAAGCTAATGCTGCAACGCCCGAACCTGTTGGTGCTCGACGAGCCCAACAACCACCTTGATCTTGAGGCGATCATCGCTCTGGGAGAGGCGCTGTATAATTTCGCGGGATGTGCGATCTGCGTGAGCCATGACCGCGAGCTCATCGATGCGTTTGCAAATAGAATTTTGCACCTCAAAGGAGACGCCGAAATCGTCGATTTTAGGGGCACTTACGAGGAGTACCGCGAGAGCTTGGGGGCGAGCGATGATTGAGATCTTCGTAAACGGCGAGCCGCTGCGGCTTGAGCGCGATATGAGCGTGAGCGAGTTTTTGCGCTTGCGCGGACACGATCTGCGCTTAGTAGCGCTCGAGCGCGACGGCGAAATTTTAAAAAAGCAGGAGTGGGAGCGCACGCAGATCTCAAGCGGCAAAAAATATGAGATCGTTGAGTTCGTGGGCGGCGGCTGAGGTCGGAGCTTTGAATTATTTTAAAATTGCGGCAGCCGAGGTTTAAATCCGCGTGGAGACCGCTAAATTTTAATCGGCGTAGCGACACAGCGGCTGGGGCTTAAAATTTGCGCGCGCGTCGTTAAAATTTTAGCGGTACGGCGGCGCGGAGAGATAGCGGCGTTTGGGTTTTTAAATTTATGAGGAAGCCGCGGTAACCTGGCGCCTGCGGCGAGCCTTTAAATTTTTAAAAGTGAGCTAGGCCGCGGCGGCTGAGCGCAGGAGTTTTAAAATTTTGTATCGGTATTGTAAAGTTTGAGCGTACGGCTTTAAAATTTCGCTGCGTCGCGCTCGGTAACGGCACCCTACGCGCAAATTTTACCCGCGAGCGCGCTAAATTAGCTCGTAAACACGGTATGTGCCGCGTGATCTATTTATATTAAACATAAAATTCCGCGTTCGGCGGCACGCCGCAGTGCGTAAAATTAACGGATCGATTCGGAGATCTATCGATATGCCGCGTTACAATACTGCGACGTAAAAAGGAGTGGGAATGCGACTCTGTTGCGCGGCGCACGGTAAAAAAAGCGGCTTGCGCCGATTAAATTTGGGCGGCGCGATAAATTTAAAAAGCTTAAGGCCGGTCAAAACAAAGCGCACGATACGGCGTCAAAATTTTATCGATTGGGCTTGCTTCGGGTTTACGCGCGATTGATCGTAGCGTTTCGCTAGTTGCAAGACAAAGCGCACTTGCGTTAAGCTCAAGTGCGGGTGCGTTGGCTAATTGAGCTCAATCATGGCGGCGGGCTGAGCTTCGGTCATCAAGACCGCGCAAATTTGTCTTAAGTATAAATCGCCATGGTGCGAAGCGAGCAATTGCGCGCTACAGCTCGTAGAATCGTTAAAATTTTCGGCTTTGCGTGACGCAAAAAAGGCACAGGGTCGAAGCTCGCGCGGCGAGGCTTGGGCGCGCAAAAAGATAAAATTTAGGATAAAAATGCAGATAAAATTAAACGGCAAAGCTTACGAAACGGGCACGAGCGATCTTGAGGGGCTGAAGCGCGAGGTTAAATTTAGCGGCGAGATCGCCGTGATAAACGGCTATGCGAGCACGCAGAACTGCGAGCTAAAGGCGGGCGACGAGCTCTTTTTGCTCGCGCGTGGTGCTGATCTGGCGCCGCGGGAGCTTCGCGAGCTGATGTTTGCTCGCAACGCCCCCGCCGTAAACGAGGCGCTGCAAGGCTCGCGCGTGGCGATCTGCGGGCTCGGCGGGCTCGGCTCCAACGTCGCGATCCTGCTTGCGCGCGCGGGCGTGGGCGAGCTCTTTTTGATCGACTTCGACGTCGTCGAGCCTACCAACCTAAACCGCCAACAGTATGAGATCGGCGATCTTTACAAGCCCAAAACGGCCGCTCTGCGCGAAAAAATCGCGCGCATAAACCCGTTCGTGCGCGTGCGAACCTTAAACGAGCGACTTACTGCGCAAAACGTAGCCGAAATTTTAAAAAACGAGCGTATAATTTGCGAGTGCTTCGACGACGCGGCGGCGAAAGCGATGATTTTCGATGCGCTCGGCGGCACGGATCGCTTTTTGATCTGCGCTAGCGGCATGGCGGGCAGTAGCGATGCCAACGAGATCCGCACGACGCGACTCGGCAAAAACGTCTTCGTCTGCGGCGACCGTAAAAGCGCCGCAGCTCAGGGCGTGGGGCTGCTCGCTCCGCGCGTGGCGATCTGCGCAGCACATCAGGCAAACGTCGCGCTTAGGCTGATTTTGGGCGAGGAGAACTAGGCCTGACCGCTCATCGCGCGTCCGCACTTCTAATTTTACGCGCCTTTGTACATTGCCGCTAAATTTAGCTTTGTGCGATTGTTTTTGAAAAGCATAGGGCGTTTCGGCGGCATACACGGCGCGTTTAAAAACGGTATGAAATTTACCGCGCGCCGCGTAAATTTAGCCGCGCCGCATAAATTTAAAACTGCACTCCGGCGTAAAATTTTAAACAGCGCTTTGAAATTTTGCGCCGTCTGTTTGCGACTAAAATTTGACGAGAAATTTTAGAGCCTCGATGCGGTCCGTTCAGCGCGTAAAATAGCGACATAAGCAAGTAAGGATCTGTGCCGCAATCTCGCGCTGTGTATAATGCGCTGCGCAAGCACTGATATTGCGCCATCTGCGCCGTATCTGAAAACAAAATTTAAACTAAAGAGGATAGAATGGACGATAAACTGATCTTAGGCGGCAAGGAGTTTAGCTCGCGCCTGATAATGGGCTCTGGCAAGTTCGATCACGCGATGATCGACGCCTGCGTGCGGCACGCGGGCTGCGAGATCGTCACGCTTGCGCTGCGCCGCGTGAACGAAAGCAAGAGCCGTAATATCTTGGATTTCATCCCCCGCGGCGTCACGTTGCTGCCGAATACTAGCGGCGCACGAAATGCCGAGGAGGCGCTGCGAATCGCACGGCTCGCGCGCGAGCTTGGCTGCGGCGACTTCGTAAAGATCGAGATCATAGGCGACAGCAAATACCTTCTGCCCGACAATGCCGAGACGATCAAGGCCTGCGAGGCTCTGGCGCGCGAGGGTTTCGTGCCGCTTGCCTACATGCACGCCGATCTGTGCGTCGCGCGCGATTTGGTAAGCGCAGGGGCCGCCGCCGTGATGCCTCTGGCTGCGCCGATCGGCTCCAATCGCGGGCTGATGATGCGCGGGATGATCGAAATTTTGCTGGGCGAAATCGACGTGCCGATTATCGTAGATGCGGGGCTCGGCGCACCTAGCGAGGCTTGCGAGGCGATGCAGATGGGCTGCGCTGCGGTGATGGTAAATACGGCGATCGCCACGAGCGGGGATCTGGCGCTGATGGCGCGGGCGTTTGCGCTCGGCGTGCAGGCGGGGCGCGATGCCTATCTGGCGGGGCTCGGCGCCGTTTGCAAAACGGCCAGCGCAAGCTCGCCGCTAACGGGATTTTTGCGCTAGCGGTTAAAATTTTAAGTGCGCTTGGTTGCGCGAGCTGTGTTTTTTTGCGCCGAATTTGCCTTTATTGGGCTTGTACAGATACAGATCGCGCAAGCTCGGCGTAGCAGCCGATAGATGCAGCGTGAAATTCTAAAATTTCGCACGGCGCAATATGAAATTTTAAAATTTGCGCGGCGAGAATTTTCGCACAAAAGCGTGCTGCGTAGAATTTAAATGAAAATTTAAATGAAAATTTAAAAGGAAAATTTTAAAGATGAACGAAACTGGCTATCTAGCGGGCATGGAGGATATCGGAAGCGAGATAATGGAACGTACGCTCGCTCTGCGCGAGAGCTTTTGCGAGGAGGCGAGCGAGGCGGACGTGCAAAGGGCGATCGGCGCGAAAAACAGAAGTCTGCGCGATTTTGCTGCTCTACTAAGCGTGCGCGCGGGCGAGCATCTGGAGCAGATCGCGCAAGCCGCAGCGCGCGAAAAAGCAGCGCATTTTGGCAGCAACATCGCCGTTTTTACGCCGATTTACATCTCAAACTACTGCGACAATCTGTGCGTTTACTGCGGCTTTAACTGCAAAAACAAAATCGCGCGCGCAAGGCTCGATGAGACGCAGCTAAAGGCGGAGTTTGAGGCGATCGCGGCGAGCGGGCTAGAAGAAATTTTGATCCTCACGGGCGAGAGCGAGAAAAACAGCCCCGTGCGATACATCGGGCGCGCCTGTGAGCTCGCGCGGCAGTATTTTAAGGTAATCGGCGTCGAAATTTATCCGCTAAACTCCGCCGATTACGCTTACCTACACGCTTGCGGCGTCGATTTTGTGACCGTCTTTCAAGAAACTTACGATCCCGCGCGCTACGCGCAGCTGCATCTTGTGGGCAATAAGCGCGTTTTTGCGTATCGCTTCGCAGCCCAAGAGCGCGCGATTAGAGGCGGTATGCGCGGCGTGGGCTTTGCGGCGCTTTTGGGGCTCGGGGACTTCCGCCGCGATGCCTTTGCTACGGGCGTGCACGCGTGGCTGCTTCAGCGCAAGTACCCGCGCGCCGAGACCTCCTTTTCGGTGCCGCGCCTGCGCCCGATCATCAACAACGACAAAATAAACCCGAAAGACGTCGGCGAGCGCGAGCTACTGCAGGTGATGTGCGCGTATCGGCTGCTGCTGCCAAGTGCGCAAATCACGATCTCCACGCGCGAGAGAGCGGGCTTCCGCGACAATGCGATCAGGATCGCGGCAAGTAAAATTTCGGCGGGCGTAAGCGTGGGTATCGGCGGGCACAGCGAGCAGAGGGGCGACGAGCAGTTTGAGATCAGCGACGCGCGCAGCGTAAGCGAGGTCTGCGAGGCGATCCGCGGCGGCGGGCTGCAGCCGCTGATGAGCGAGTATATCTATGTGTGAGAGCGCAGATATGCGAGCTTACGCCGCGAAACTTCGGCACGAAAGGCTTGCTTCAGCGGCGAAATTTTTAGAATTTTATGCGGCGAAATTCTGCGCTCGCATGGGTAAAATTTGCAACGCTTTTTTAAGAGGCGAGATTTGCGGTGCGCTACTTGCGAGCAAATTTTGCGCGGCTAGATGCAGCAAAATTCGTAGCGTAAAATACTACGCCGAATTTTACAGCGCCGCACATGGCAATAAAATTTATGGCGTCATGACGGATAATAAAATTTTAGGCACCGCATTAGCGAGCGCGGGAAATTTTGAGCTACAAAATACGCGTGTAAATTTAAGACCTAGGAACACATACGCGGATTTAAAATTTAAAGGCGGCGCAAATTCCAAGCTCGAGGGCGACTTAAATTCTAAATTTAAAAACGGCGCGAGCTTTGGGTTCTTATGCGGCGGCAACGCAAAGTCGATAAAATCTAATGGTTCGGCAGATGCTTTAAACCATAGCGGCGCAAACAAAATTTTAGCCTCTGTCTGGACGGACAGAATTTTAAGCTCCGCCATCTCGGCTGTGGATTTAGTTTTCAATGCGGCGGCGAAGAATTTTATCTCTAGCGCGGAGACAGGGATTTTGGCTTCAATCCTGGTGAATGAGATTTTAAACCTTAGCGCTGCGGGTGAAATTTCAAAGCCAAATGCTACGGGCAAAATTTTAAACCTCAGTGCTGTGCCGCTCGCGGATTTTGGACCTAAAGGAGCGGGCGGATGCGAGATTTAGAGCTTGCTTCGCGCATTACGATCATCACAAATCGCGCGCTCTGCGGCGGCGAGGCGGCACTGCTTGCGCGTATAGCGGATTTTGCCGCAACGGACGTAGGCGAGATCGTCGTACGCGAAAAAGACCTGAGCGAGAAAGCTTACGCAGCGCTGTTTTGTAAAATTTTACTCGCCTGCGAGAACGGATTTTGTGCGGATACGGTCCGCAAGCACGCCGCTACAGATGAGATTTGGCCTAAAAATTCCGCTTGCGTTTTAGATGAAATTTTGTCTGAAAATTTTACCGGCGCCGCAAATCGCGCGGACGATAGCACGCCAGGCGAAATTTCGCTTCGCGGTGCCGTATGCAAAACGAAACTAGCGGCAGAAGGCGTACGGAGCGCAGAAAATACGGAAAGTATGCGGAGTACGCAAAGTGCGGAAAATACGAATGATGTGCATAGTGCAAAAAATGCGCGGAGTGCGCAGTACATAGGGAGCTCAGAAAATGTAGGGGGCGTAGAAAATTCACAGAGCGTAAAAAAGGCGGAAAACTCGCAGAGCGCGGAGGGCGTGCAGAGTGCAGAGAGTGTAAGGTGCCCACCCGCGATCTTTGTGCATAATTTTGCAGATTTTGCGCTGAGCGCGGGAATGAGAAATTTATGGCTGCCGCTCGGGGTTTTGCGGAGCTTTAGCGCGGCGCACGGCGCGGAGTTTTTGCGCGCGAATTTCAAAAAATTGGTCGCTTCCTGCCACAGCGAGGCGGAGGCGCGCGAGGCGCTGGAGCTGGGTGCCAGCGCGATCTGCCTGAGCCACATCTTCACGACCGATTGCAAGGCGGGGCTCGCGCCGAAGGGGCTAAATTTGATCCGCGCCGTGCGGGAGTTTTTCGCGGGCGAAATCTATGCGCTGGGCGGCATAACGCCGCGCAATTTCGCCTCCGTCCTACGCGCAGGAGCCGACAGGATCGCCGTTATGAGCTCAGCGATGGCGGCGCGGGACGCGAGCGATTTCATAAGAAAATTTAAGAAATAAATCGATCCAAAAATGCGGTTTGTTTCCGTTGCCGCGCCCTTGCTGCCGTCTTTGCGCTGCATGCGGCGCGACGCAAGAACACATATTTTAATAAAATCAAAAACGCGCGAAACGAACGCGATTTATTGCGATTTAAGCCCAAAGTTATAAAATACGAGCGATTTAAGCTTAAGGATATTTTTTGGATAAAGTGCGGCTTGAGGAATCAAAAAAGCTTCTAAACGAACAGTGCCGAAATTTAAAACAAAAGCTGCGAAAAGGCGCTAGCGCCGATATCTTTGACAATGCGGATTTAAGCGATGCAACGGATCGCAGATCATTAAATTCAAACGATGCAAATTTGAATAGCGAAAACCCTAAAGATACGAATTTTAATCAAACAGATCCCAAATCGCAAGCCGATTATCTTTGTGGCGCAAATTTTCGAGATAGAAATTTAAAAGGCACGAATTTAAACTCACAAGCCGAGGTAAAATTTCAAAATTTAAACCCAGGCGGTATTTCATCGCGGGGCGCTAAACCTCGTGATTACGACAAAGAGCCGATAATCATAAAAGACCACGCTATAATTTTAAATGCTATCATCGGCACGATCTATATCATTACTACGATATTGATGGCGATATGCGGTAAATTTTCCGCCCAGCAAATTTTATTTCTCGTTTTGCTGGATTGCTATTTTCCGCTCAGAGCATTAAATAAATTCTCAAATTTCGGCAAGTGCTATATATGCTTTAAAAATGACGATATAACTCTATACTCTAAAAAGACGGAAGCCGTTTTATATGAGACCAAAATTTCAGATATAACTTGTATCAAACGAACCACGGGACCGTCATACCCCGAAATATCAAAAAAGACAAAATGCCTTATGCTGCTGTTTGCTTTTATATATTTGCTTTTAGTTTTTTTCGTATCGGTAGTGATAGACGGAAGGGAGGAAAATTTTTGGATAATTTTTGCGGTAATTATACCTATTAGCTTCTTTCCTTTATTGCTATATAGGCTTTTTAACGGGCTAGGCTTTGATATTATAAATGACAGCATATTGATATATGACAAAAATTCTTTTATAGAGGTTTCGTTTCTAAGCAGCAAAGAATACGGGGAGCTAAAAGCCTATTTTATACTGAAAATAGGGAAAAATTTAGATAAAATCCCGCCACAAATTTTTGTGTAGATCATAAAAGCGGACTCTATTTTAAATTTATATTAAATTATGATCGATCAAATTTGCCCTTTTTCAGCGATATGAAAACGATGACGTTTGAAGCGAGCAGGGATAAATTTGAACAAAATTTACCTCGTAAATTTACGAAGTCTCATTCCACGAGCCGCGCGCGGATGTCGCCGAAGAGCAGCACGTCCTTCAAAACGGCGCGATCGGCGTAACCGCGCTCGTTTAGGCTCAGGTGCAGCTCGCCTCGGCTGCTCGAAAATATCGGCTGGTTTATGAAAACCACGTAAATCGCCGCAGCCTGCTTATCCGCGCCCGCGCCGCGCCCTTTAAAATTTACGTCCGTTGTGCCGGTTTTCGTGTCTGCTCCACTAGAGCTTGCGCTTGCCGCTGCGTCGGAGTTGGCATCCGTCTCGCTAGGCGGCGCGACGCCAAGCTCGCTCGCGATATCTGTGGCGGCGCTTCCGCGCGGCCTTTCGATGTCGATCCTTCCGTCGGCGCCTTTTGCGCCCGCGGCTCGGACGAAAAATTTATCGCCCGAGTGCGGGATTTTAGAGAAATTGAAAAACAAACTCAGCAGGTCGTTCGTCGCAAAATAGGGCAAAATTTCATCGCTTACGAGCTGTAGCTCGCCGCCCGCGCCCTTGAACTTTTGAAATTTTATCGTTTTGCGCGCGTAGTCGAAGGCGTAGGTTTTGCGCTCGTTTTTCGTCGTTTTGCCCTTTTTGCGCGAGACGTCGTGGACGTAGAGATCGGGCATCAAAAGCCCCGCCACGATGCGCCCCTTCGAGCGGAAGCTCTCGCGCCTTTGCCCGCTTAGGCTGCCCGCGACGCCCTGCGCAACGGCATCCATGACGATCTCGTAGCGATCGCCCTGCCGCACGAGCCGCGTGTTTGCGCTGCCGACCGCGCCGAAAACGCCGAACGAAATCTCATATTTCGCGCTGATCGTCTCGCCAAAAAGCGCGCTCGCGCACAAAATTAAAGTAGCAAAAAATTTCATCTCTACCGTCCTTCCGCTTTGCGGCGCCCCAATTATACGGCGCCCGTTAAATTTACGCTCTTTGCGTCGCTTTATCGCATTGTGCTCGCAAAGCTCGCGCGGGAATCTGCGCCGCATTCGTAAAATTTACCATAAAAATCAAAACTCGCGCCGCCTATTTCATTTCTCCATAGCGTGATTATTAAATATCAGCTGCCACTCCTTACCGTCGTGAAAGGCTGCGCCGTGCGTGCCCGCCTAAAAAGGCACCGACTGTCGCCGCTTTTATATTTACGACGCATATACGGCTCGGCGTGCGCTTGCCCGAAATCGGAGCGATTTTATATTTCGTACAGGCCGCTTCGTCGCAAAGCGTGCCTGCGAATAAAATCAAAATTTCATATTGCGGCTATGTTTGTACTTCGCACTAGCCGCTACGCCGCGCCCGTAAAATTTACGCTCTTTGCGTCGCTCTATTGCATTGTGCTCGTAAAGCTCGCGCATAAAATTTGCGCCGTCGCCATTAAAGCGCTTGTTAAATTTACGCTTTTTACTCGGTGCTATTTTGTGCCGCAAATACAGCACGTCGATCGTTAGCAAATCCGCTCAAATTCAAACGGCTCGCGCGGGTCAAATTTGTAAATTTAATCCTTCCAAAGCCACCATTTCAGCTTGGCTATGTCGGGACGGGGCGTGCTGGCGTAGTAGCTGGCCTCGGTAAACGTAGAGGATGCATCTGCCGCGCCCGAGCGCCTTTGTGCGCTCAAACATCTCGTCCGGATCCGCACCCTTTAGCGAAGCGATGCCCTCGTAGCCGAGTGCCAGCAGATCGGCCTCTGTCGCCTCGCCGACATAGGGGATTTTCTTAAAATCGCTCAAATTTACCTCAAATTTCTTTTAAATTCCGCCAAGCTCGCCGCTTTAAATGAAATTTTAAATTTCGTTCA
>NZ_CALIMY010000169.1 GCF_938045205.1 uncultured Campylobacter sp.
TTTAAAAAATTCGCAAAGCAAGATTTAAAATTTAGGCACTGGTACATAGCGCTCATAGGCTACGCTTAGCGGTTATCGGTTGCCGCCAAATGATTGAGCTTGCCGTCTAGAGGTCAAATTTTGCCGCCTGCGAGGCTAAGTTTATTCGGTTCGCATGAAATTCAAGAAGCGAGAGCTGTTGGCGGCAGCACAAAATTTAACCCGCTTGCATGAAATTTTAAGGAGCGCACGATGCCAAACGCCGTAAATTCCGCGCAGTACCAAGCGCGCATCAAGCAGGCGGAAGCTCTTTTTAAGAGGCAAAATTTTACTCAGCGCCAAACGATAAATTTAAGCGGCGGATATGAGATCGTAAAGGACGCATATAGGCTCGGCGCGACAAGCTTTAGCGGCGGCGAATACACGCTGTTTGATACTCACAAAACGCAGATAAAAAGCTGGCGCTGTATAGACGATCGGGCAGAATTTTTTAGCCTGATCCACCACGCAGACGGCAAATTTTACCTCGTTTTTCGCCAGGACTTATACGGCTACAGCGTGCTTGATCTAGCCTCAGCGCAGATCATGCGCTTCGTGCCGGACGCCTGGCTAGACGGCAAGGAGAGCTTCATTTGGGACGGCGTGCACTATCTGCGGGGTTGGGACGTGCTGGCCGTTAGCGGCTGCTACTGGGCGGCTCCAAACGGCGTGCATTTGGTGAGCTTTGCCGAGCCGATGAGTGAAGAGCAGAGATATGTAGACGTTTTAGACTGCATACAGGGCGGTTACGACATCTACGAGCAGGCTGATTTTGCGGGCTTTGAGGGTAATGAACTGAGCCTAAAATGCTTTCGCGCGGACACCTTACGATATGAAAATATAAAAATTTCGCGCGAGCATTACTGCGAATGGATGCGCGGAGCAAAGCGGCTCTAAGCTTTAAATTTACTAAATTTCGCGCCTAAATTTAAACGCTTGCAAGCGGTAAATTTTAATTACGAGTCGAAAAAAGCGGAATTTAGAGAGACCAAAGGGGCTGAAATAAGGAATACGGATGTTTTTTGAATATATTTTAATCGGCGCCTGCGTAGGCTTTATCAGCGGATTTTTCGGCATCGGCGGCGGCACGGTCGTGGTGCCCGTGATGATGCTCTTCGGCTACGATGTCAAGTACGCCATCGGCATCAGCATCATGCAGATGATCTTTAGCTCGATCTTCGGCTCGTTCGTAAATTTTAAAAGCAAAATGCTCGATGTCGCGCCGGCGCTGGTGCTGGGGCTCGGAGGCTTTTGCGGCGCGCTTAGTAGCGGCTTTATCGTAAGCTATTTTTCCTCAAAATTCCTTCTGGGCACGCTCATTTTGGTGCAGATCATAAATTTAATCAAACTCTTCAAAACCCCGACCGAGCCCACCGGAGAGGCCAACGAATCTAAAATTTTGCTCTTTATCGTGGGGCTGTTCGTCGGCGCCGTGGCGATCAGCGTGGGTATCGGCGGCGCGGTATTCGTAATGCCTATTTTGATCAGCTTTTTAAACTACGACATCAAAAAGGCCGTCAGCACGGGGCTATTTTTCGTGATATTTTCCTCAAGTGCGGGCTTTCTGAGCCTTTCCGCGCACGGACTCGTGTACTACAAGATCGGCGCGTTGCTCGGCATCGGCTCGCTAGCGGGCGTTTACGCGGGCGTCAAAACCTCGCACAAGATCGGCAAAAAAGCTCAAAAGCGCTGGATGATCGCGCTTATCGTCACGATACTTTGCGTGACGATTAAAAAATTTATCGCCTTAAACTAGCGATATTCGTTTTGCCTGCCACGCCTAAATTCGGCCTAAAGAGTGCTTTAAATTTTAAAATTTAAACTCCGTCCGTTTGCGCAAGCGATTTTTGAAATTCGTATTTGAAATAAAACGTCCACGCAAGCGGACAAAGGATTATTAAAATGGCGGCTACGACTTCGGCGGCTTGCGCATGAAATATTAGAAATAAGGCACCTATGTAGTTAAGAACATAAGCAAAACCCCAAAATACCGCGTTTGAGTGGTCATTTGATATTTCGGTTGCGACCAAATAGATGCAAATGCAAATTAGCGAGGCAATTAAAAAGGCTTCAAGGACGCCTAGCTTTTGGTAGTTTACGTCCGAAGCAAAATAACCCAGCGCGCAAGACGCCAAGATTGCCGCGAGTAAAATTTTACGTAAAATTTTAAGCGATTTGACTTTAGGCGAAGCGTAGATTATATGCGCGCAAAGAGCTATAAAATAGGCACCTGCGACAAAATCAAAAAATATGTAATAAGCGAATTCTCCAAATATCCCCAAATCATAGCCGCTTCCTAAAATTTTTTCATCTATGGCATATAGCGCGCCGAATTTCGCCGCTAAAAATATAGCCGCAAGCAGGATCGGATGTAGTAGCGCCCTGCCTGCAAGCAGGTCCGCATAAATGCGTCTCAGGAAATCTATCAATCTTTTCACGTTAGGCTCCTTTGAGATTTCGCCATTTGCGGCGTCTCTCGTGAAATTTTCGCCGTTTGGTTTAAATTTGATCTTAAATCGGGATAAATTTTAGCTTGAGAGCTTTTAAAAATCGCTTAGCGGCAAAGGCGTAAATTTGCGCGATTGAGAGAGGGTCGCGTATTTTAAAATCCGCACCGTTCAAATCATTTTCCTATCGCAAGCTGTTTTGCGAGCGAGCACATATTGCAAAAGGCGCGGACGAAATAGGGCGAAATAGGCTCGTTCGTCCGCTAGTAGTATTTAAAATTTTATTCGATTTTTAGTTGCGCGGCTGCTTTATTCGCGGCGATGTGTTTGCGCACAGCGAGGTTTGTGTGCGGCCGGCTAGCCTGCGGTATGGATTTGTACGTAGTGAGGTTTGCGTGCGTGGCGAGCGGATTAAAATTTTAGTTTAGATAGTTAGCGCAGGTGCGCCCCTTTTTCGGCAGATGCGAAGCGGGGCGCAAATTTCGTAAATTTTATAAATTATTTCGGCAGATCGCCTAGCTCAAAGCGTAAAATTTACGCACCTATAATCACGGCCGACAAAAGCCCCCATAAAATGGCTTCTATCGCTAGCACCGAGTGAAGTACGGCCTTACTCATCGCTTCTCCTTTGTTTTTAATTTTATTATCTGCCGACCTGGGCTGCTAAGAGCCCGATCGATCTATGAGCGGGATTATATAAGGTGATTGTGTTCTTAATGTGTCTTTTAAAATTTACGGCAAAAATTTTGCCACCTGTCGTAAAGTGCGAGCGAGCGGTAGATTTCAGGCAAAATTCAGCTACCTGTGTTAAGGCGCGGCAAATTTAAGCGAGCCTGCCGCCCGCCGTAATGCGCGGCAAAGTCGTAAAGGGCGGCAAAGTCGCAGCGCGCGCTAAATTTAAAGCAAAATACCGACCTCATCGCGGCGCGCGAGGCGTCCGCGGCAAATCGATATAAAATTTAAAGCAGAATTTTATGTGAATGCGGCGCGCGACACGCCTGCGCTTTTTTACGTCGTTAAGGCTTGTATTGGCGTAGCTTGCGCCGTCAGGGCCCGTATCGTCAAAGCTTGCATCGGTGCGACTTGCGCCTGTGGGGCGAAATTTTACGACGAGCTACGAATTGCAAGACGCAGCTCATCCGCACCGTCTTGATCTGAAATTTAAAGCTGAATTTTAACGCGCGCCTCGGTTCCGACGCCGGGTTCGCTTTCGTATTCGATCTGCCCGCCTAAAATATCGAGCGCTCTGCGTACGATGCTAAGCCCAAGCCCGCTGCCTAGCTGTTTGTGCGATTCTTCGCACTGATAAAATCGGTCAAAAATTTTATCCAGCTTCTCGCGCGCGATACCGATGCCCTCGTCTTTGATGCTCACCTGCGCAAAGCTATCGCAAGCGCGACAACGGACGAAAATTTTACCGTTCGGGCGCGAGTACTTAAGCGCGTTTTCGATTAAATTTCTCCAAATTTGATTTAGCAGCCCCGCGTTTGATCGCACGCTAAGCGGCGATAAATTTAGCTCAAACTCGTGTCCTTCGTAGCTTTGGCTCAGCGATATGATGCATTGCCGCAGCTGCTCGTCGATACGTACCGTCTCATCTAGGCGGATCGCCGCACCGCTATCAAGTCTCGTTAGCTTTAGCATATCGGTGCAAAGCTTGCTTAGGCGGTTTGCTTCTGCGCCGATCGAGGCTGCGTATCGCACCGCGCGCTCCTCGCTCACGCCGCCCTCTATCATCTCGCTTAACGCGGCGATCGAGGAGATCGGCGTTTTCATCTCGTGCGAGACATTTGAGACGAACTCCTTTTGTAGCTGCTCGTGCTTTTGCAGCTTCTGCGCCATTTTATTGACGTTTACTACAAGCTCGTCGAGCTCGTGCATATAGACGTAATCGGTGCGGTACCTGTGTATCTTGCGCTCGGCGCGCGCCTCAAAATCGCCGTTTGCGATCGCGGTAATCGCGTCTAGTAACCGCTTGATCGGGCGGAATAAAATTTTAAGCCCGAAGTAAAGCAGGGTGAAATTTAGCGCCATCGTGATTAGACAGATGATCGCGCACAGCGCCACTCCGTCCCAAAACCCGCCGATCTTGCCGCCGATGCCTATGTAAAAAAGCATGCAAACCGCGAAGCAGACGATGAAATTTATCACGCCGAATGCGAGCGAAGAGTAAAACGCGATGAAGCTTTTGAGGCTGATGAGGTATTTTTTCATGCTCGCTCCTTTTTTACGGCTTTATATCCGAGCCCGCGCACGGTGATTATCTCAAAATCCTTGGAGTTTTCAAATTTTGCCAGTAGCTTTTTGATGTGCGTATCTACGACGCGCTCGTCGCTGTCCGTTTCGTAACCCCAAATTTCGCTCATTATCTCAAACCTTGTAAAAATTCTGCCCGCATAGCTTAGCAGCAAAAACAAAAGACGAAATTCCTTCGGCGCTAGGCTTATCCGCTCGCCCGCCGCACGGACGCTAAGCGTATCGTAGTCAAGCTCGCTTCCGCCGATGAGTAGCCGCTTTTCGTTTGCGATCTTTGCGCGTCTTAGCAGCGCATGCACGCGCAGTACGAGCTCTTTTAAATTTATCGGCTTGCTCATATAATCGTCCGCGCCGCTTTTAAAGCCCGTCTGCATATCCTCGATCTCGCTTTTTGCCGTTATAATCAGTATCGGCTGGCTCTTGCCGTCGCGCCTAACGTATCTGCTAAGCTCAAAGCCGTCCATCTTAGGCATCATCACGTCCGAGATGATCAGATCGAAGTGCGCCTCATCCAGCGCCTCTGCAGCCTGCTTGCCATCGAAGGCGCAGCTCACGCTAAAGCCCTCATCAAGCAGCTTTTCCCTTATCGCCGAGCTCAAAGCCTCGTCGTCTTCGACGAGTAAAATATTAAGCATAATCGCTCCCGTTTTGCTAAATTTATGTGCTTAAATTTATACATAAAATTTTAAGAAACAATGAGATATTATACGTAAATTTTTTCAAGGAGTAAAGAATGAATTTCAAAAAAACCATATCGGCTGCTGTTATTGCAGCTTCGGTGCTGGCGCTATTTAGCGGATGCGCGAAAGAGAGCTCTCGCGTAGTGCAAACCCCTACGGTAGCGAGTCTAAATACCAACTACTCTGGCGAGCGGATCGCCGTATCGGTAGGACGCTTTAACAATCAGTCCTCTTACAACAACGGCGTGTTCTCCGACGGTGAGGATAGACTGGGCAACCAAGCGCAGACGATTTTAATCTCGAATTTACAGCAAACGGGACGCTTCTCGGTGCTTGATCGCACGAATATGCGCGCCATCAAAGAGGAAAGCGCAATCTCTAAAAGCGCACAAAATCTAAAAGGCGCCAGATACGTTATCACCGGCGACGTGACTGAGTTTGGCCGCAAGACGACCGGAGATCATCAGTTGTTTGGAATTTTAGGCAAGGGAAAGACCCAAACCGCGTATTCTAAAGTAAATTTAAACGTCGTGGACGTCAAAACGTCCGAGGTGGTCTTTTCGACTCAGGGCGCGGGCGAATACGAGCTATCAAACCGCGAAGTGCTAGGTTTCGGCGGCACTGCGGGCTATGATTCGACGCTAAACGGCAAGGTGTTAAGCCTAGCGATCATCGAAGCGGTCAATAATCTCGTAAACGGCCTTGAAAACGGCGCGTTTAAACTAAGATAAGGATTAAATTTGAAAGCGAGCAGTGTTCTTGCTCTTGCTGCTGCGGTACAGGGGAGAAGACAGCATCAAATGT
>NZ_CALIMY010000170.1 GCF_938045205.1 uncultured Campylobacter sp.
GATGAAATTTTATATTTCGGCGAAAAAAAATATATAAATTTATGCTCGTTCGGGGTTAGGAGCAAAATTTACGAGGTCGCAAAAAGCGAAAAATTTATGCTAATTCCAAAAAACTTAAACTTAAATTAGCTATAATTCCTAAATTTTTGCGAGGATATTTATGATAAAGCTTTGTGTTTTCGACTTTGATTCTACGCTGATGGACGGCGAGACGATAGGTTTTTTCGCCGCTAAAATGGGCACGCAGCGACAAGTTAGCGAAATTACGAAGCGCGCGATGGCGGGCGAGCTTGATTTTTTCGAGAGCCTTAGCGAGCGCTTGGCGCTGATAAAAGGGATGAAGCTTAGCGATGCTAAAGCTATCGCAGAAAGCCTGCCTTTTGTTTGCGGCGCTAGCGAGATCATCGCGTATCTGAAAAATAAAGGCATAAAGGTGATCGTCTTTAGCGGCGGATTTCATCTCGCTACCGACGCCGCGCAGAAAAAACTAGGCTTTGACGCGAGCTTTGCGAACTATCTGCATGAAAAAAACGGAATTTTAACTGGGCTTTTCGGCGGCGAGATGATGTTTGGCTACTCAAAAGGCGCGCTGCTTGCGCAGCTTAAATCGCTGATGGATCTAAAGACGAGCGAGGTAATGTGCGTGGGAGACGGCGCGAACGACGTTTCGATGTTTCGCGAGGCGGGACTTAAAATCGCCTTTTGCGCGAATGAAATTTTAAAAAGCGAGGCGAGCGTTTGTATTGAAAAAAAGGATTTGAAGGAGATTATGAAATATGTATGATAAAGCCCTAAATTTCAGCCTTTGGTGCGACTTTTTAGAGCGCGATTTTATCGATAAAGATTTCGACGAGCTGATCAAAAAAGGGATAATTAACGGCGCTACTTCCAATCCCGCGATCTTTAAAAACGCGATCCTAAGCTCCCCCGCATACGACTCGGCTAAAGAGGAATTTAGAAAAAAAGAGCCTAAAAAGCTGTATGAAATTTTAGCCACCGCGGATATCAGAAGCGCGGCGGAGAGCCTGCTTAAAAATTTTATTAACGGCGATGACGGCTTTGTGAGTATCGAGGTCGATCCATATTTTGCAGACGACGCCGAAGCGATGTATCGCGAGGGCAAACACCTATACGGCACGATCGGCATGCCAAACGTAATGATCAAAATCCCTGCAACCAAGGCGGGCTACGAAGCGATGCGCGATCTGCTAAAAAAGGGGATCAGCGTAAACGCGACCTTGGTTTTTTCGCCTGAGCAGACCATAAAATGCATCGAGGCGATAAAAGAGGGAATTGCAGGCTTTCGTCGCTACTTCCCGAAGGCAAATTTACCAAAAACCGTAATTAGCATCTTCGTTAGCCGCTTCGATAGGTTACTAGATGAAAAAATGGCCGCAGCGGACCTTCCTACCGGTAAAATCGGTATAATGAACGCGGCAAAGTGCTACAATATCATCGCTAAAGAAAATTTAAACTATGTAAAGTCGCTGTTTGCGAGCACGGGCGTAAAGGGAGACGATCTGCCGAGGGATTACTACGTAAGCGAGCTGATGTATCCGGGCTGCGTAAACACCGCGCCGCTTGAGACGATAGAGGCTTTCGTAAGCGGTGATCAAAAACCCAAAACGCCGCCGAGCGACGCGCAGATAGAGGAATTTTTCGCTCGCGTAGCGGAGGCGAAGATCGATATGAAAAAGGCGTATAAAAAGCTGCTGGATGACGGACTAGTAGCCTTTGAAGAGGCATTTAAAGAGATAATAAAAACACTTAAAAAGGAGAAATGATGACGGGTTCTATAGATTATTCGCAGTATCAAGTTGACGCTTCTACGCTGGATTTTAAGCAGCGAGACAGGCTAAATAAATATCTGGAATTTCTAATCCAAAACGGCGGTAGTGACCTTCACATAAAATCGGGCGCGGTTATCAGAGGGCGCATCCACGGCGAGCTAGTAAAATTTAGCAAAACGCCATTTTTGAAAGAAGATGCGATGACACTAGCTAAGGAGCTTCTCATCACGCGCTTTCCTGAGCTTATCGAGAAAAAGAGCGTGGATTTTACCTACAAGCTAAACGAAGATTATCGCTTCCGCGTTAATATTTTCTTTCAGATCGACGGTATCAGCGCGGTTTTCCGAACGATACCGGTTAAAATTCCAGAGATCGACGATTTAGGTCTGCCGCCTTCGATCAAAGATATTTGCGACACGGCTATGCGCGGCGTCGTGCTACTTACGGGACCTACGGGAAGTGGAAAGACGACAACGATCGCAAGCATGATAAACCGCATAAATAGACAAAGAACCAGTCACGTCGTTACGATCGAAGACCCCGTAGAGTTTGTATTTAAAGACGATAAATGCATCATCAATCAGCGCGCTATCGGTGAGGACTGCAACAACTTCGCAGATTCGCTTCGCGCAGCGCTGCGAGAGGATCCGGATGTTATATTTGTGGGCGAGATGCGCGATTTGGAGACGATCGAGACGGCGCTTCACGCCGCAGAGACGGGTCACTTAGTGTTTTCGACGGTGCACACTATTGACGCAAAAGAGACGGTAAACCGTATCATCGCGATGTTTGAGCAGGCTGAGCAGGAGCGTATCCGAATGACGCTAGCATCCGTCCTAGAGGCGGTCATTTCTCAGCGCCTTGCCCGTACTGTCGAAGGCAAGCGCGTAGCCGTCGTTGAAATTTTACGCAAAAATACCCGTATTAAGGATATGATACTTGATGCGCGTGACGATGAAATTCCAGACGCGATCGCCGATGGTCGCAACACCTACGGCATGCAGACCTTCGATCAGCACCTGCTCGATCTTTATAGAGACGGCGTCATTACCCGCGAGGAGGCGCTGGATAAGGCCTCTAAGCGAAACGACCTCGATCTGCAGATAAAAAACGTGGATCTTGCCAAAAAAAGGGATTTGGCGGCAGAATCTGGAGAGAGCGCCGAAGAGATGCTCGCCGGCGAAGTCGTACAGCTAAAAGAGATCCGCTAAGTCGTAAATTTTAAAATTCTAAATTTTGCAATTTAAAATTTTAAAGAATTCTGCCTGCCGCTGAGCGGGCAGAATTCTATTCGCTTGCTCGTGCATATACGAGTATGTCTTGAGTTCGCAGGATTTAGCGTAAATTTTAATTGGCTAAATTCCGTGCGATTTTACTTCTAAATTTCATCGCGGCGCTTAAATAGATTTAAAGCAATATTTGGCTATTATCACGCTTCATTTTTTCACAAAGGAAACCTAATGTTAGAAGGTATCGTTAGAGATAGTATCGGTAAAAGGGCTTCAAAATCCCTAAAACGAGATGGTTATCTAATCGCTAATATTTATGCGAAAGGATTTGAAAATATTAACGCAGCGTTTAAAGTAAACGACTTTATCAAAGCTATGCGCGCAAAAGAAGATCTTCCCTTCGAGGTTAGCGTGGGCGGTAAGACATATCGCGTTATAGTGCAAGAATACCAAAAACACCCCGTCACAAATACCCTAACTCACGTAGATTTACGCGTAGTTCAGGATGACGTCGTAAGTAAATATTTAGTGCCGGTTAAGGTAACTGGCGTCGCTAAAGGGCTAAAAAACAAAGGTATTTTGGTGCAATCCAAGCGCCGTATCGCCGTAAAATGCGCAGGCAAAGATCTACCAAACGATTTTACGCTCGATGTGAGCGATCTTGACGTAGGTGATTCGCTTTTGATCCGCGACATCCCCGTAAAAGAGGGCGTCAGCATCATCCTAGACGGCTCGGTAGCGGTAGTCGGAGTTACTTCGGCTAAATAGGGGCGCCTATGATACTGATCGCAGGACTTGGGAATCCTGCTCAGAAATACGCAGATACCAGACACAACGTCGGTTTTATGCTAATCGACGAAATTTTAAAGACGGGCGGCTTTAGCGAGCTCGGCGCGTCTAAATTCCAAGGCGAGCTTTTTAAAAAGGGCTCGCTGCTTCTTCTAAAGCCCCAAACTTTTATGAACTTAAGCGGCAACTCCGTAAAGGCGGTGAATGATTTTTATAAGCCCGAGCGCATCATCATAGTGCACGACGATATAGATTTGGATCTGGGCGCCGTTAAATTTAAAAAAGGCGGCAGTAGCGGCGGGCATAACGGCATCAAGTCGATCGATGCGCTAATCGGTGCAGATTACGAGCGCGTGCGTATCGGCGTGGGCAAAAAACGGCAGGACCAGGATGCGGCAAATTTCGTACTCGGAAATTTTAACGAAAGCGAGCGCGAGAAGCTGAGTGAAATTTTACCCTATGTCGCGCGCGCGGTAGAAGAGCTCATTTGCTCGGATATAGAGCAGATCGCGCAAAAATTTACGATTAAAAAGGCTAGGGTGTGAAGTTATACGTAAAATACGCGGCTCTTTCTTATCTGAAGTATTTTTTTATCCTGCTAATAGCCCTTGAGTGCTTTTATGTAGGCATCGATGTGCTTACCAATCTCAAAGATTTTCCCTCAAGCGCGAATACCGCTCTTTTGTATATCGCCCTAACCGCCGCAGTCGCGCTTAGCTACACGCTGCCGCTAAGCCTCATTTTCGCGCTGATTTTAATGATGTTTAATATGATTAGAAGCAACGAGCTAGTGAGCTTCTACGCGCTTGGAGTGAGTAAAAACGCCCTGATCGTGCCGCCGTTTTTGATCGCGCTTTTTATCACCGCGGGCTTTATATCTTTAAATTCCACCTCGTTTGCATACGCGCTGAAATTTCAAAAAAACCTGACCGATCTTGCGCCCGCTAGCGAAGATATGTTTTTAAAATTTGAGGGCAAATATGTCTACATCAAAGCTCTAAACGGCAAAAACGCAAATGATATAACGATCTTTAGTATAGGGGATAACTCCGTTGCTTCGCGCTCGCACGCAAGCTCTGGCGAATACGCAGGCAAAATTTGGCATCTGCGCGACGTAAATACCACGACTTTACCAGCGCAGCTTAAGCTTGGAGGAAGTGGATTAAAAAGTGAGTTTAGCGCGCAGAGCGAGGCGCTTAAGGGCTTTGATCCAAGCTCAATTGCGAGTGTTTATGATACGAGTAATGTATATTCGATCAGGGATGCTCTCCGTTCGATCCGCACCTTTTCGCATCAAGGCGTGAATATCTCCACCATAAAAGCAAGCCTTTATAATATGATATTTTTTCCATTGTTTGCGCCTTTGGCGATATTGGTTCTGTATTATTACCTGCCCGTTACGGGGCGATTTTTTAATCTCGCGCTGATGAGCTTCGGCTTTTTTATCGCTACGCTATGCGCGTGGGGTGTGCTTTTCGTGTTAATTAGGTTTTCTCTCAACGGCGTCATCATCCCAGAACTTGGCATTATCGTGCCCATAACAGCGCTATTAAGCTTCGCGGCATTTTTAGTTTTTAAGCATCGTTAAGCCTTGATTTGTTAGAATGGCGCAAAATTTATCGGTGGAAATTCTATGGATTATTCAAGTTTAGCCCGCAAATACGGCACTCCTTTATACGTTTACGATTTTAACGAGATACAAAAGAATTTCATAGCGCTCAAAGAGGCCTTCGCAGCGCGCAAGTCGCTCGTTTGTTTCGCGATTAAAGCAAGCTCGAATTTAAGCATTTTAAAATTTTTATCGGATCTGGGCAGCGGCTTTGACTGCGTCAGCATCGGCGAGCTGCGCCGCGCTCTGTATATCGGCGCAAAGAGCTATAAGATCATATTCTCTGGCGTCGGCAAGCAAGATAGCGAGCTCGAGTTTGCGCTAAAGTCGGACATCTTGCTGATAAATTTAGAAAGCGAAGCCGAGATGCTGCGCCTCGAGCAGATCGCGCAAAAGCTAAACAAGCCCGCTCGCATCAGTATCCGCGTAAATCCGAACGTTGACGCCAAGACCCACCCCTACATCTCCACGGGGCTTAGCGAAAACAAATTCGGTGTCAGTATCGAGACCGCGCGCAAGATGTATATCTACGCCAAAAAGAGCAAATTTTTAAATCCCGTCGGCATCCACTTTCACATTGGCAGCCAGCTTACGGACATCTCTCCGATCTGCGATGCCGCAAAAATAGTAAGCGATCTGCTGCGCGAACTGCGAGCCCTTGAGATCGATATAAAATTTTTCGACGTGGGCGGCGGCATCGGCATCCGCTACGAGGATGAAAAACAGATCGTGCTCTACGACTACGCGCAAGGAATTTTAAAGAGCCTAAGCGGGCTAGATGTCACGATCGTGTGCGAGCCGGGGCGCTTCATCGCGGGGGCTGCGGGCGTCTTCCTCACCCGCGTGCTTTACGAAAAACAAAACTGCGGCAAGCGCTTCGTCATCGTTGACGGCGCGATGAACGATCTCATACGCCCGAGTCTCTACGGCGCGCACCATAAAATCGAGCTTGTAAGCGAGCGCAATTCCGCCTGCGAAAGCTGCGCGAGCCAAAGCGACACCGAGAATTCTACGGCACAGAATTCCACGTATAGCAAAGCTTTCGGCATCGAGGCTAAGTCCGCTTCAGAGGATTTCGCACCGCAGAATTCATCCGATTTAAGCTCCGCCGCGGATAATTCTGCGCCGCAAAGCTCTGCCGAGAGTTTAAGCCCTTGCGACGTCGTAGGCCCGATATGCGAAAGCGGCGATTTTTTGGCCAAAGGGGTGAGCTTGCCTAGCCTGCAAAGCGGCGATCTGCTCGCGATAAAAAGCGCCGGCGCCTACGGCTTTTCGATGTCGAGCAACTACAACACCCGCCCCCGCGCCGCCGAGGTCGCGGTTTACGACGGGCAGGACCGCCTGATTAGAAAGCGCGAGAGCTTTGATGAGCTAATCGCGCTAGAAAAGGATCTCGTATGATCTGCGCGGCAAGCCGCTTAAAACATGGCGCAATCTTAAATTTCAAATCCGAGCGCGCAGCGGTTTTAAATTTCAATGCCGCAGCAAGCACGGCCCTAAATTTTAAACACACCGTCGCTTTAAATTCCGCGCCTAAATGCACCCCTGCTTCAAATTTCAAATCCGAACAAAATGCGCCTCTAAATTTTGCGGCAAAACAAAGCCCCGTTTTAAATTTTAATCGCGCCTCTTTAAATTTCGGATCTCGCTGCGACGAATCTTATCGCGCCTTCTTAGCGTGCGGAAGTTGCGGTGCAGCTATCTTAAACGGTGAAATTTTAAGTTCGCGCGGTAAAAATTTCAAAGCGTGCGGCAAAAAAGGCGGCGTGAAATTTTTAAAATCCGCGCCGAAATTCGCGGGCGAGCAAAAGGAGGGTTGTGATGCAAAATATCGATGATCTGCGCGTTTGTATCGACAGGCTGGATGATGAAATTTTGCGCCTTATCGACGAGCGCATGGGGGTTGTCAAAAAGATCGGCGAGCTGAAGCAGACCGCGGGCAGCGCGATCTACCGCCCGGAGCGCGAGCGCTCGATCATCAGCAGGCTGGACGGCGGAAAGGCGCGAAATTTAAGCAAAGAGGCGATCGAGGCGATATTTTTTGAAATTTTCTCGGTTTCGCGAAATTTAGAAAAGCCGCAGATAGTCGCGTTTTTGGGGCCTTTCGGCACCTATTCGCACCAAGCCGCCAAGAGCCGCTTCGGCGCGGTAAGCTCCTATCTGCCGCTCTCAAACATCGAGGCGGTCTTTAAGGAACTTGATAGCGGCGAGGCCAAATACGGCGTCGTGCCGATCGAAAACAACACCGAAGGCGCGGTGGGAGCGACGCTTGATTGCTTGCGAAAATACGAGGGCGTCAAGATCGTCGCCGAAATTTATATGGACATCCACCACTGCTTTGCGAGCCACTGCGACGACGTAAGCACCGTGGATCAGATATTCTCGCATCCGCAAGGATATAATCAGTGCCTTAAATTTTTAGACGATCACGGCCTTAGCGGCGTCAAATTTACCGCGACCAAATCTACCGCGCTTGCGGCGCAGATGGCAGCTGCCACGCCGCACTCCGCCGCGATCTGCTCCAAGATCGCCGCCGATCTTTACGGCGTGCCGATGATGTTTCAAAAGATCGAGGACAACTCCGCCAATCGCACGCGATTTTTCGTGCTGAGCGACTTTAAAAACCAAAAGAGCGACCGCAACAAAACGAGCATCCTAGCCAAAACCGACGACCGCCCGGGCGGGCTCGTGGACTTTTTACAGATGTTTCGCAACGAGGGGATAAATTTAACCAAATTAGAAAGCCGCCCTGTTAAGCTTAGGGATTTTAAATGCGTCTTTTATGTCGATTTTGAGGGGCACATCGACGACGAGCGCGTGGCGCGCGTGCTGCAAAACGCGCAGAAAAGCGGCCACGAAATCACCTGGCTGGGAAGCTATATAAACGGAGGGGAGTGATGAAATTTAACGAATTTGTAGAAAATCTAAGCAATTACGAAGCAGGCAAGCCGATCGAGCTTGCGGTGCGGGAGTTTGGTATCCGCAAGCAGGACGTGCTAAAGCTTGCCAGCAACGAAAATCCTTTCGGCACTAGCGAGGCGGTGCAGGAGGCGATCGCGCAAAACGCCGCCTGTGCGCATCTATACCCTGATGATTCGATGTATGAGCTAAAGGGCGCGCTCGCCTCTAAATTCGGCGTAGAGCCGCAAAATATCATCATCGGAGCGGGTAGCGACCAGATCATCGAGTTTGCGCTGCACGCCAAGCTCAATTCGCGCCGCGCGATACTGCAAGCGGGCGTTACCTTTGCGATGTACGGCATCTACGCAAGCCACTGCGAGGCTAAAGTTTACAAAACGAGCGTGCAGGAGCACGACCTAGCCGAACTTTTAAAAATTTATAACGCGCATAGAGATGAAATTTCGGTCATCTTTTTGTGTGTGCCGAACAACCCGCTTGGCGAGTGCTTGGATGCGGAGGCGGTGTATGAGTTCGCTCGTAGCGTGGATGAAAACACGCTTTTGGTGATCGATGCCGCGTACAACGAATTTGCGGCGTTTAAAGACGAGCGCAAAAAGCTCGATCCGAAATTTTTAATTCAAAATTTTAAAAACGTGCTCTATCTAGGCACCTTTTCGAAGGTCTATGGACTGGGCGGTATGCGCGTAGGCTACGGTATCGCGCCGCGCGTAATCATAAGTGCACTTTATAAGCTGCGCCCGCCTTTTAATATCACGACGCTTAGCCTCGCAGCGGCGATTGCGGCGCTAAAAGACGAAGCTTTCGTGCAAAAGAGCCTGCAAAACAACGCCGCGCAGATGAGCCGCTTTGAAGATTTTGCGCGCGAGCGAAATTTGGAATTTATCCCTAGCTACGCAAATTTCATCACGTTCAAACTTAGCCCGTCGCTAGATAGTAGCGAGCTTTGCGATAGACTTCTGCGCCGCGGCGTCATCATTCGAAATTTAAAAAGCTATGTGCTAAACGCAGTGCGCATCACGATCGGCACGCCCGAGCAAAACGATCGCGTCTTGGGCGCTTTGGGAGAGATTTTGAGTGGATATTAAAAATAAAAGCCTGGAGGAGCTACGGGAGCTTTGCGCGCAGATCAGAGCGCGCATCATCGAAGTCGTGAGCAAAAACGGCGGCCATCTAAGCTCAAACATGGGCGCGGTTGAGCTCATCGTGGCGATGCACTACGTATTTGACGCCGCGAGCGATCCGTTTATCTTCGACGTGAGCCACCAAAGCTACGCGCACAAGCTTTTGACGGATCGCTGGGAGGAGTTCGGCTCGCTTAGGCAGTTCGGCGGCATCAGCGGCTACACGAAGCCTAGCGAGAGCAAATTTGATTATTTCGTCGCAGGACACGCCTCGACATCGATCTCTTTAGCCGTGGGTGCGGCAAAAGCGATAAGCCTAAAGCGCGAAAATCGCGTGCCGGTGGTGCTCATCGGCGACGGATCTATGAGCGGCGGCATGACTTATGAGGCGATGAACGAGCTCGGCGATCTGCGGCTGCCCTGCGTCATCATCCTAAACGACAACAAAATGAGCATCAGCAAGCCCATCGGCGCCTTTAGTAAATACCTAAGCCAAGCGATGGCGGGCGAGACATATCAAAAATTTAAATCCCACGTAAGAGAGCTGCTCTCTCACGCTCCGCAAAGCGCGACATATATGGCAAAGCGCTTTGAAAATTCCTTAAAGCTTATCATCCCGGGGATGTATTTTGAGGAGCTGGGGCTCGAATACATAGGCCCTGTCGACGGCCACAACCTAGCCGATCTCATATCGGCGCTAAAGACGGCAAAAAGCGCGCGTAAGCCCGTCGTCGTGCACGCTCAGACGATCAAAGGCAAAGGCTATGACAAGGCCGAGGGCTATTTGGAGAGTTGGCACGGCGTAGGGCCTTTTGACATTCAAAGCGGAGAATTTAAGAAAAAATCCGCCGCCAAAAGCGCCACGCAAATTTACGCCGAGGCGCTTTTAAGCTTAGCCGCCAAGCATGAAAACGTCGTGGGTGTGACCGCAGCGATGCCAAGCGGCACGGGTATGGATAAGCTGATCGAGAAATTTCCGCACCGCTTCTGGGATGTAGCGATCGCCGAGCCTCACGCGCTAAGCTCGATGGCTGCGATGGCGCGCGAGGGTTTTAAGCCGTACGTTACGATATATTCGACCTTTATGCAGCGCGCATTCGATCAGATCGTCCATGACGCGGCGATTATGAACTTAAGCTTAGTCCTTGCGATGGATCGCGCCGGCATCGTGGGCGAGGACGGCGAGACGCATGAGGGAGTCTTTGACGTGAGTTTTTTAAACGCGATTCCAAACGTTAGTATGTGCGCGCCGCGGGATGAGACGAGCTTTAAACGGATCATCGAGTACTCCTACGCGCACGAGGGGGTTTTGGCGATACGCTATCCGCGCGGAAGCTTTATCTTGGACTGCGACGAGACCGGCGCGTCTGCGGTAGAGCTTGCAAAATCGGTGTTTTTAAAGCGCAGCGATAGCGCGCGCGTAGCTCTCATCGGCTACGGAAACGGCGCAGGTAGGGCGTATAAAACGGCTGAGGCGCTAGAAGGGCAGATCGAGGCGGACGTCGTAGATCTAGTCTTTGCAAAGCCTTTGGACGCCGAGTTTTTGCGAAGCTTGGCTCGCAAAGATAAAATTTGGTACGTCTTTAGCGACAATGCCAAAAAGGGCGGCGTCGGTGAAATTTTAAGCGCATTTTTGCAGGAAAATGAAATTTCGGACGTAAAGATCGTGAGCTTCGAGTTTGCTGATATCTTTTTACCGCACGGCAAGACCGCCGACGTGGAGCGTAGCTTGGGCTTGGATATCCAAACTCTAACCGAGCGAATATTAAGTGATAAAAAGTATTAGTTAATATCAACTTTGTTTAAAGTAAAATTTGATAATATCACTTTAAAATTTTTGAAGGACAAAAATGAGCCACGTAGAACTACTCAAAACCTGCGGTTTGAAAGCAACTCCGCAAAGATTGTGCATCCTAAAGGTGCTCGATCGCCACGAACATCCAAGCATAGATGACCTATACGAGGGGATCAAGGAGGACTATCCATCTATTTCGCTAGCGACGGTTTATAAAAATTTAAATACCCTACTCGACGAAGGCGTCGTAGTCGAGGTCAATGCGCCGAATAAAAAGAGCCGCTACGACATCTATCAGATGCCGCACATCCACGTCGTATGCGAAAAATGCGGCAACGTCACGGATCTTTTCATGGACGATGCCTTTAATAAGGACGTTTTGAAAAACATCGAGCGCAAAGCGGGCAATTTCATCCGCAAGCTAAATATCACGGCTACGGTCGAAGACTGCGAAAAGTGTAGATAGTTTAAAGAATTTTCTGCTATTATTACCCACTTTATTTTTGGAGCGGGTATGCAAACTAAGCGTAAATTTTTATTGAGCGACGATTCGATTTTGCGGACGCTAGAGCGTGCGGGGCTGAAATGTCGCAAGGTAAAGATCGCTTGGTTTTATACTTCGTTCTATCCCGAAATTTACTACATTCGCCAAAACGACGAATGCTCTTTGCACCATAAAAAAGAGGACCTCGACAGACAAACTTTAAATTTTAAAATTTCAAAAGATGATTTCAAAGAGGCTTTAAAAAGCAGGATCGCCCGCGTCGTGCAAAAGAACCGCTACGGCTTTGCCAGCGACGAAGCGGAGTTTTGGCTAGAGCTTTACGGCGGCGAGCTAAGCACGCTCGTGATTTTACGAGCGAAATTTCAAAGCGAGGCGGCAAGCGCAAATTTTGATTTTGCAAAAACCTTCGGTAGCAGCGATTTTTGCGAGATCACCGACGATTATCGCTACAAAAGCCGCTATCTGGCGCGCTACGGCATCCCGCCGCGATCTCTTGATTTCGCGCACACCCGCAGCGTTTTTGAAAAATTTAGCCGAGTTAAATTTTTCGCGCCGCCCTATGCGGACAGCGTTAAGCTCGCGCGTTTGGCGCTTGAGCTAGCGTGGACGAGGGCGTGCGGCGCAAAAAGCGAGTATCAAAAAAGCCTAGCCCCCGAAGCGCTTCACGAGCTGCGCGTGCAGATCCGCAAATTTAGAGCCGTTTTGAAGCTATCCGCGCCGCTTTTCGAAGCTGAAAAAAAGGATGAAATTTTAAAACTCCTCGCAGAATTTATGAGCCGCAGCAATCAGCTGCGAGACCTTCACGTTTTTGCGGAGTTTTTAAGGGCCGACGACGCGCCTGCGAGCTTTTTGCAGCAGCTAAATCTTATCGCAAAGCGCTCGGAGGATAAAATTTTAGAATTTCTTTCTAGCGCGGAATTTGCAGATTTAAACGGCGCTATTAGCGGCTTTTTAAGCGGCGCGGACGGCATCTACGCGCGCAGCGAATATGAAAAAATTTCAAAAAAGTTCGCCTCCGCCCGCCTCTGCAAGCTGATTAAAAGCTTGCGCACGGAGCTAAAAAATTTAAAGCAAGGCTCGTCGCTACAGGCATTTCACGACGCGCGCATAGGGCTAAAGAGGCTACGATACGCGCTTGAAATTTTTGCAAGAAGCTTTGATGAAGGCTGTGTCAGAGATCTGTTTAAACGCACCAAAGCCGCCTGCGAGGATTTCGGCGCGCTGCAAGATATCAGCGTGTGGCAAAATTTCATCGCGATCTATCAAAAAGCAAGCGATAAAAGCGGCGTCGCGTTTGCGTATCTGCTGGCTCTGGACGCCCGCTTAAACGATCGCCGCGCCGAGCTGGAGGAAAAAATTTTAAATGAAAAAGAGGCTCTTTTGCGCGCGCTGAAAAGATCGCTGCGCAAAATCAAAGCATACGAATAAGGAAAAGTTGTGCAAAAACAGGAAAAAATCATAAAGATGTTCGATCAGATCGCACCCACCTACGATCTGGCAAACCGCGCCATCAGCTTCGGCGTGGACGTTTCGTGGCGCAAAAAGGCGGTCGAGCTGACGCTTGAAAAGCTTAAGGGAAAGCTCGTGAGTATCGCCGACGTCGCGTGCGGCACGGGCGATATGATAAGCTCGTGGCGCGACGGTGTGGCGCAGCACGGCGTGCAGATCGAGCGGATCGTGGGGATCGATCCGAGCGAGGGGATGCTCGAAGTAGCGAGGCAAAAATTCCCTAGCTGCGAGTTTATTAAAGCAACCGCGGGCGCCACGACGCTGGATGACGCAAGCGTGGATATTTTAAGCATCAGCTACGGCATAAGAAACGTCGTGGAGCTGGACGCAGCGCTTGCGGAGTTTAATCGGATCATCAAACCGGGCGGCTCGCTCGTGGTTTTGGAATTTACCAAAGCCGCAAGCGGCGGGCTCGCGTTTAAAATCAGAGATTTTTACGTAAGTAAAATTTTACCCAAAATCGGCGCATTTATCTCGAAAAACAAAGAAGCCTACGAGTATCTGCCAAGCTCCATCGGCAGCTTCCTAGACGCCGCGAGCTTTAGCGAAAAGCTCAAAAACGCGGGCTTTGAGCTGCGCGTGCAAAAGGGCTTCAGCTTCGACGTCAGCACGCTTTTCATCGCGGAGAAAATCGCGCAAAAGAGCGACGATGCTTAGCGTAAGCGAGCTAAACGCCCAAGCCAAGGTGCTTTTAGAGACGAGCTTTAGCTTCGTCGAGGTCGAGGGCGAGATATCTAAGTTTAGAGCTCAAAGCACGAGCGGGCACTGGTATTTTACGATCAAAGACGCGAGCGCGGCGATCGATTGCGCGATGTTTAAATTTAACGCCGCGCGGATAAATTTTATCCCCGCCGTCGGCGATAAGCTCATCGTAAGCGGCAAAGTCTCGCTATACATCCCCACGGGCGCGTATCAGATCCAGGTCTTAAACATCCGCAAAAGCGGCGAGGGCGAGCTGGAAGCGGCATTTGCCGCGCTAAAGCAGAAGCTTAGCAAAGAGGGGCTTTTTGATGCCGCGCACAAAAAACAGCTTCCGAAATTTGCCCAAAGCATCGCGATCATCACGAGCGTGGGCTCAGCTGCGCAGGCGGATATGCTTCGTACGGCGCAGGATCGCTTCGCGCTTTGCAAGATCGATCTGTATAACGCGCTAGTGCAAGGCGAGGGCGCTCCTGCTTCGATCATAAGCGCGCTGCGCGCAGCCGACGAGAAGGGCTACGATGCGATCGTCATCGCTCGCGGCGGCGGCTCGCGCGAGGATCTGTGGTGCTTCAACGACGAGGCCTTGGCTCGCGCGATCTACGCAGCCAAAACGCCCGTCATCTCGGCAGTCGGGCATGAGATCGATTTTAGCATCAGCGATTTCGTAGCCGATCACCGAAGCCTCACGCCCACTGCCGCGATGATCGATCTGCTGCCCGATATTTGCGCGATCTTTCAGAGCCTAGACGGCGTAAGCGACGCGTTTGATAGGCTGATAAAAGATAAAATTTCATCCGCACAAAACGTGCTGAGCCTCGCAGCTTTACAGCTTAAATCAAAATCGGTCGAGCCAAAAATTTCAGGCTCGCTCGCGAGGCTTTTAAATTTCGAGCTTAAATTTAAAAGCTTTGTGGCTTCCAAGCTAAGCGCCGCAGAGCATACGCTAAGCGCCAGAGATGAGCTTTTGGCGCAAAAGGCGAAATTTTTTGAGATCACCAAAGACCTCGTTCAAATCCAAAAGGACGGCAAAACGGTGAGCTTGGACGAGCTTGCCGCGGGCGACGAGTTCGTCCTTTGCTCGCAGCAGCTCAGCAAAAACGCAAAAATCATCTAAAGGAGGCAAAATGGATAGAGTAATAAATTTTAGCGCAGGACCTAGCACCATCCCGCTGGGCGTGCTAAAGCAGGCGCAAGAGGAGCTGCTAAACTACGCGGGGCGCGGATTTTCGATAATGGAGATATCGCACCGCACTAAAATTTTCGAGGAAGTTTTGCATAGTGCGATGGATCGCGTGCGCGATCTCTACGGCTTTTCGGATGATTTTACGATTTTGTTTTTACAAGGCGGCGCGAGCCTTCAGTTCGCGCAGGTGCCGATGAACCTATACGCAGGCGGCGTCGCAGAATACGCCAACACGGGCAATTGGACGAGCAAGGCGATCAAGGAAGCGAGCGTGCTCGGCATAAACTACCGCGTGGTCGCAAGCAGTGAAGATAGCAAATTCGACCGCATCCCCGAGGTTAAATTCTCTGACGGCGCCGACTACGGCTACATCTGCTCGAACAACACGATCTACGGCACGCAGTATCCGCAGCTGCCGCAGTGCGGCTGCCCGCTCGTAGTCGATAGCTCGAGCGATCTGTTTTCGCGCCCCGTGGATCTTAGCAGCGTGGGGATGTTTTACGGAGGCATTCAGAAAAACGGCGGACCGGCTGGCGTTACGATGGTTGCAATCCGCAAGGATCTGCTGGACCGCGCAAATCCCAAAACGCCGATGATCCTGCGCTACAAGACGCAGGCGGACGCGGACTCTATGAGCAACACTCCGAATACTTTCGGAATTTACATGCTAAATTTAATGCTCGGCTGGATCAAGGACGAGATCGGCGGGCTTGCGGCGATGCATGAGCGCAACAAGCGCAAAGCGGCGCTACTCTACGGCGCAATCGATGCTAGCGGCGGCTTCTACCGCGGCCACGCGCAAAAAACCAGCCGCAGCCTGATGAACGTAAGCTTTAATATCGCAGACGCCGCGCTTGAGCCCATCTTCATCGCGCAGGCTGAGGCTGAGGGGATGATCGGGCTTAAAGGACACCGCGTCCTAGGCGGCATCCGCGCCTCGATCTACAACGCGATAAACTACGAAGACGTTGAAAAACTAGTCGCTTTTATGAGCGAGTTTGCGCGCAAAAACGGCTAGCGGCGGTTAAATTTAAAGGATTTGAACGCGCCTCGCGCTTATAGACGAGATTGTTTAGGATCCGCGCTTGCCTTGCCGCTGATGAGCTAGTGTTTGCCATAGCCCTCGCTTTTATAGCTGGTATTTTGCGGCAGAAATAGCTTTGATGCGGCTTGGATTTTGCTGCTAGAATTTTATTGAAGACAAAATTTTATGATGTTAAATTTTGCATTGGATGAAGTCTGATGGCTTTGATTTTGCAGCGGCGAGCGGACTTGGCGCTGCTGGGATTTATTAGGTAGGATTTAACATTTAAAACGCTATTATCGGTGTTCGAGGATGGAAGGCGGTTTATTTATGTAGGCGCAGGTTTAGCGTATCTGGCGTCTAAATTTAAGCTTAACCCTAAAAACAGGCAAAATTAAACGAAAGGATTTAAATGAGTTTTAAGAGATTTTTTGCAGTAGCGCTTGCGGTGGGCGCTTTCGCTTCGGTGAGCGCAGAGGCTAGCGCTGCTGGGGATTTTTGTATCAAAAATGGCGGCGAGCTGATCGTCCGCAAAGACGGCAACGGCGTGGACTACACCGTTTGTAAGCTGCCCGACGGCACTATGATCGACGCTGAAGAATTTTATAAAACAGGCGGCGATTTGAGTAAATTTAAGAGCGTAAATCGATAGAATTTTATCGATTGTGAGATTTGCGGCAGCGAAATTCCATAAAATTCTGCGTCAAAATTCCTATTTAAAATTCAGATGAATTTCGACTAACAAGCATTAGCGCAAGTAAATTATTTGGGTACCTCATACAAAGTGAGGGCAGCAGGGTGATGGAAGAAATTTAATTATCCAAACATCAACGATGTGCGGAGATTTTGCTCTAGCAAGGTGCTGAAAGCGGCGACTACGCAAAGCAGAAATATTTTAAGTGATTTGATGCAACGCAGGCAACCTGCTAGATACTCGATTAAGACGCAGGTTTTTTTTGGATATGTGATAAGCATTTGCGCTCATAGTTGCTGAGCTTAAATTTCAGCCATTTGTGGGCGTAGCTCACTTTTTATTGTTTAAAAAGCTCAAATTTTAGTCGCTTGCGAGCGCCCATCGCTTTCTTTGCCCGCGTAAATTTAGTGCGTGAAAACCACGACCTCGCCGCGCTCAAACGCGATCTGCCGTCCCGCTAGGTATAGCTCGAAGTAGGGCTTCAAAAAGTCCTCCTGCGGCCTTTGCGCGTAGTTTGGATACTGCAAGTACGCAGGTAGCAGATAGTCGCAGTTGATCGAATAGTACGCCTCGCCGAGCACCCATAGCTTCGTATCAAGCTTAGGCATATCTATCATCCACTCCGTGATCGCTTCATAGACGGCGTCCGCAAGTTTGTCTTTACTATGCGCAAAATCAAAACCTTCCTGCACGCGCGCGGATTTTATCTGCTCAAGCATTTTTAAAAGCTCGTCATCGCCGAGAAATTCTGCGAAAATTTTTAAATTTCGAACGTGCGCTAAAGCTAGGCTCTTAAGTGCTTCGTCATCAAATTTCGGATCCTGCGGCGGGCAAAAATACCCGGGCGCCACGCCTTGATCGAATGCTTCCCGCGTCTGCTGCGCCGTGACTGCGTAGATCGGCATTATGCGCGCTTGCAGCTCGGTGCCGTTTTGCAGCGGCGCAAACACCGTATCCACGCCGACGCCGTCAGGCATAAAGCACTGAAAAAGCCCGTAAAGCTTATCCTGCAGATCGATCTCTTCGCAATCTAAATCAAGATCTAGCCCCGCAGCCTCGTTAATGCGACTAGCGTACTCGAAATTCGTCATTTTCGCCCCTTTAAATTTTGACCGTCAAAGCGTTTGGATGGAATTTTACCTAAATTTTGCGCATTTGCCGAATTAAAATTTACGCGCGATAAGACTTTTGTAGAATTTAAAATTTAGCGGTTCGGTTTGGGTTCAGTACTGCGACAAAGCGGCGGGGCGATGAGCGGCGACGGGTTGTCGTGCGGGTGGTTAGTAGCGGTGGATGGGTATCGCGCGGCGGGAGAGCGGCGACGGACGGCGGCACCTACGGCGCGTGACGACAGGGGTAGCCGACGATCGCGACCGTGGCGCTCGCGGGCTACTTGCTCGCAAAAGCTGGATTTTTAATGCTCAGGCCGTCGCAAAATAGCGGGCGGTGTATTGGGTGACGGCACGACCGCGGTATTCGCGGGTCGGTCGCTAGCAAAAGCGCTTTTCGCGCTAAGAGTGCGCATTAGCGGCGCAAGGTCGGCGGCATTGTTTGATCCGTTGCGCGCGAAATGAAATTTTATCGTTTAAATTCTAGAGCAAGACCTGCGCCTACGGCGGCAAATTTACTTGTAGTAATGAAATTTATCGTCCAAATTTAGTAAAAGATAAAATTTCAAATCGCGCATTAAGTAGTGTGAAATTTTATTTGGTTTTGTTTCGCCGCGCAGCGGTTTGCACGGCTTGCTTTAAATTTTATTCTATCCCCGCAAATGCTGCTTTTGCGTCCGCCAGATCCCTCTCGTCCGGGTGTTTCGCAGCCTCCGCCCAGCGCGCAAGTCGCTCGGGGGTAATAGGGTGGGGCGAGTTACCGCCGGCCGCCATTTTGCGCATCATTTCAAGTAGATTCGGATCGATCGCGCCCTGGCAGGCAAACTCCCTTATAATCTCGTTGCCGTTTGCTTTAAGCCCCTCTTCAAAGCCATCCAAACACTTACGCGAATGCTCGCCGTCCGGTTCCGCGCCCAGAGTCATGAAAACGCCAAGCTTCTTGTTGTGAATTTTACGTAAAAAGCGCGTAAATTTCGCCTCGGCCTCGCCCTTATCGACGTAAAAGCCCAAGGCTATAAAGTCGTAGTCATCGACCTCACCCTCAAAGTCGCGGAAATTTAGACTCTCGCAGTCCAGTTGCTCGGCGATCGCGTCGCCCACCTTTTTCGTGTTACCCGTTTGTGAGGTGTAAAGCACGATTTTTTTCATACAAAATCCTTTTTCATAATGTTTGCTATCTCTTCGTTGATGTTGTTGCCCCAAAAAATTCCGTCCAAGTTTAAGACTGATTTTTCATCCTTAAGCTCCAAAAGCCCCCAGCTCTCAAATTCTTTGAGCTTTTGCACCGCTTCGTCGTAAATATTCGCGCTCAGAGCCTCTTTTAGCTCGTTTAAGCTTACGATCGGGTATTGAAATAGATTGTTTAGCACGCTATATTTTGCCTCGCGCTCATCGATTCGCGAGATCATCTTGTGTCCCGACACGCCGTAAATTCCGAAGCCCGCTACGTGTCCGCCCGCGCCGTTGCCGATAGGCAGGATATCCGTGCCCTTGTGGCTTAGCTTGATGTAGCCGTAGTTATCGCGACCTTTTCGAGCAAGCTTAGTAAGCTCCAAAACCTCGAAATTCCCGCTTTGCAGCAGCGCCTCTGCAAAGGCATGGTGCAGCTTCTTATCGGTCGGCAGATCGTAGTAGGAGGTGTCGATCTTTTTGGACAACTCCGAGCCTTCGAAAAACATCAGCGAGTAAAAGCTAGCGCTATCTAGACCTAGCTCATCTACGTAGCGTGCGTCCGCGATCGCCTCCTCTACGCTTTCGTTCGGGAAGTTGTAGATGATGTCGCAGCAGAGCATGCCGTCAAATTTTTCTCTAAGATCCTTTAGTCGCTCGATCGCGCGAGCGGGCTTGTGCACGCGGTTTAGAAGCGCGCGCCCCTGTCTGCTGAAGGTCTGCACGCCGATGCTAAAGCGATTTACGCCAAAGCTTTGCAGGGCGAGCGCTTTTTGCGTATCTAGATTATGTAGAGTGGTTTCTATGCTGATCTCGCAGTCGTCCGCGATCTTAAAATTTTTATGCAGCGCGCCCAGAACCTTTTCGAAGTGAGCTTCGCTAAATACGCTCGGCGTGCCGCCGCCGAAGTAGATGCTTTTGACGCTTTTGGTATCGAAATAGGGCATCTCTCCGTAGTCTTTGATCTGGCGGATTAAAAATTTAGCGTATTCGTCCAGCTCGTCGCCAAGCTTGGAGCGCATCATCGAACAAAATGAGCAGATGTTGTCGCAAAAGGGCACATGCAGATAGATCACGCAATCGCTGTCTTTCGCGGGCTGTTCCAGCGCGTCGAACAGCTCGTTTTCGCTCGCAGAGACGCTCTCGAAAAGTTTGGAGCGGTGGTGGGATTTAATGCGTTCTTTAAACATCTATTTCGTTGCCTCCGCGTAAATTTCATCCACCGTCTCGCCGATCTGCGGGCTGCCCCGCAAGATGAGCGTCGGAGCTTTTAAAATTTTGCCCGATTTTACGGCTTTGGTATTTTTAAGGATCGGATTTGCCTTTAAAAAATCCTCCGTCTCGCCGCCCACGACGACGATTATATCGGGGTTTTGCTCGATGATGTATTCGGCAGATACCGAAGGCGTGCTGCCTTTTAGGCCGTCTGCGATATTTTTGGCGCCTAGGCGAGCGAAGATATCGCCGATGAGGGTTTTGTCATTGAAAGCCATCGTAGCGTTCGCGCCGAAAAACATAGCCACTTTTTTGCCGCGAAGAGCGGGTTTGTTTGCAAAAATTCCATCCATCCGCGCGCAAATTTTATCCGCCTCGCTCTCCTTTTTTACGATCGCCGCGACCTTCTTTACGTTTTGGCAGATATCTGCGGTAGAGTTTGCATCCATCGCAAGGCTCTTAAGCCCCAGCTTTTGCAGATTCTCGCTAACGCCTGCGGAGTGAAAGCTCGTGATGACCAGATCGGGCTTAAGTTCGACGATCTTCTCCATATTCGGCTTGACGTAGGTGCCTACGCTAGGCAGTTTCGCGGTTTCTGCCTCCGGGCGGATCTTGCTCATCGAGGTAGTTGAGATCGCAGCGATCTGATCCTGCGCGCCTAAAGCGTAGATGATCTCGACTGCTGCGGGATCAAGTACTACTAGACCTTTGGCGAATACAAAGCTCGCCGCAGTCAAAGCTATAAGAATTTTTTTCATAATTTCTCCTTTTTGGGTAGTATAAACTTTACCCCGTTTTCTTCTACTATCAGGGCGTCAAAGCCGTAAATTTCTTTTATGATCTGTGGCGTAAAAAGCTCGCTCGCGCTACCCCGATACCTCACTGCGCCGTCTTTTAGCATCAAAATTTCATCGCAAAAAAGCGAGGCTAAATTTAGATCGTGCAGCACGATGACGCTCGTTAAATTTAGCGTTTTAGTTAAATTTTCGCAGATCTTCATCGCCTCGATCGCGTAGTTCATATCAAGCGCGCCCGTGGGCTCATCGAGCAGTAAAATTTCAGGCTCGCTTACGAGCGCTCTGGCAAGCAGTACGCGCCCGAACTCGCCGCCGCTTAGCTCAAATGCGCTGCGATTTAAAAATTTTTTCACGTCCAAAAGCTCGGCAATTCGCTCTACTTTGTCGCGGTCGCTCGCATCGTAGCCGCTAAAAGCGCTTTTTAGGCGGCAAAATCTGCCCGCAAGCAAAATTTCTTTCACGCTAAGCGGCGCGGCGAGGGCCGTTTTTTGCGGTACGAAGCCGATGAGCGCCGCAAGCTCTTTTAGGCTATATTCGCTCGCCTTTTTGCCGTTTATTTCGATGATCCCGCTTGCGGGCTTTAAAATTTGCAATATGTTTTTTAGCAAAGTGCTCTTGCCGCAGCCGTTAGGGCCCAAAATCCCGTAAAATTTACCCCGTTCTAAATTCAGACATACGTCTTGCAGGATCGCCCGCTTGCCGTAGCTGAAGTTTAGCGCTGAAATTTTCATGCATGCTTCCTAAACGCGAGGTATAGAAAAAAGGGCGCGCCGAAAAAGGAGGTCACCACGCCGATCGGAATTTCTACCGGCGAGAGGGCGTTTTTAGCGATTACGTCGCAAAAAACCAAAAAAACTCCGCCGGTAAGCGCGCTAGCAGGGATTAGTACGGCGTTGCTCGCCGTATGAAGCGCCATGCGAAGCGTGTGCGGAATGATGAGCCCCACGAAGCCTATCATCCCCGTAAATGCGACCGAAAAGCCGATGATGAGCGAGGAGACGATGAGTAGGCTCTTTTTGGACTTCTCGACGTTGAGCCCCAGCGACTTTGCCTCCTCGTCGCCGTTTAAGATGATATTTAGCTCGTGGCGCTTCGCGTAAAAATACGCCATGCAAAACAGAAGCGGCGGTAGCAAAAGCGCGATCTTTTGCCAGTTTGCGCCGCCTAGATAGCCCATCATCCACGCCGTAATCCTAAAGCTATCCTCTCCGATTAGATAGACCGCAAAGGATGTAAATGCGCCCAAAAAGGACGATACGGCGATGCCTACGATCAGCAGAGTAGAGATCGAGCGGGTATGGGCTGCGAGCTTAAAGATCACGAGCGAAAGCCCGCTGGCGGCCAAAAATGCGAAAATTCCGTAAAAAACGTCGCTAAGCCCCAGCAGGTAGGCTATAACCGCGCCGAAAGTCGCTGCCGAGGCGATGCCGATGATGTAGGGATCTGCAAGCGGGTTTAAAAATACGCTTTGCACCACCACTCCCGAAGTTGCCAGCAGCGCGCCTATTAAAATTCCAAGTACGAGGCGCGGCAGGCGCATTTGTAGCAAGATGAGCTGCTTGGTCTCGTCTATCTCGCCGAAGGTGAAAAATTTTACGATGTCGCTCAGCGAAATGCTCGCTCCGCCGCTACTTACGGCCGCTAAAGCAAGCAATACGAAAGCTGCGATTAGAAAGAGATAGAATTTAAAACTCATAGCTCACCAGGCGAACTATACGCGCAGATTTCGTCGCGGCGGATATTTTTAATTAAGCGGTGCCAGGAATTTATACGCGCGGAATTTATGAAATTCTCGCGGCTGGCGCAATTATTTTTGAAGCTTGCATAGCTTTTGATATGGGCGCGAAAAAGTACGTAGCCGCACACCTGATTCGGCATAAATTTCCTCCTAAAAGTATTCGCGATTTTTGTTAAGAAATTAAAATCGTTATCATAGGATTTTATCGCTTGGTTTCTTAAACCGCGATAAATTCCGTAATGGCTAAGAGCTGCGGAGTTAAATTTAGGGCGATTAAGTATTAAAATTTCGCGCGCCGCCAAGCCGCCTCTTTAAATTTGAAATTCAAGATTTATGCGTTAAATTTAAACGCCGAAAGAGCTCTTTTTAATTTTGCAATTCAGCTTTAAATTATAAAAACGCCGATAAAATACGCATTAAATTTTACTTAGCGAGCCCTGCTTTAAAGGCGCGAGCCGTTTTGTTAAAACGACATACTGCCCAAGCCGCTCGCTAAGCTTTAAGGAGTGAGCATGAAATTTTGGCAAAAGATCCTTTGGGCGGCGGTCGCCGTCATAGGGGCGTGGTGTTTCGGCGTACTTGCGCTAAATAAAGGCGAGAGCATCAGTGCCGTCTGGCTCGTAGTGGCCAGCGCGTGCATCTATCTGATCGGATACACCTTCTACGGGCGCTTTATCGCGTATCGCGTCTTTGAGCTGAACGATCGCCGCGCAACTCCTGCGGTGATCCGAAACGACGGACGCGATTACGTTCCTACGAACAAATACGTCCTTTTCGGCCACCATTTTGCCGCTATTGCAGGCGCCGGACCGCTCGTAGGTCCCGTAGTGGCCGCACAGATGGGCTATCTGCCCGGCACCATTTGGCTTTTGGTAGGCGTCGTGCTCGCGGGTGCGGTGCATGATTTCATCGTGCTCGTGCTATCCACGCGCCGCGGCGGCAAGAGCCTCGGCGAGATGATCAAAGATGAGATGGGCAAGCTCACCGGCGGCATCGCGATGATCGGAATTTTTTTCATCATGCTGATCATCGTGGCGATCTTGGCGATGGTTGTCGTAAAGGCGCTCGCAAACTCGCCGTGGGGGCTTTTTACGATCGCGATGACGATACCGATTGCGATATTTATGGGAGCTTATATGAGGTTCTTGCGCCCGGGCAAGGTCAGCGAGGCATCGATCATCGGCTTTGTTTTGCTGATGCTTGCGCTTTGGGGCGGGCATTACGTCTCGATCGATCCGTACTGGCACGACGTTTTTTCGCTAAAGGGCGAGACGCTCGCGCTTCTTACGATCGGCTACGGCTTTATCGCGGCGATCTTGCCCGTGTGGCTGCTGCTTGCGCCGCGCGATTATCTAAGCACCTTCCTTAAGCTCGGCGTCATCATCGGTATGGCGGTCGCGATAATCTTTGTCGCGCCCGAGCTTAAAATGCCCGCTACGACGAAATTTATCGACGGCACGGGTCCCGTTTTTGCAGGCCCGATATTTCCGTTTTTGTTTATCACGATCGCATGCGGCGCGATCTCGGGCTTTCATGCGCTGATCTCCAGCGGCACGACGCCGAAGATGGTCGAGCGCGAAACCCACACTCTTTTCATCGGCTACGGCTCGATGCTTATGGAAAGCCTCGTAGGCGTAATGGCGCTTGTGGCGGCGTGCATCCTAAGCCCGGGCGAATACTTCGCTATCAACTCGCCCGCCGCAGTGCTCGGCAAAGACGCGGTAAGCGCCGCGGCGTATATAAATTCCATCGGATTTAGTATCACGCCCGAGCAGATCGGCGCCTTGGCTTCAAACGTCGGCGAAACCACGATGATGAGCCGCACGGGCGGCGCTCCTACCTTTGCAATGGGACTAACGATGCTTCTGCATCAGATCATCGGCGGCAAGGAGCTGATGGCGTTTTGGTACCATTTCGCGATCTTGTTTGAGGCGCTGTTTATTCTGACCGCGGTCGATGCTGGCACGCGCACGGGGCGCTTTATGGTACAAGAAATTTTAGGCAACGTCTATAAGCCCTTTTCCGATACTAAAAATTTCCTGTACGGCATCATCGCGACGCTGATCTGCGTGGCGGGCTGGGGCTATCTGCTCTACAGCGGCGTTACCGATCCTATGGGCGGAATTTACACGCTGTGGCCGCTTTTCGGCGCGTCCAATCAGATGCTCGCGGGTATCGCGCTGCTGCTTGCGACGGTGGTGCTTTTTAAAATGGGCAAGCAAAAATACGCCTTTGTTACGATCGCTCCTGCGATCTGGGTGCTTATAACCACGCTTTATGCGGCGATCTTGAAGCTGATGCCGGCTAACGGCGAGCGCGTGCACGACGCGGTAAGCCACGTGGCTATAGCGCAAAACACCGCCGCCAAGCTCGCTAGCCTAAGCGATCCTGCGGCGATCGAAAAGGCGCAGGCTATCATCAGAAATAACGTCATCGACGCCGTGCTATGTGCTCTTTTCGTCGTCGTCACGATTATAGTCATCACTCAAACGATCCGAATGTGCCTTAAAATTTCAAAAGGCGGCGCGAGCGAGGGATATTTCAAGCTAGCAGAAAGCGAGTACGTAGATAGGGGCGTTTATGAAAAAGTTTAAATTTAATCCACTCGCAGCCCCGAAGGCCGTGGCGAGGTTTTTGGCGCGCGCGGATGCCGCACTTGCGCCGCTCATCGGGCTCGGCGATTACGAGGGCTATCTGCGCCATTTCAGAAGCGCTCATCCGGACGAAATCCCACTAAGCAGGGCGGAATTTTTCCGTGCGATGCAAGATAGCAAGGCAAAAAACGTCAAGTGCTGATAGCGGCGAAAGGGCGCGGTCGCGCCGTACTCCTCGCCGGCCTACGACGCTTTGCCGTCATATCACGGAATTTCGCCGCGGATTTGAAATTTTAAATTTGATAGGGCACGGGCGCGCGAGCCATGAAATTTAGCCCGCTGCTAGAGATTAAATTTTGCGCATGCTTCTTGAAGAGCGCTTTAAATTTGCTCGCACTTAGGGCGTTGAGATTTATTCTCGCCGCCGCGCCGTACTTATCGCTAGACCGCGACATTTCGCCGCCTTGTCGTGAAATTTTGTGTGAGCTTCACCGAGCTTCGGCGGAATTTTATTAAGGTGCGCTTGTTAAATTTCGCGGCGAAGCTGCCCTGATTTAAGGCGTGAAATTTCGTCGCGGATTTGAAATTTTAAATTTAGACTAGGGCGCGGATAAAATGCGCGCGAAGTTAAAATTTAGCGCGCCGCGCAAACCGCCGCCGAGAGAAATGCGGGTTAGAGTGCGAGCCTGTAGACTACGAAGTCATATTACTAAACAAAAAGGCGAGCTGCTAAAAAGCCTTAGCGAAGCAATAGGCGAAGCGTACAGATAATACACAGAGGATTTCAAATTTAAAGCAAAATTTTATACTTTTTAGGTGCAACGAGGTAAAATTTAGATATGAAAACTTTTATAAAAATTTTAAAAATTACCGCCTTGGTCGTGAGCGTTGCGTGCGTGCTTTTTGTGCTGTATATATTTGTGATTTTAAATTTGCTTTTTTCATCCGATACGCCCGAAGGTTGCGATCCTAGTATGCCCACTAGCGCTTGCGATTATATCGATGAAAAATTTGAAAAAGAGCTGCAAAATTTGCCCCCGGTCGCCGCTCTGCCGTCCTTAGACAAAAGGCCCGTATTTTGGCTAGGCAAAGGCGATTTTGCAAAGGGAGCGGAGTTTGATTACCTATATATCAAGGACGAATTCGGAGTTTGGCTTAGATACAAAGATAATGACAGCGACGACTTTTTGCTACAAAAAGATATGCCAGAGCGCTACTATGGATACGACGAGATCGATCGTTCGCCGGACGAAAGGTGGGTAAGTGGAGAGCTTGGATATTATAGCTACGGCATCTACGATATTTCGCTTTTTGAAAATGAAGCCAAGATATTTTCTCAAACGGCGCATAAGGTCGTGAGGAAATTTATCGGTTTCTTTAATCTACACTCTATGAGGGGCACATCTTTTGCAGCTCCGCAAGGCACCGAGGAAAATTTAAACGCTATAAGCGAGCTTCAAACTCCGCTTGCGGATTTTCCGCAAAAGCAGAACTACTCTGCGCTTGGTTGGGCTGATAAACCAGAAGCCAGAGGCTATGTCGGAGATGAAATAGCCAAAAAACTCGCTCGCAACGTCTTTGAGATAGAGGGCGATGGGTGGCGACAGACCATCCGTATAAACAGCCGCGCCAAGGATATCAAGGTTATCTGCGGAGATGAAATTTGCCTCGCGCTTGCCTTTGATGAGAGCGAAATCAATAGCTGCGATAACGGCGCTGCATCCACGGCAGTTTATACGCTAAATTTAAAGCAAAAATTTAATAATTTTCATACGCTTACTAGTAGGAATTTTAACTACGTAAAGCTCGGCGATAAGTATACTTTAGACGATGTGGAATCCTTTAAAATAGTTTTATCGAGATTCAGATATATCGAGGGGTATAACAAAGGTCGTGAAATCACAGACTACGAGGTTATCTTGCGAAATAGCGAAGGCGAGCAGGTTAATGAAATCTGCAGAAACGAAATTAAGAGGGCTCGCAGTCGCTTGCGATAAATCTAAGATAGCGCTGCAGGATTTGACACATAAGATCGTGATTACGACGCGCTTTAATTTAGCTTCTAAAATTTACGTGAGAATTTTAAAATTCTAAGCTTCAAGCTTTAAAATTTGCCCACGGAGTTTTAAAATTTATCGCGCGGCTTAGGTTTATTTTATCCGCGCCAAGACAGCGAAATTTTTAGGGCGTCGCGATAACTAGGCGCAAGATAGCGAAATTTTACAAAGCTGCGGTAAACAAGATACGCAGAGAATGCACGCAAATTTCAAATTTATCTGGATTTTGCCAGCCTGCCCGACGCCGAGCACCATTATTTAGCTACAATCCCTCTCGCTCGCTTTACTTTTCGCTCGTCTTACGATTTGCTCGCCTTATAATTCCTGCTTGATATTGCACTTTGCCGAAGCTACCTCGCGTTCTTTCGCAAAGCTGCACGGCATGTGGGATTGTGCCCATCGCTCGCAGATTTTGCAGCACATGCGCGCGATAAAATTCCGTAGCGCAGGCACTTTAAATAAATTTCGATTTAAAAGCAGCGCAAGCTTAGAGGCGATTTAATTTAAAACTCACGTGCTCCACGGCTAGCCTGCAAGCGCTCTGCCTGCGAGCAGCCCAGCGTAGCAAAAAAGCATACAAACGCATACGCTTAAGACCGCGTTTAGCACACCGATAGCAAATTCTCGCGCCAGCAATAATTGCAGCGTATCGTAGCTGAACGTAGAAAATGTCGTAAAGCCGCCCAGCGCGCCTGCGACAAAAAATACCCGCAGGCTCTGCGTTAAATTTAGCGCGAGTAAAAACCCTATCAGCAAGCTTCCCAGTGCATTTACGCAAAAAGTAGCGATCGGAAACGCGCTCCAAAATCCGGCGCGGTCCATTGCACGCGCGATCGCTCCGCTTAGGCCTACTCGCGCCATCGCGCCTACACAGCCGCCTAGCCCCGCTAAAATCAAGTTCGTCAATCCAAGTCCTTTTAAAATTTGTAAATTTTATTTCGCCATCTAGCCTCCATAGGACGAAAGATGTGTGACTTCGCTATTTTAACGCAGCTCGTTAAAATTCCGCTTTTAAAATTTGCTCGCGCTTTTTGAAATTTCGTTTTAAAATTTTACTAGCGCGACGGAATTTTACAGAGTGAAATTCCGCAAGGCAGATTAGAATTTCGCCCAGCAGAATTCCACATCGTTGCGGAATTCAAAATTTAAAAGCAAATTTAAAATTTGCGAGAGCTACTCCTCTATCTTTTTACCTGCGAACCGCACGAGAGCCCACGTAACGGCAAGCCCCATTGGTAGCGCGATCCAGACGCTAAGTCCTAGCGCTACGGGCAGGTAGCCGGCTACCACGGCGACCGCGCCGACTGAAAGAGCGTAAGGCATCTGCGTCTTTACGTGCTCGATATGATCGCAGCCCGCGCCCATCGACGAAAGGATCGTGGTGTCCGAAATCGGCGAGCAATGATCGCCGAAAATCGCGCCGGTTAGCACACCCGAGATATTTACGATCATATAGGCGTGAAGCGCATCGCCCGAAAGCCCGTAATGAAGTCCCACGGCGTTTGCCAAAGGTATGGCAAGCGGCATTAAAATTCCCATCGTGCCGTAGCTCGTGCCCGTCGAAAAGCTAATGAACGAGCCCAACACGAAAATCGCTACCGGAAGCAAGAATTTCGGCGTGTTTTGGCTTAACATATCGACCAGATAGCGCGACGTGCCGAGCTCTTTGATGACAGAGCTGAGCGACCAAGCAAGCAGCAGGATCACGATCGTAACGATCATCGTCTTCCACCCCTTGATCCACGTAGAGATCGCCTCTCTGACGTCAAAAATTTTGCGGTAAACGCTCATAAATATAGACACGACCGTAGCAAGAAGCGCCGCTTGAAAAAGCGCGACCGACGAGTTCGCGTTGCCGAACGTCGCCTGAAGCGTTGCAAAGCTTAGCGGAGCGGCTTTTGCGGCTGCGAGAGCATCGCCTTCAAGCTTGCTTAGCCCGCTAAAATAAAAGCTCGCAAACGCGCCGCAGATTAGCACTATAAGCGGGATAACGGCGTTTGATGCCTGCGGCTTGATCCCCTCTTTGGGCTCTAGCGTTTTATCTTCGAGCTCGGCAATGTTAGAATTTTTAGAGTGGATTTCGCCCGTCGCCGCGCGCCTTTCGGCAGAGAGCATCGGCCCGAAATCTCTACGCATAAAGGCGACGTAAACCACGAAAGCAAGCATGAAAAGATTATAGAAGCGATACGGCATAGTTTGCACGAAGATCGAGAAAGCGTTTATGTTTTGCACGCCGATCTGATCATATCCCGCTCTTATCAGAGAGACTTCAAGACCTACCCAGGTAGAAATTAGCGCGATACCCGCAATCGGTGCGGCGGTGGCGTCGATGATAAAGGCGAGCTTTTCGCGGCTGACCTTAAATTTATCGGTGATCGGTCTCATGACGGGGCCTACGATCAGTGCGTTTGCGTAATCGTCGAAAAATACGAAAAGGCCCATAACCCACGTTGAAATTTGCGCTGAGATACCAGTTTTAGCGCGCTTGCTAATCCAAAGCGCCACTGCTTTCGTGCCGCCCGTCCTGCTAATCAGCGCGACCACGCCGCCGATACAAAGCACCTGCAAAAGCACGCCCGCGTTACCTTTGCTAGCCATCGAGCCCACCACGCGCGCGACCAGATCGGTAAAGCTGCCCACAAGCGCGGAGATCGGATTGTCGTTAACGACTGCTAGCATATAGGTGCCGCTAAAAACGCCGATGAAAAGCGATAAAATCACCTCTTTGGTGATAAAGGCAAGCGCGATCGCCACGACGGGCGGCACCAGCGTCCAGATGCCGAAAAGCTCGGCATTATGCTGTCTGGTCGCGTCATCTACCGCAAACGCGGCAACCGATAAAAACATTAGTAATATAATTTTTTTCATTTTCTCGCCTTAGAATTTAATGCTTTTCGATAAAAAGCCCAGCCCAGCTCTGCTGCGTCGCCATCGCCTCAATCACGTTGATATTTACGCGGTGGGGCATCGCTAGGCAGCTTAGTACGATCTGTGCGATATCCTCTGGCAGGATCGCATCGACCCCCTCATACACGGCCGCAGCGCGCGCTACGTCGCCTTTAAAGCGCACCTCGCTAAACTCGCTCTTACAGATTCCCGGCGCGATCTCCGTCACGCGGATACCAGTGCCGCGCAGGTCGTTGCGGATATTACGGCTAAACTGCTTGATAAACGCCTTGCTCGCGCCGTAAACATGGCTACCTGGATAGGGCCACGCGCCCGCAGTCGAGCCGAGATTGAAGATATAGCCGCTTTTGCGCGCGATCATAAGCGGTAGCACCGCCTTGGTCGAATACAGCACGCCTTTGATATTCGTATCGACCATCGTCTCCAAATCCTCTACGGGCGTCTGCGCGATCCCCTCAAGCCCGAGCGCAAGGCCTGCATTATTTACGAGCACCTCGACGTCTTTAAAATTTTCAGGTAGCGCGCTTACAGCATCAAATACCGCAGCTTTATCGCGAATGTCCGCGGCGATAATGTGCGTGTTGCCTAGCTCGCCGGCTAGCTTCTGTAGCCGATCTTTGCGACGCCCAAGCGCTATGATCTTATAGCCCTGCGCGCTAAGCGCCCTAGCGATCGCCTCGCCAAAGCCGCTCGTAGCGCCCGTGATGAATGCCGTATTTTTCATATAATCCCCTTTGCGTAAAATTTTAAATTTAGCGCAATGATAACGCAAAACGGATTTAGAATTTATGAATTTTATCTTGCGGCGCGGGCGCGGATGAAATAATGCGAAGGCATTGAGCTTGCTTCTAGCGCGCACGAGCTCGCGATCGGCAGCGGATTTGGCGAGCGCACGGCTAAATTTAAAATTTTGCGCCGTTTGTTTTTCGCAGTTTGCTATAATTACCTAAATTTAGGAAAAAGGCAAATGAGCAAATTTGTACGATTTATCCTCGTAGTATCTGTGTTTGCGCCACTTATGCGGGTCTGAAATATGCTTTTATACTCTTTATCACGTGGCTCATGTTCAGTGGGATATATTTTGACGGGCCGGGTGCACTGCTCGGCATACCGCTCACGTTTTTAAGCTCGTCGGTTATATTTGATTATTATTGTATTGCGCTGGGCTCTCATCTGCTCTTTTTATCGCTGCTTAAAGGGCGCGACGTGAAAACGCGGTGGATTTTACCTTTATTTTTTCTCATAACGCTCGCGTTTTGTAGCTTTTGCGTCTTAATCGGGCACGAAGATTATCAGCGCATAAACGCGCTTTTTGCACTCTTGCTTATCTCTCCTTTTACGCTCATCGCATACGCCATCGTTACGACCGTAATCCTTGCCAAAAATAAAATTTCGGATTATTATCCGGTCTTAATCGCGATAATTTTTGTGCCCATTCATGCCGCCAGCATAGGGATATGGGGATTAGAACGCATACATTTTGGAGTATTTCTAAACGCGACGATACTGGGGAATTTTTATTTCACAGCGAAAATCGGGCGCGTAAATTTGATCGCACATAGACCCGTACCCTACAAAACGCAAAATTCTAAAGACCGCGTTATCAAAACAATACAAAGCAGCGCGACATTTTTAAACGACGATATTTTAAAGAAGCGCTAAATTTTATCCTTTTTAGGAATTCTAAATGGCACTTTCGTCGCGCGCTACAAGCTTATATGCTTCTTGATAGATCTGTGCTTTACCGACAAAACCTTCAAAAACTGCGCCGTTTTGCCTCTTGATACATCGACGTCGCTATTTGATCAAATTTAAATCCAGCGCGATCTCGTCGTTTTTGATCACGCCGATCCCCTTATTTAGCACGTTTGCGCGATCTATTTGGCTTCTACTAGCGAGTGCATCGCGAAGATGCCGCACTGAAATTTATTCAGCTGAGTATCCTTTTAAGAGCCTACGCCCAAAATATCCCTTCATACTCGCGTTTCACGCCGTCGTGATGTTAATATTTGGTTTTAATAGCAACTAGCTCCAATAAAATTTTATCTGTCACGCACAAAGTTTTTTGCGTTTTTCGATCTAAAATTTGAGTTGCAAGAATTCCATTTGTCGTTTACGGATACTCATAATAAATATTGCGGCTATTTTATACGTGTAGAGTAAGATAAAATTTGCAGTTCTCGGGCGTGGCAAAATCACGCGCCCATTTTACAAATGGCAAAATAAAGTGTGCTGGAATCGGCCTTCACTTGAAATTTTATTTAAAAAGCAAATCGGATTTTAGCTTGGAATAAACCTGTTCGCCTTTTAACTCGCGGACGATTTGCAGTGCGAATTCCATCGCAGTAGCGGGACCTTTCGAAGTCATTATATTTTGATCTTTTACGACATTCGCCGAATTCGTATAGCCTGGGTGAGCAATCTGATTTTCAAAGCCTGGATAACAAGTGTAAGAGCTTTTTAGCACACCCGCGGTAGCTAAGGCCCACGGAGCGGCACATATTGCGCCGATTTTTGCGTTATTTGCATCGAAATCGCGCAGTACTTGCCCCAGCCTCTCGCTCTTTGCCAAATTTTCGGCTCCGGGCAAGCCGCCAGGCAAAACGATCATATCAAATTCCGAAACTTTTATATCGTCTAAAATTTCATCGGCGATCATCTCTACGCCGTGCGCACCACAGACGCATTTCTTATCCAGCCCCACGGATGCTGCATCGATCTCCGCGCGGCGCAAAATATCGATCAAACTTACCGCCTCGATCTCTTCAAAACCGTTTGCCAAAACGATCGCTACTTTCATCTACGCTCCTTTATTTTAGGTATGAGCCCTGCTCGCTCGGGGTGGTCGAAATTTCAGTATTCGTGCTCCTACTAGACGAGCTATCGTATAGGAACGAATCGTCGCCTTTTAGATAAGCAATGATGTAGCCCAGCTCCGTAGCGCCCGTCTTAGCGGCGATCGGCTGCATGATATTTTTCATCTTGCCACCATAACTTAGATCTGTAGTGTATTGCGACATAGCTATCGAGATCTCTTTGGCATCCAGATCCTTGAGTTTACGTGATACTCCATAAGCTTTTTTTTGGCCATTCTCGCCGTGGCATGAAGCGCACTTCTCAGCAAAGATAGCTCCACCTCTTTCTTTTAAAAAATTTATATTTCGATTTATCTTGCCGCTATGGATTTTACTGCCTGCGACCGGAGTGTTTTTGTAGATATTTACGGTTACATTTTCATCTTTAGAATGCTTTTCGATCAGGGATTTTAGCTCTTTGGCAAACTCACCTTTAGCTTCGAATACATACGTATCATCGCTTGCTTTATCTGCGGCATTTAAATTAAAGGCAAAAAAACATGCTAAAAAAGAAATTTTAAAAATTTTCATAGAAAACCTTGATTTAGAATTTAAAAAGGGCGAAGCAAAAGCTTCGCCCTAATTTTACCTGTATAAGGTAAATAATTAGAAGCTGTATTTAGCCTCAAATCTGATGCGATCTTTTTTCTCATCAAGACCACCAGCAGCATCGTCAATCTTATAGTGAGAATACCAAGTTTTAAAGCTTAGCTTTTCATTATATTTATAAGAAATTCTACCTACTACTTCGTATGCATCGTCACCATGCGCTTTACCGTCTAGGTAATCAGCACCAATTCTGATACCAGTATCAGGTATAGTATATCCTGCTACTACATACCAATAGTGGTTCTCGCCAGTAAAGCTTCTATAATCTAGCAACTCTTCACCTGGGCTAATGAAGGATCCTTGATCTTCAAAGGATACAAAAGAAAGGCTGTCTTTATGATCAGGTTCAAATTTCAAATAACCCGCAGCTAAATCAACGCCAAAGAAACCAGCACTTGCTTCTGCGGCCCAGAAATCTGCATCATCGGCACCTACTACATTTTTATAGTCGCCATCGAAATCAGAAAATGCATACTGACCTTTTACGCCGAGATTAAAATCATCAGAGATATCAAAGCTTAAAGCCAGTTCTGCAGCGAAAAGATCTGCTACATCTTCTAAAGAGTTATACCATAATTGGAAAGATACGGGATCATATGAACCCATAAATCCTATGCCATATAGGTTATGATCGGTAGTTAGCTTATTATTTACGCTAGCCCAATCAAGGCTTGAAATATCGCCATCGTTCTCTAGAGAATCCATCCAAAAGCCACTAATTGTTAAGCCCTCGATATCGGTACTAGTAATCTTAACGCCATCTCCATACATATCATCGGTAAAGAATGAGCCTATGCCCTGGCGACCAACTGCAATCGTAGTACCGCCGATAGTGTATCCCAAGTAAGCCTTAGCAATATCGAAATCAGAATCCGGGTCTTCTCTTCTTGCGCCGTAATTGCCATGATATTGACTATTTGAAGAAGAAGCGGATTCGCCATGATCTTCATCCATAAATCTAATGCCTACTACACCAAAGAAGTTATCGTCGATTTTAGCTTTAAAATCTACTTCCGATTTAAACTGCCAAACACCTCTATTGCTATCTGCTTTATTTTTAAGGTGATCGTGAGTATATCGCATACGAGCGTATCCGTTTAGATCCACGTCCTTGATAGCTTCCTCTAACGGAACAGCACTTGCACTCATAGCAAGAGCACCTGCAGCGACTGCTGCCGCTAAACTAAGTTTAACTAGTTTCATTTTGAACTCCTTTAAAAGTTTGTAAGCGCAATAGTAGCACAAAATGACAAATTATATGCTTAAAATAGGCTGAAAAATACTAAAATTTTACCAAATTGTTACCGAGTATTTACCGAAAATCTAAATTTAACGGGCATAAAAAAAGCGAGACCCACACAGGCCTCGCCGATTATTGAAAGGAGTTCTAATTTCGATGTGGGGATTATATCAGGCTGCGGTAAACAGACGGCAACACCTCTTTCATGCGGGAGAAATTTCATAAAAATTTTACGACGTAAAATTTTATGGATAAAATTTCAAGATACGAAATTTGCAAAGCGTGGGTTTTAAAAATCCACGTAACATCTTATCAGCGGAGGATACAGCACTGAAAACGAGCAGTCCGTGAAAAACTGCGAGAAAGAAAATTTATAAGAATTTCGCAATCAAAATTCTAGCGCCAGCCATATTTCTATAATATAAAATTTTGCGGACAAAATGGCACTATGCAGAAAGGAATTTTAAGCGCGAAAGCAAGTGGATATGAAATGCGAGTCGAGCCATATAAGTAAGATGTGCAACGCAGAATTTCGTGAAATATAAAATTCCACAACTTATAAAATATAAAATTTATGCAGGCGTCGCGTAAAGAATCAGCGGACTTTAAAGCGCAAGCAAATCGCGCCAGCCCGCCATGATTAAGAACAGGAAACTATTGCCTTCATAAGAGTAGGGAGCGAACACAAAAGCGTTTCGCAAATTAAAAGCAGGCTCGCTTACCCTCAAGGGCACAGCGGCTAAAAATCGCGTAGGATTAAAAGCTGATATTTTCGCTCTCTGGTACGGCAATAGCGTCGTTTTTATGCATTTGTTTGGTCTCGATTTTGCCGATGTCATAAGCGCGCGGAGCAACGGAACCCGCTTTGCGCGAGATGATTCGCATATCGGTGATAGCGCCTGAAGCGGTACTTATGTAGGCAGTATCTCCTGCAGCCGCATAATATCTGCTTGCACGAGCGGTGTATAGCTCGCCGCTGGATAGGTCTTTAAACGTATATACGTAAGCTGTGGAGCTTTGGCGAGTGTAGTTTACGATCTCGGATTTTAACGAGCGTAAGTTGCCTGCAGGCGTCGGAGCGGTGCTTACGGCGCAGCCTGCGATGCCAAGAGCCAAAAGTGCGGAAAATATGAAATTTTTCATTCAGTATCCTTATTTGTAAAATTTGAACTTTTAGAGTAGTAGGTTTGGGCTTAAAGTTTGCTTTTTTGAGAGGCATCGGAGTGGAATTTAAACGACGATGGATGCGCTTGCGTCGCTGGCATTTGTTTTTGAGGAGCGTCGAAGTGGAATTTAAACAGATCTCTCTTAGCGTTAGACGAAGCGAGAATGCGCTTTTGACGATTTTTCTATATATGCGGGGTAGAATTTAGCAGTAATCGCGAGCGAGACTTGGTAGTCGCGTCTAAATCAAACACGGCAGAACTTTAGCTTCTTTTACCTGGCTAGCTCGCATCAGCGATATTTGCTAAAATCGGGCTTGAAGGCATTAACTCTCATTTCGCGACTTTTATCCGCACGATCATCATCGCCCTATGTCTCGCCGCATTCCTACGCTACGCTAAAGCCTGGCAGCCGTTATCGAGCCTGAGCCCTCGCAACTGGGTATTTTTGATACTAAGCGGATTAGCTACGGGCGCATCGTGGCTAGCGTATTTCAAAGCTCTGCAAATCGGCAAAGCTTATCAAGTAGCACCGATCGATAAACTAAGCGTAGTACTCGTTGTGATCATCGCCGTGATCTTTTTAGGCGAGCGCCCGAGTCTTCGCGAATGGCTCGCGCTAGCACTCATCGGCGCAGGTGTAATAATGCTAGCGTTTAAATAGGGTAAAATTTGCTTAAATATACTCTTGTGCTCTTTTTAGCCGCTACTCTCGCGCTACGCCATACGCTTTGTCGTAAGATAAACCTACTGCCGCTTCTGCAAAATTGCCGCCCTAAACCGCTATGATTTCTTATGGCTTGACATTTAGCCTACACGATTTCTAGGCATTGCCTGAAACGTGCCGGTAATCGGTTTGCCGATACCTTGCTATAGTTAGGCGGTCTTTAGGGTAATTTTAGTTCTGCTTAAAAGTAGTGAGATTAAAATTTATGAAAAATCAGGAATTTACGCCTTAAAATTCCAAAAAATATCGGCTCGCCGTACCATAAAATAAAATCGTATCCGCAAGTTTAAATCAGACTGGAAACTCTAAATCTACAGTATAGTCGAGCAAGCTAATTACGCAAGATGCGAATTGAAATCTTGCACACTTCCATAGCTCCGCCTAAATCTATGCACTTGCTACCTAACCCTTGCATTCGCCGCAAGCGCTAGACTTGTAGAATAATAAGCTAAGACCGGGAGAAATTACTCTCCCTTACCCTTCTTACCCCTCTTACCTTTAGCCTTAGACGATCCCTC